>DATDGW010000046.1:0-2685 GCA_036521895.1 Candidatus Sulfotelmatobacter sp. | reverse complement strand
CCACGCCCCTCCAGCAGCGCGCCTTCTCCCTGCTCGGCATCCGCGTCGGCTTGGCGCCTCGTAGTCAGTAGCCTCCGGGCCGTTTCCGGCTAAGTGCCAGCAGTGTCTTCAATTTAGCCTCAGCAGGCCGTGGAACTTCGGCCTAGAGACCGATTCCCCGATAGAAGCCACGCCCATAACCTTACGCTCATTTGAACCGTGCTCCATAAGCCCGACCTCGTGAAGTGCGTAACTATCCGCCCGATCTTCGGTAACAGTGTAGTGACGATCATGAGACAATTGGGTGAATATCAAGTGAAGATCCTCGCAGTTCTTTCATTTGCGCAAATCCTCGGAGCCGCCAGCGCGCCGTCTCCTCCGCCAACGCCCGCGCCCGGAGTCCTTGTATGCCTGGAACGTATCGCCCAGGCCAGCACTCGCACTACTTACTTAGCGCAATTGGAAACCTCGAAGCTCCTTGCCCGCGCCGCGGTCCGTGCCGAATGGATCCACGGCAGCACTTGTCAAAGTAGCGCCGCGATCCGAGTCCATCTCACCGTCCAGACCCCCGACAACTTGTTGCCCGGGGCGCTCGCGTTCTGCCAGCCGATGGCCGGCGACGATATCCGCGTCCTCTATGATCGCGTTCAGGCCCTGGTCAGCACGGCACATGAGCCGCACCTGCTCGCGTATATCCTCGCCCACGAGATCGCGCACATCCTGGAAGGTACGGGACGGCACTCCGCAACAGGAATCATGAAGGCCCAATGGACGCCTGAAGACTATGCCGATATCGCTTCTGGAAAATTGACCTTCACGTCAGAAGATATCGAGCTAGTTCACGGCGGAGTGATCGTTCGGCAGGCCCACCTTAACGCGCCCGCGCAAAAATCGTTCACCGAAGCCATCCGCTAGCGCCCAGCCCAGATTAAGGCGAGAGCCCGGTTAAGTCGGATTGGGGGAGATTGCTCCCGATGAACGCGGCTTCATCCCTCGAACCGTTTCTGCCCGTATTGTCGTTTTAAACTGGCCAAAGTTCTGATTGAGGGGTTTCGCGTCCGCCGGCGTAAAGGAGTATTCTTTTTTGTTCGAAACTGACTTTACGGGAGGGTGAAGGCCCGGCAGCAGATCGAAACTTTGGCAGGGAACGGTCAACGGCGGGCCTTCACGCCAGCCTTGATTCTTTTTATCGCACTGCCAGGGGCGAAAGACAACATCGACCCGGGGTGATCCCCTTGGATCTTCTGCCCCGGCGATGTCCTGTCTGCCAAGACGACACCATCATCGGCCACGGCCGGCGACTCCGTCAGTGCCACGATGATCAGCATCGCATCTTCTGGGCGCGGCGCGGAATCTGTCGGCCCTGCAAGAAGACCTTCACCATCTTGCCCGACTGGCTGGCTCCATTCGGACATTTCGGCCTGCATTGTCGACGGCAAGCCTGCGAGCGGATCGGTGCTGGCGACTCCGCGGAGCAAGCGGCTCCGCACTGTAAGGATCCGACGCGTTTACCCGATCCATCCACCGTGCGCCGATGGGCGCGGCGTCGGCTGCTTAGCGTATGGTGTTGGGTGAAAATTGGCGTCCGAGACGAGCACTTTTTCCAGCCACCCACCATCCTTGCCTGGGATCTCGGCGCGCTTTGCAATATTCTGCCGCTGGAGGCAAAGAGTCCATGATGCGCCAGGCTCTCGACCAGCTAAAACATGAGATTCCGTTGCTGGACTATTTGCAGGCTCATCATTGGCAGTCCACTCGACGCCTCAGCCGTGGTCGATGGATGGGGTTATGCCCTCTTCACCAAGATCACAAGCCGAGTTTCGTGGTGGACACAAATAAGAATCTTTTCTACTGTTACGGCTGTGGCCGCGGCGGCGATGTGATTCGCTTCGCCGAACTCTATCACCAGGTGAGGTTCCCTCAAGCTTTGGGTTTACTGTGCCAATGGCGTGGTATGGCTCCTCTGCTCGACGAAGCCACCCGTTTCTACACCATGCAGTTGGAGCGCCACGCCGAAGCTGTCGCCTATCTGCATCAACGCGGAGTCCGGTCGCCGGAACTGATCGAGCACATGCGAATTGGTTATGCACCCGGCGCTTGTCTGCGAGGTTGGTTGACGCAGATGGGCTACCCGCACCATGCCCTGCATCAAGCCGGTCTGGTCACAGCCGCCGGCTATGACGCTTACCAACATCGCATCGTGTTTCCGCTGGAAAGTAATCTCTATGGCCGCAGCATCTCGGCAACGGCGCCGCCTCACCGTTTCTTACCAGGCAGCAAGGGCGGCCTGTATTCGTGGGACCACGTCCGTGGTTATCCAGAAGTCATTTTGGTCGAAGGGCTGTTCGACTACGCCGTGCTGTGGCAGGCCGGTTTTCACAACGTTACCTGCGCCATGGGAACACAGCTCAACGCATACCAGTTCCGTCAACTGTGCAGTGGTATGCGAACCATCTATCTGGCGTTTGATGCCGACGCCAACGGCAGCGGGCAGCGTGCCACGCAAGCGCTCGCGCACCGGCTTAGAGAACAACGGTTGAAGGTTTGCACCGTCGAACTGCCCCCGGGCCATGACCCGAACAGCTTCTTCGCCAAGGGCGCCGACCCCAGGCAGTTTCAAGCGCTGCTGGAGGCGGCCACGTCATGACTTTCCGTGTTAACCACGAGTCATCGAATAACCCCGCGCGATGTCCGTACCGCGTGGTC
>DATDGW010000045.1:0-7481 GCA_036521895.1 Candidatus Sulfotelmatobacter sp. | reverse complement strand
CGGCCAGCGAGATTGGGATCGAGGAAGGCCTGGTGGATCCGTCACCCTCGGTCGATGAGTCGCCTGCTCATGACCGGGCCGCGGTCCCGAGTTTGGCGCCGTGTGGGAGCAAGCAAGGAGTGATCCGGGTCGAAGCGGAGCCGGCCTCGGCCAACACCCCGCCGCCCGCCACGCTGACGGTGACAACGTCGGCCATGTTCGAGCTACACGAAATGCGCCAGAGCGCGGTGGATCTTTGCCTGCAGCTGCCGGTAAAGTACCGCACGCAGTTGCCGCAATGCGCGGACATATTCAAGCATGAAATCCGACTGAAGGCGCTGGCGAAAGAACGGCCATGAGGTTCGCGACTAGGCTCACGCCAGGCCGGCATGAGACTCTGCTGTGCAATTTTGAACAGACGCGGAATCGAGGGGAATGGTAGGTTGATTTTTGACTAAAGGTGTGGTGAAGGAACGATCGCGATCACCCCACGAACCCCGAACGCGATCCGTTTCCCTTCGTTCCTCGGTGGCGCAGCGCGGGCTTCACCTCTGCTGCGCCACGTCTATTTCATGGCGTTTCTGAGGGAGTGGATTTTTCCGCCATCGGCAGGCCAGAAGCGTGACCGTTAGTCCACTTCCGCCAGCCATATTTTCTTCTGGCATTCGATCATTTGATAGCAATCGCAGGCTGCTGCTTCGAGCCTTGCGCGTTCCAGAATGCGCAGGCTTCCGCGAGAGAACTCGATGGCCCCTGAATTCTGCAACACACCCGCCGCCACGGTGACGCTGGCGCAGCGGGTACCCAACATTTGTGCCAAGAAATCCTGGGTCAGGGGAAGAGTGGTGCTGGCAACCCGGTCATGACTCATCAACACCCATCGCGCCAGCCGGGACACAACATCATGCAGGTGGTTGCAGGCGGCGAGTTGGGTGGACTGCATGGCCAGCATCATGCAAAAACGCTGGAGTTGTTTTTCCAGTTTCCGGCTCTTGGGGAGGATGCTGAGCAAGAACTTCGCTTCCAGGCGGTAGGCGGTGGCATCGGCTTGGGTGACGACCCGGAGGCCGCTGGTCTTGAAGCCGAAGATAATGGGCAAACCGACAAAGCCTTCTCGTCCGATGAGGCCGACTTCAACGGTCTTGCCATCGGGCTGAGTGGTGAGGACGGAACCCAGGCCGTTGTTCAGGAAATATACCGACTTGATGGCCTCACCGGGCTCATGGAGCACCTGATGAAGTTTGAGGCGCACAAATTCCGCGGAAGGCAGAATGCGGGTGAGTTCCTTGCGGGGAAGTGCGCGCAAAATGAAGTTGCCAATTTCCCTGCCATCGCCGTCAGCGCCAGACGACGGGCTAAAGGGTTTGAGCAAACGAGCAGATAGTTTGGCCACAACGGGCTTCCTCGCGGCAACGGAAAATCCGTCTGATTTCGCAAGGAACCGTTGCCAAGGAAGCGCCCGGCGGAACGATGCTCGAAGAGACATCTTCAAGTTACGCGCATTTCGCCTTCTTGTATGTACTGAACCACTCATATGTATGACACCAACCGTGCAGACGAGGCCGGAGTTGGGGTGTAGCATCCAGCCACCGAAGGCAACCGTGGGGGTTCGCCGATTTGCAACCCGCAGGGCACATCAGACCAAGGTAAGTCGCTGAATGGCTAGTTCCAACCTCGGAAGACCGCGCGGCAAGACGAGGTCAGGATGGTCCGATGCCTGTATTGTGTCGAAGGCGATGCGTCCCAGGCTATGACGGGCAATGGCGGGAGAGAAGAAGAGTGGTTCGTTTGCAGCGGGATGCGGTCATCAGGGTGTGCCGACGAATCGTGGTTTGAATGTACGTACGCCAAATGCGATCGCGTCAGAACCGCAAAACCTCATCCGTTCGCTGGTTGAAGTGCAGTCAGGAGATTTCCCATGTCCGAAGAGTAGTCAGCCAGGAGAACCGCACCGTGTGCCATCTGCCGCAAACCTGTCCAGCTCGATGCGGCCAAGACGGATGAACCGGGGCGGACGGTGCACGAAGATCGCTATTGGGCAAACCTGAAACGAACTGCGGTGGCACCAACTCCGACGCAGACCGCGTAGGAACTCGTCGGTGAGTCCGATGAGTTCTCAATCGACACAACTCTAATGCTGCGCGAGGGAGAACTGAGGGTGAGGTGTGTGTTCTTGGCCTAGGTAATCGTCAGCACGAGGGCGTGACTGGTACCGCCGCTGGTGCAGCCGACATATCCCGAGTTTCCGCTAGGAGTATTCACGGTGATGCTGGCAGTTCCGGGAGCGGAGATGAGTGTGGTCGAGATCGTGACTGACAGCTGTTTGCTGCTCAGGACCTGGGTGCTGACCGTCGTCCCGTTGATGATGACGAACGAGGAGGCAACGAACTCGCTGCCATTCAGAGTGAGAAGAAATCCCTGCTGCACCTGCGCGAAGGTGATGGTGGTAGCGGAAAGCGAGTCAAGGACGGGAGCGGGACGGGAGCTTCCGCACAACGGATTCAGGGCATTGCAGCCTTGGAGCAGGAGCAGCGCGAGGAGAGGCGGGAGAGAAGCACAGATTCGTTTCATGGTTCATCGTACACGCTGGTGCGCGGCAGCGGGCCGATGCGGGGAACGGAAGTAACCGTGCAATCGGGCACAGGGCAAAATCTCGAAAAACTCACGACATTCCGCGCTAGAGTTTGGTGACGGTTCCTGTGCGCAGATCGTAGACCACACCCACCACTTTCAATTTGCCTTCTTTGACTCGCGGCGCCACGATGGGCTGGAGCTGCTGGAGGCTTTCGACCCCAAGCTCTACGTTCTTGCGAATGGCGTTGTCGAGTGCGTCGCCGGGTTTCCCATGGCTCTGGGGCGACGGCGGGTTTGATTAATTCAACGAGGCCGTTGATTGCTCCCGGTAAAGGATCCTTCGCATCGATATGCTTCATAGCGGCCTTGACCGCACCACAACCGCTGTGACCGAGGACGACGATGAGGGGCACATTCAGTTCGGCGATGGCGTATTCAATGCTGCCCTTGACCGTCGCACCGGCGCCCCGATGACGTTGCCGGCGATCCGCACAACAAAGATGTCGCCCACGCCCACGTCGAACAGGATCTCGGGCGCGACCCGCGAATCGGCACAGCTGACAATCACGGCGTGGGGATATTGACCTTCCGCGAGGGCGCGGAAATCCTCGGGGCTGCGCCGCGGTCCAGTGGGTTGGCCCTTGACGAAACGGGCATTGCCGTCGAGCAGGTCGTCCAGTGCTTCATCGGGGCCAAGGGGGGCCGGGGTTGGGCCGGAGGCGGCTGGCTTTTGGGCGGCGTCCTCGTGGAACCGTTCGTTATGTGACTCAGCGAACAACCGGGTGGAGTTCGCCAGACTCAATCCCGCGGCAGTCAGGCTTATGAACTCACGACGCGAAACTTCAGACAAGCGCTTCATGAAAACCTTCCTTGTCGATCCCGAGTCGGACGCTCCCCACGGTGCCAAGGTTGGGGTACGAACGCAATCGGCAATTATGACAGTTGAGGAATAGCGCCAGCGCGGGCGGGGGCGCCCGCGCCACATACTGCGCTTCGTCTCAATCTTCAGCGGTTGTGGTCGCGGCGGCGGAGGTAGTCGATGAACATCTGTTCGACGGGCTTGTCGTAGGCAATGAGGACGTGGCGGACGGTGTGTCCGCTGACAAAGTGGCAGACTTCTTCGGCGAGGTTCTTGGCATGATCGCCGGCGCGCTCGAGGGACTGGGTCATGAAGATGATTTGCAGGCTGGCCTGGCGGTGGACGTTTTCGGGATTCTCGATGTGGCGCAGGAAGATGAGGTTGCGGAGGCGGTCCATTTCGGCGTCGGCGCGGAGGACGTCGATGGCCTTGCCGATTTCGCGGGCGGAGAAAGCGGAACCGCAGTCGGTGAGCATCTTCTCGAGGATGGTAGCCATCTGGGTGAGGTCGCGAGTGTCCTCGGAGTCGATGCGTCCGCTGACGGAGAGGGCGCTGTTGGCGAAGCTGAGCAGGAGATCGCCGATGCGCTCGAGGCCGATCATGAACTTCATGCAGGCAAGAAGTTCGCGGGCTTCGGCGGGGCCGACCTCGGTGATGGCGGTGGTGACACCACTGTCGATTTCCATGTCGAGCGTATCGAGTTCGCGCTCGCGCTGGCGGAGGGAGTTGAGCAAGGCGGTGGATCCGGTGGCGATGCCCTCGGCGGCGGCGCCGGCGGCTTCTTTGGCCATGTTGCAGGCCTCGACGGTGCGCCGCACGATGTAGTGATGAGCCGGTTCAGGATTCGGAGATTTGGTCGCGGTACTCATACTAATGTCCGCCCGGCGAGAACGTTGGCGACGGAGGGATTTCTGGGCACCGTCGTCAGGATTCTGCCGTTCTTGGGATGGGATGGGCAACAACTAAGGATAGATTTTCTTGTGGAGATCATGGTTAATAAGCTGTGAATTTTCCGTCATTTTTCGTGCCCACGGACTGATGGCGGAACTCTCTTGTTACTATTGTCGGCTTTGAGGGAGCAAATGCAAAGGGAATTGAAGTAAAGAGGGCACAATTTCCGGGGGGGGCAACGCCAAACCCACAACCACGAAGGACCCGCTTTCCCGGGGAGCGCTTCGGTCGGACCGGGCGCGCGCATGCGTCCTCGCTACGTGTGTTCAGCGCTGGGGAGGGTGAAGAGGAAGATGCTGCCATGGCCGAGTTCGCTTTCCGCACGGATGGAGCCGCCGTGGGCGAGCATGATGTGCTTGGCGATGGCGAGGCCGAGTCCGGTGCCGCCGGATTCGCGGGAGCGGGCCTTGTCGACGCGGTAGAAGCGTTCGAAGAGGCGCGGGAGATGTTCGGAGGAGATGCCGGCGCCGAAATCCTGAACATAAAATTCAACCCCGAATTCGACGCCGCGTTTGGCGGGGCGCGCACCCAGGACAATGCGTCCGCCGGAGCGGCCGTACTTCATGGCGTTGTCGATCAAGTTGGAGAATACCTGGTGGATGGCTTCGCGGTCGGCGCGCACGGAGGGCAGAGTTTCGACGGAGCCGTGGTCTGGATTCGTCTCGACGATTTGCAATTCGACTCCCTGACCGCGGGCAATCTCGCGGAAACTCTCTTCGGCATCGTGGAGAAGTTCAATGGGAGGAAGGGGTTCGGTATCGAAGCGGGTCTCGCCGGATTCGACGCGGGCGAGAGTCAGCAGGTCTTCGGTGAGGCGCGACATGCGGGCGGCGTTTTTGCGGATGATTTCGAGAAACTCGCGGTTGGGGCCGGAATTTTCGGAGCTGAGGTCGAGGAGCGTTTCGGAGTATCCTTGGATGGAAGTCAGCGGAGTGCGGAGTTCGTGAGAGACGTTGGCAATGAAATCGCGGCGGGTTTTTTCGACGCGCTCGGTTTCGGTGAGATCGCGGAGGACGGCGACGGCGCCGCCATCGGGCAGGGGCGCGGCGGTGACGTCGAAGGCGCGGCCGGGAACGATGGAGGTGGCGCGGGTGGTCTTCACCTGCTTGGTCGTGGTGGCAGCTTTGACGGCGGCGAGAAAATCGGGATCGCGGATGGTCTCGACGACGGGCGCGTTGAGGCGCGTGTGCTGGGGAACGAGGCGGTCCATGGGCTGGTTGGCCCACTGCACGAGGCCGTCGGAGCTGACGGCGATGACCGCGTCCTGCATGCTGTTAAGCAGAGTTTCGAGCTGGCGCTGGCTGGAACGCACGGCCGCGAAGCTGCGTTCGACCTGTCCGGCGGTTTTGTCGATGGCGGCGGCGACGCGGCCAATTTCATCGCGGGGACCGTCGTCGACGCGGGCCCGGAGGTCGCCTTGCTCGATGCGGACGGCGACGTCGACGATGTGCTCCAGGCGGCGCGAGGTCCAGATGGAGGCGGAGGCCGCGATGAGCAAGGCCAGGCATAGGGCGATGGTGGATCCCCAGATCAGGCGGCGGTTGACCTGAGCCTGAACCGCTTCCACGTCGGAAAGCGGATAGGCGAGGCGAACCGCGCCCCCGGAAACAGGAACAGCCACATAGAGAAATGGAATGCCAAGCGTGGCGCTGCGGCGCTCGTTCTTGCCCGTCCGGCCGGCGAGGGCAGCAGCGAATTCCTTGCGGGTGGCGTGGTTCTCCATGTTGGCGGGATCGGATTCGGAGTCGGCGAGGACTTTGCCGGAGGCATCGATGATGGTGGCGCGGGCGCCGGCGGCGAGGGCTTCCTGCGCGGCGATTTCGGAGAGAGAGTGGGCGCGATCGGTTTCGACGCGGTGCGCGAAGAGTTGGGCCTTCTGGGTGAGGTTGCGCTCGATCTCGGTGCGCAGCGAGGCTTCCCAGGCGCCGCCGATCATGACGTCGAGAGTGGTGGCGGTAGCGGCGATGACGATCAGGAAGACGGCAAGGAGTTTGAAGAAGATGCGGTTCTTCACGTTCTCGGCAGTCTCCTCGTGACCCGCGTCATTTGGGGACCTCGAAGCGGTAGCCGGCGCCGCGGACAGTTTTGAGGTAACGCGGGTTCTCGGGATCGGGCTCGATTTTTTCGCGGATGCGGCGGACGTAGACGTCGACCGAGCGCGGAGTAACGTAGGCGGTGTCGCGCCAGACTGAGTCGAGGAGATGATCGCGGCTGAAGACGCGTCCCTTGTGGCGGGCGAAGTAGTCGAGCAGGCGAAATTCGGTGGCGGTGGTGGGGACGAGCGTTCCGCGCACCATCAGGGTCATGGCCGAGGGATCGATTTCGATGTCGCCGACTTTCATCGGGCTGGGCGGCAGGGGGCGCTCGAAGCGGCGCAGCACGGCTTTCACGCGGGCGACAAGTTCACGGGGACTGAAGGGCTTGGCGATGTAGTCGTCGGCGCCGAGTTCGAGACCGAGGACGCGGTCGGCTTCGCTGCTCTTGGCGGTGAGGAAGATTACCGGGACCGCGGCGAGGCCGGGGGTCTGGCGGATGGTGCGGCAGATTTCCAGACCGTCTTTGCCGGGGACCATGATGTCGAGAACGAAGAGCGCCGGGCGCTGGCGTTCGGCGTCGGCGAGGACATTGGCGCCGGTGGGGTAGACGCGGACGGTGAAGCCTTCGTTTTCGAGGTGATGGCGGACGAGGCGGGAAATGTCGGGATCGTCTTCTACGACGAAAAGGCTCGGCTTCACGGGATTATTGTAAATGGAAAGGAGCGGGCGGTTGACAGTTGTCAGTTGCCGGAGGCCTGGGCGGGCGTTAATTTCATCGGATTGTAACAATGGGGAGTCTGTTCGGCGCTGGGGGAGTTCGCGCGGGATGCTTCTCTCCGCCTGAAAAGCGGCTCCGCTCCGCATGACGCCCACACGTCGAGGACATACATTTCTTATTGACTGTGGGCTGGTGGAAGGGTCTGATGAAATTCCGGAGAGAGTAAACCGCATGTCTTTTGAAGAGGGCGATCGAAATGACGTCGCGGGACGAAGGCTTCAAGGCTAGTGTGTACGCGATGAATACTCTTTTGATTCAAAAAGGAGTGTACACGCAAGAAGAGTTTCAGGTGTTTTTTGTGGAG
>DATDGW010000044.1:0-2756 GCA_036521895.1 Candidatus Sulfotelmatobacter sp. | reverse complement strand
AGGCATCCGCAAATCCCTGTAATCCGAGATGCCTGTACTGAATCGCATGCACCCGTTCATGAAAGAGCAGTGGAATCGTCAGCGGTTCAACGTGCACAACCACGTCTTGAAATGTCCTGCCGGCCATGCCTGAAGACGCCGGCGCATTGCGGATTCCTATCGCTCGCAACTGCGGGTAGAACGCCGGTTCGGGGGCACGCCCCCGGAGCACTCGCACGTTGGTCAGCAGGTCTGCCGGAAAGAACGCTGGCAGCGCCTTTTTGTCCTGCCCCGATGGACGCTGCGTTGCTGTGAAGAGCAGCTCGCTGTTCTGCGATGTAGGCGGCAATCCCGGCCGAGAGTTGTTGCCTCTGTTCTTCCGGCAGCGAATAGGGCATAAGCCTGCCTACGAGATGTACTCGCGGATATACTCGTCGTTCGTGTGGGTCAGCTGGCGAACGTCGCCGTCGAAAATCACCTTGCCATCGCGCAGAACCAGAAAACTCATCGGAGCATCGCAGTACTGTCCCCGTGGCAGTACGCGCATCTGGTTCGTTTTCGGATCGAATTCATGCGTGGCCATAGTGAAGGCGTCTTGCAGTCGGTGCGTCACGAGCAGGGAACTCGTCCGGTACACGTCGCGCTGCTTCATGATCAACTCCACGATCGTATTCGACGTAACCGGGTCCAGTCCGCCAGTCGGGGAATCGTAGAGCAAGAGCTGGGGTTGCGTGATGATGGCGCGGGCGATGGCCACACGCCGCCGCATGCCTCCCGAAAGCTCGGACGGGAACTTATCGAGAGTGTGTTCCAACTCGACAAACCGCAGCGCTTCGCGCACTCGCGCGTCGATCAAGTCGTCATAAATTCCGCGCTCTTCCATCAGGCGGTAGGCAACGTTCTCGCTCACCGTAAGCGAATCGAACAGCGCGCTTTCCTGGAAGACCATGCCGAGCTTGCCGCGCATCGGAAACAGATCCTGTTCGCGCATCTCCGTGACTTCATTCCCGAGAACCGTGATCCTGCCAGAGTCTGGACGCAGCAAGCCCAGCGCCAGCTTCAGAATCGTGCTCTTGCCCGATCCCGCAACGCCGAACAACGCCTTGGTTTCTCCATAGGGCAGATGGAACGAGACGCCGCGCAAGACCTCGTTTTCTTCAAACGCCAGATGCACGTCTTCGAAAACAATGGAGGACCCAGACGGCCGCTCGGTGACGGCGTCAGCGTGATCGATAGGCAGAGTGGGCGCGGACATGCGTTTACCTGTACGACAGAATGGAGATCAACAGTTTGGTGACGAAGAAATCTGTGACCAGAATAAATACAGACGCCGCCACCACTGCTTGCGTAGTTGCCCGGCCCACGCCTTGCGTTCCACCACGCGCAGTCATGCCGTAATAGCAGCCCACCGTCGCGATGATAAAGCCGAACAAGACCGGTTTCAGCAGTCCCATGAAAACGTCCTGCAGCACCAGCACCTGCCAGGCATTCGCCCAGTACTGGCGCGCATCGAGACTCAGGAACAGTTTGGCCACCATGAGGCCGCCGGCGAGTCCGACCAGATCAGAAATGATGCTGAGGAAGAACAGCATGAAGACCGTGGCGGTGACCCTCGGGGTCACCAGCTTTTTCATGGGATCAGTGCCCAGGGCGCGCATGGCGTCGATCTGCTCGGTCACGACCATCGATCCCAACTCGCTGGCCATGCCCGAAGAATTCCGTCCAGCAACCATTAGTCCCGTAAGCACCGGCCCCAGTTCGCGCACCATGGAAGTAGAGACCAGTTGCCCGATCAGAGTGATGGATCCAAAACGCTGCAGCGTGTTCGCGGTTTGCAGGGCGAGGACGCCGCCGGTGAAGAACCCGGTCAACACGACAATGGGCAGCGATCCCACGCCAATCAGGTCGGCCTGCTGCACCATGTCTGCGAAATAAAGAGGTTTGCGAAAAAGATTGCCGACCGACTGCGCAGCCAGCAAGGTGTAATCCTGAACCGCCTGGACCTTCTGTTTAGCGAACTCCGTGGGCGAGATCAGTTCCATGCGATTCGGAAAGCCGGGCATCAGGGCGAAGCACTGGCTTGACCGAACTATAACAGAGAAAAGCCTGTTAGCGATCAGTCCGCCATCTGTCATCTGGGGCGGATTCTGTCGCTGTCCCGCAACCTGTGAAATTGACCATCCTTCCGTGAATATTGTCTCTGCCGCCGAGTGGTAAACCCGTCATTCGGGTTAACATATCATGGCTAACGCCATTCGCCAGGATGCCCCCATGAGCCGAACTGCACTCCTCTGGTTCTCGCTCTCATTGCTCCTTGCCAGTGCTGTCTTGCTCAACTTGAATGCCTGCGCCGGCGGCGCTCCCCGTCAGGGAAACGTCAAGCACGTCGTCATCATCGTCCAGGAGAACCGTACTCCCGACAACCTGTTCCACGGGTTGCCCAACGCCGACATCGCCAACACCGGCATGAACTCGCTGGGGCAGACGATTACTCTTGCGCCTATTTCACTAGCCAACGGTTATGATCTAGGCCACCGCCACGCGGATTTCATGCTGATGTACGACAACGGGAAAATGGATGGAGCCGACAAGATTACGGCTTGCGATCCCAACACGGCAGGTTGCCCGCCCAACCCTCAGTTTCAATACGTGCAGTCCTCAGACGTGGCTCCCTACTTCCAACTTGCGCAGCAATATACATTTGGCGACCGCATGTTCCAGACGAACCAGGGACCCAGTTTCCCAGCGCACCAGTTCCTTCTTTCCGGTACGTCCGC
>DATDGW010000043.1:0-6763 GCA_036521895.1 Candidatus Sulfotelmatobacter sp. | reverse complement strand
GGGTGCGCTCGGTAACGGATACGAGCATGATGTTCATCACGCCGATGCCGCCCAGGCACAGCGTCACAATGGCAACGCAACCGAAGAAGATGGTGACCACGCCGAAAATCTTATCTAACATCTTGGCGCCGTCCATCGTGTCCCAGACAAACAGCGCGTCTTTGTCGATGGCGTCGAAGTGGTGTACCCGCGCCAGCGCGCTTCGCACCTGCAGGACTGCCGCCTCATGTTCTTCGGGATCCCCTACTTCGAAAACGATGTCATCCAGATATCCACGCGTAATCCCGGCTCCGGGCTTGGTCGGTGGGGGAAAGTCGCGCGAAATCGCTGAGTAAGGCGCGAACAAATAGTCG
The DNA here is from genome assembly GCA_036521895.1 of Candidatus Sulfotelmatobacter sp. Taxonomy (GTDB): domain Bacteria; phylum Acidobacteriota; class Terriglobia; order Terriglobales; family Acidobacteriaceae; genus Sulfotelmatobacter. The sequence goes on along the minus strand of DATDGW010000043.1, from coordinate 6,410 downwards.
TTGTCGGGCCCGCTGTAATTCGAGTTCTGCTTCTTCTCCTGCAGAACTCCAATCACCAGATATGGCACGCTCTGCACCAGCACGCTGGCGCCCACTGCGGGCTGGCCGGGAAACAGTTGCCGGTAGGCCTTAGAGCCCAGCACCAGCACGCGCCGGCCCTCGCGCTCGTCGTCTTCAGAAATCAGCCGCCCTTCGGAAATCTGCAGCGACCGGAAGTCCTGATACGACGGCCACATGCCAACCACGCCGCGGTTCGCCAGATTGTACTGACTGACTTCAGGAATCGTGCGCCGCAACTCGGGGCTGACGTTCTTTACCAGATAGCATTCGTCGCGAATCAAGTCGGCATCGTCGACGCTGAGATGTATCTCTCTGCCCGCCGCACGCCCGCCGACCTGAGAACTGGTGCGTCCGCCCCACATGATGACCAGGTCCTTGCCCAGGCTCTGCATGTGCTTTTTCTGATCGACGCTGAAGCCTCGCCCCAACCCCACCAGGATGATCACCGACGCGATCCCCCACACGATTCCAAACATCGTGAGGAAGGTGCGCATCTTGTGGGCCCGGAATGTGGCGAACGCCTGGCGCAGAATTTCGGAGAGAGTCATGGCCAATACCGAATGATTTCCGAAGCTACAAAGAACTTGGGTCTTAGGTGGCAGGTCTTAGGCTACACACCTAAATACCCAAGACCTAAGACCCTGTTGACGGTCTTACTGCAGTACGACCTGATCGCCTTCCTTCAGTCCGCTGAGGACTTCGGTCTTGGCGCCGTTCGAGATCCCGATGTTGACGGCAACTTTATCCTTACCCTCTTTGCCCTTCGGGTTGGGAATTTCGACCGAAGCCTTCTTATCCTTGTCGTAGAGGATCGCGCCTTCGGGAATCTGCAGCACGTTCTTGTGCTCTTCCAGGATGATTTCCGCGTTGGCGGTCATCTCAGCTTTGAGTTCGCCGCCCGGATTCTGAATCGACACCCGCACCTCAAACGTGGTGACGTTGTCTTTCTCCACCCCCATCGGAGAAATCTTCGTTACCTTGCCGTCGAAAGTCTTGTCCTTGAACGACTCGACTTTGATCCGCGCGCGTTGTCCGAGATAGACCTTGCCGATATCGCTCTCGTCGACCTTGCCCTTCACATACACCTCGCTGGTATCGCCCAGCGTCATGACCAGAGTGGCCGATGAACCCAACACGAGGATCGAGCTGACCGCGTCGCCCATCTGCACATCGCGCGAGAGCACGATTCCGTCGATTGGCGAGATGATGTCGGTGTAGCTGAGCTGTTCTTCAAGCTGCTTCAGATTTGCCTGGTCCTGGGCAACTTGCGCCTGGGACTGCGCGATCTTGGCCTTGAGCACGGTCACCTGCGCCTTCGAAACGTTCTGCTTGTTCAGGGCCATCTCGTAGTTCTTTTGCGCGTCGTCGAGGGCGGAAGCGGACACCACGCCGTCCTTCGCCATTCCGACTGCTCTGTCATACGCGCGCTTCAACAGGGGAACGTCTGGACCTTCGGCGTCAACCTTGGCGCGCTCGAAGTCGGCCTGCGAACTCTTCAAGTTCGCCTGGGCAGCATCCAAAGCCGCGCGCGATTGCTCCACCTGCGCTTCGATCTCGATCTTGTCCAACTGGGCCAGCAGCTGGCCCTTCTTGACGTGATCGCCGTAATCGACCAGCAGCTTCTTCACAATGCCGCTGGCCTTGGACTTTACTTCGACCTTGGTGATGGGCGTGACCTTGCCGGTTGCCACCACGCTCTTGGCCAGGTCGCCCTTTTCCACTTTGGCGAGTTTCGATGGATCAATCTTGGTTCCGCCACGCGTCGCCGCGACCACTCCACCCGCAATCAGCAGCACGATGACTGCTACCACGCTGCCCCAGATAATCAGTTTGCGACGCTTCTTCTTATTATTTCCGTTACCGTTCACAACGCCTCCTGTAGATACCGCCACGTGGAGATGGGGACCCATTCTGCTGCCCTCACTCCCTAGTACGCGGCCCAACTCACTTTTGTTCCTGCAAAAAAATGATTTCCGATCCGAGGTGAAAAAAGACCACGGTCACCGCTAACCCATCTAATGCCTGCCAGTTAGACCCGTGACCTGTTAAAAGGATAGCCGATAACCAAACGGAATTTTGTGACCTCGCGCACGAGTAGCGCTGCCGTCCCGGCAGCTGGGAGCCTGCCCCAAGCGCAGCCCATGGGTCAGTGTCAGCGCCACCGTGCATGCACCCAGTACTGGCATTGGCAAACGGCAACTGGTTTCAAATGTTAGAATTACCCTTCCATGATCGCCTTTGTGCTGCTCCGGGTCTTTCTGATCCTTCTCCTGGTGGCGGCCAATGCCTTCTTCGCGGCAGCCGAATTCTCCCTGGTGAGCGTGCGCGATACCCGCATCCAGCAGCTCATTTCAGCAGGACGCATCGGCGCGCGCATCGTGCAGCGCCTCCACCAGAACCTCGACGAAGTCGTGAATGGAGTTCAACTGGGAATCACCATGGTCAGCCTGACCCTGGGCTGGATCGGCGAGCCCATGGTTGCCCGCCTGGTGGAAGGTATGCAGTTCGTCCACGAAGTACCGCATGCTGCGGTATACGCCCACACCATCGCCATTGCCATCGCATTCAGCCTGATCACCTACATGCATGTGATCCTGGGCGAGCTGGTACCGAAAACTCTGGCGCTGCAGCGGGCGGAGCAGGTTGCGCTTGCTGTGGCCGCGCCCATGGAGGCGTTCCTCACGCTTACGCGTCCCGTCCTTTTCTTTATGCGCCGCTCCGGCGGACTGGTTCTTAGGATGTTCGGTGCGCAACCTACGCGCCGCGGAGGTGCTGTCCACTCGCCCGACGAACTTAAACTCATCGTGACCGCCAGTCGCCAGTTCGGTCAGATCCCCGAGTTTCAGGAAGAGATGATTCACAGCGCCATCGAACTCGACAGCATCACGGTGCGCGAGGTGATGGTGGCGCGGCCCGATATTTTTTCCCTGCCCTCCGACCTCCAACTCGACGAAGCTCTGGCCCGTGTCGTCGAAGGCCAGCACTCGCGCATCCCTGTCTACGATCCGCAACGGGGTCCCGAGCATATTGTCGGGGTGCTCTACTACAAAGACCTCATGCGCTGGATGCGCCTGCGCCTGAGCAACCTAGGTCAATCCACCTCCACGCGCATCGCCCGCATGCAGATTGGCCAGATCATGCACGACGTGCTGGTGGTGCCCGAAACCAAGGTTTTGGCGGAGCTGCTGGCCGAGTTCAAAGATCGCCGCCGTCACCTGGCGGTGGTGGTCGACGAATTCGGCTCGACCGCTGGCGTAATCACGGTCGAGGACATCCTCGAGCAGCTGGTCGGCAACATTGAGGACGAGTTCGATGTCTCTCCGAGCGAACCCGCCCTGGAAGATGAATCGGTCCTGGTGCTCGAGGGCTCGGTCAATATCCGCGACCTCGAAGCCGAGCATGCGTTGAAGCTCCCGCGCGACGCCGGTTTCGAAACCCTGGCGGGATTCATTCTGGCCAGACTGCAGAGGATTCCGGCGCTGCGCGATTCCTTCGAATACGAAGGCCGCCGCTACACAGTGGAAGCGTTGGAAGGCCATCGCATTGCGCGAGTGCGAATCGAAAAGACCGCGAGGGTCGAGAGCGAAGCCGAAGCGGCCAAACAAGGTGGCGACTGAAGAGGCGTAACCTATGCTTGTCATCCTGAGCGGAGCACGACGGAGAGCGCAGCGAGCCGTCGCACGCAGTCGAAGGATCCGTACTCGACTATTGCTCCTGCGTGTCGCCTCGAGGCGTTCTCTCAGGGCTCTTGAGGCCAGCGTATGCGCAGACAATCCTCAAATACGCTGGGATTGATGGTTGAGGGTAGGGATCCTTCGACTGCACCAGTTCATTCGAGCTGGCTGCGCTCAGGATGACAGGGACCAAGGAGTTTTTCTAGAGAGCTGAGAACTCAAAACGGACCATCGCGCCACATGCTCTCCCGCCTCTTCCAACGCGTCCTCTACACCCTGCCGGTCATCTGGCTGGTCGTCAGTCTCGTCTTCCTTCTCATTCACCTCGTTCCCGGAGACCCGATCGCGCAGATGCTCGGGGAAGGCGCACCGGCCGCCGACATCGCCGCTACCCGCCACGCCTACGGCCTCGACGCCCCGCTGGGCGAGCAATACATCCGCTACTGGAAGGGGGTGCTGCATGGCGATCTCGGCCGCTCCATTCGCTACAACAAGAGCGTGACGCTCAGTCTCGCCCAAGCCTATCCCTACACCTTGCGGCTGACGCTGGCGTCGCTTTGCGTGGCCATCATCCTTTCGATCCCCGCCGGCGTCCGTTCCGCCCGTTGCCGCAACCGCTGGGACGATCGCCTGCTGTCGGTGGTCAGCTTATTCGGCCTATCTTTCCCTAATTTTGCACTGGGGCCGATCTTCATATTGTTGTTCTCCATCAAACTCGGATGGCTCCCGGTCTCGGGTGCGGGCGCCTTCGCCAATCTCGTGCTGCCGGCGCTCACGATGGGAAGCGCGCTTGCCGCCATTCTGACCCGCATGGTGCGAACCTCCATGCTCGAGGAACTCAGTCAGGACTACATCCGCACCGCCCGCGCCAAGGGCTTGCCCGAGCGCACGGTGGTCTACCGCCACGCCCTCCGCAACGCCATGATTCCCGTACTCACGGTTCTAGGCCTGCAGTTCGGCGCGTTACTCGCCGGTGCCATCGTCACCGAAAAGATTTTTTCCTGGCCCGGCCTCGGCCGCCTCACCGTCGACGCCATCTCCAGCCGTGACTATTTCCTGGTGCAAGGGTGCATCCTGGCGATCGGGTTGACTTACGTTGCCGTGAATTTCCTGACCGACGTGTTGTACTCGGTGGCGAATCCGAGGATCCGGCAGTAAAAGCAAAGTCGAGGCGGAGCGTCACTGCTCCACCTCGCTGTTTGAAAACGAACTACGCAGCCGGTCTTACCTTCTTCGCTCGTTCTTCCAGTTCCTTGGGTGCGACATCTTCCACATGCGTGGCCACGCCCCACAAATGTCCGAACGGGTCTTGGAGGAAGCCGGAACGATCGCCGTAGAACTGGTCCTCCACCGGCTTCAGGATTTTCGCGCCCTCGGCAGCAGCACGCTCGACCACGCGGTCCACGTCGGGAAAGTAAACATAGAGGCTGACCGGGCTCGCGCCAATCGTGGTCGCGCTGGTGTGTCCCTGCCCCATGCTGGGATTCTCATCTGCCAGCATGATGTGGGAATTGCCGATCTTCAATTCGGCGTGACCGACTTTGCCATCCGGACCATCCATGCGAAACAGTTCGGCGGCACCAAAAACTTTCTTGTAGTAATCGATGGCCTTCGCGGCACCGCGAATGACCAGATAGGGCGTAATGGTGTTGTAGTCTTGGGGAATATACGAGACTTTATTCATGATTTTTCTCCTTAGAAGTGAGGGCTAAGGGTGGAGGTTACGGCGCGCACGGGACCGGCGATTCGATCCCGGCATTCCCCTTATGAAAACACATTTGGAGGGTGATCTCAAGGCATAGGTGCGCACCGATTCCGCTAATCGTTTAGGGAGCAGTTGCAGGCGCCAGGGGAATGGTTTGCAGCCACGTTTCCACCAGTTTCGGCCAGGCTGTGACTGGTAGTTCAGTGCGCCGCAATCCGTAGCCGTGTCCGCCGTTGGCGTAGATGTGCAGTTCGGCGGGAACCTTCGCGTTGTTCAGCGCGAGAAAGTAGACAGTGGAATTCTCGACATGCACAGGATCGTCCTCCGCCTGAACAATAAAAGATGGCGGAGTTTTTTCGGTGACGTGAATCTCGGTGTTGGGCGCGAAGTTCTGTTCGGAGAGAGCGAGGTACCCTGGATCAACGATCACGGCAAAGTCAGGCCGGCAGCTGACTTTGTCAGCTTCGTCGATAGGGTCGTACAGACGCTGCTCAAAGTGCGTGCTGAGCGCCGCTGCAAGATGGGCTCCGGCAGAGAATCCGAGTAGCCCAATGCGCCTCGGGTCAACGTGCCACTCTGCCGCGTGCGACCGGACGACTCCGAGGGCGCGTTGTGCGTCCTGCAATGCCGCAGATGATTTCGGAAGAGGCCCCGAGTCAGGCACGCGGTACTTGACCAGCACGCAGGTGATGCCAGCGGAGTTGAGCCAATCGCAAACCTCGGTGCCCTCGCGGTCGACGGCTAGTGGAGTGTATCATAAATAGCTTTACAGACTTTACAGCAATTGCTATGCTCTCGCATATGCCGAACACGAGCTTGGCGATCAATTTGCACGCGGCGGAAGGCGCGCAGCTGGAACAATGGGAATCCGCCGACGGTACTCCACAACAGGTTGCCCTGCGCTGCCGGATTATCTTGGGCGCGGTGGCAGGTCAGCAGAATGTGGCGATCGCCGAGAAGCTCGGGGTGAG
>DATDGW010000042.1:0-6144 GCA_036521895.1 Candidatus Sulfotelmatobacter sp. | reverse complement strand
GTCGCGGTTTCCTCGCCTGCTTCCGCGCAGGAAGTCCCTGCGCTGACCATTTCCCCGGGACGAGTCACGATGTTGCAGGGCGAGACCCGCACGTTCCGCGCAGTCGGGAAAGACGGCAGGATGCGACACAACGTGCGCTGGAGTGTCTCCTTGGAACACGCGGCCAAACTCACTACGAATGGCGACGAAGCGGTGGTGCAGGCGGAGGCCGAGGCGACCGGTGTGACGTTGACCGCATCCGCGCAAGCTGACTCTGCGCAAGCGACAGTTGACATTGGTTCGAACCACGCGCTGCCGGCTGGGACGCTGCCCTGGACCGTTGCCCCATTGCCGGGGTGCAAGAGCAAGAAGATGACCCAGGCGGTGCCAAGCGCAACAGGGCCCGACCTCTATGATGAGGAAGAATGTCCGCAGGGGGCGTTTGTTCGCGCGCTCACCGCCGACGGCCGCGAACTGTGGCGCCGGCAGATCACCCCTACCGGCGCAGTTGTTGCCAGCGAACCCGTGACGCAACCACCGGCAGATACCGGCCAGCCTCTGGACCCGCATCGCGCTTCGGTGTGCGACGCAGGTTCGTCAGGCATGACCAAGGACGAAGTCTCGAAGGTCGTGAGTGGGCATGACCTCAACGTGGAAAAGAAACAGTGGGGGAGCGACAACTGGGAGTTCGAGGAAGAAGGGTCCCGCTGCATGATTTTATTTGACGCGAACACTGCGACCGTGGTCAAAAAGAAGAAGACCGTCGTGACCGACTAGCGAGGAACCGGACCAGTTGGCCGCCAAGAAAAACGGAGTTCCTGACTCAAGCTTTACTCCAGCCGAACTGCGCAAGCTGCGCAGCCTGAAGAACCCCTACGGCATTCAGAAGTTTCTTGACGACATGCCCTACCACCTGGAAGACACGGCGTGGTCTCCCCGCAAGGTGCTGGCGGAAGAATCGTCGCATTGCCTCGAAGGCGCAATCTTCGCCGCGGCGGCACTTCGGGCCAACGGATATCCTCCACTGTTGCTGGATTTTGAGGCCGAGCACGATACCGATCACGTGATCGCCATTTACCGCGAAGACGGCTGCTGGGGCGCAGTGGCCAAGTCGAATTACACAGGGTGCCGAGGGCGCGAGCCGGTATACCGCACGCTGCGCGAACTGGCGCTGAGTTATTTCAACGCCTATTTCAACCTGCGGCGTGAGCGCACTCTGAGGCGGTATTCAGGGCCGGTTCACCTGCAGCGCTTTGACCGGCAAAATTGGATGACCACGGAGCAGCCAGTGTGGTTTATCGTGTATCACCTGTTCGACGTAAGACACTATTCACTGATGACAAAGGCGCAAGAGAAGAGGCTGCATCGCGTCGACGAGCGGCTTTTCCAGGCAGAGTGTTTAGGCAAGGCGCACAAGGTCAGGGACTGAATTTCCGGCGCTCTAAAGTTGCCGGCCGAGGCTGTCGATGCATCCCGAAGGTCCTTTGCGCTTGCTTTGGGGCGGCGGTTAGACGCAATCTGGAGAGCCAAGTCCGCTCCCCCGGTTCGGCGCAGTCCGCAGGTCCGGGAGCCCTCGGAGTGGCAGGGCGCAATCAATTCGGCAGGGAAGAGATTCAGGATTCTGTGGAAGCTCGCCGCCATCCCCGGTTCAAACTCGAAGTCGGTATTCGTGTCTACGCGCGGGGCTGTCCGGCGGTTCGAGGCGACACGATAGATATCAGCGAGTCGGGAATTTCCGCCATGCTGCGCGAGGAGGTTCCGGTGGGCGAAGTGGTGCGCCTGGAGTTTACCCCACTCCTAGGCGACGTTGAGGTGCTCGCGCTGGTCCGCCAACGAAGCGCGTTCCGCTATGGCTTCCAGTTTTTGGAAGAAAGTTCCGCGCCAGACGTCATCGGACGGACCTGCAGCCAGCTCGCGGTGGAGCAGCCGGTTCTCGCGCGCGAAACGATCTGACCTTCCCACTTTGCTTCCCCGCGCAACTTCAAAGCGTCTTACGGGTTAGACTAACGTCATGAGATCTCGCGGGTTCGCTCTCATCCTGACGTTGTCCCTTTGTCTGGCGGCATTCGGCCAGCCGGAGCAGGCGCCCGCCCCGGCGTCGCAGGAAGAGTCTCAAGCGCATGCAAGCTCGTCGGAAACGATCCCCGATCTCACGCCCGGGCCCGATGGCAAACTCTCGCAGGAGCAGATGCGGCAGTTACTGCGCGTGGTCGCTGACAAGGACATCGAAAACGACAAGCGGCAACGCGACTATACCTACATCGACCGCGAGGTCGAGAACAAGCTCGACGGCAAGGGACAAACCAAGTCCATCGAGGTGAAGACCTACGAGGTTCTGGAAATTTATGGCGAGCAGGTGCAGCGGCTGATCGCAAAAGACGATAAGCCGCTTGGCGCCAAGGGAGCGGCCAAGGAAGAAGAGAAGATCCAGAAGATCATCGACAAGCGCAAGAACGAATCGGACGAAGAGCGCAAGAAGCGGGAAGAGAGAGCGGTCAAAGAGCGCGAGGATGGCCGCAAGTTCGTGCGCGAAGTGGCGGATGCCTACGATTTCAAGCTGGTCGGCACGCAAGAGGTGGGCGGGCGCGAGGCGTGGGTGATTGAAGGCGAGCCGCGTCCCGGCTTTGAGCCACACGTGAAAGACGCGAAGCTGCTCTCCAAGTTCCGCGGGCGGGTGTGGATCGACAAGGTGGATCTGCAACTCGCGAAAATGGATATCGAAGCGATCGACACGGTGTCGTTTGGATGGGTGCTGGCGCGAGTCCACAAGGGGACGCGCGTCGTGATGGAACAGACTCGCGTCAATGACGAAGTCTGGCTGCCCCGGCATGTGACCTTCAAACTCGACGCGCGCGTTGCCTTGTTCAAGGGCTACAACATGTCTGGAGATCAGCAATATCGCGACTACAAGAAGTTCCGCACCTCGGCGAAGATTGTGGGCATGGACGAAGTGCATGACGAAGGGCGCGAACAGAAGTAGGCACTCGGAGCTAAAGCGCCGCCTCTTCACTGACGCGGCTCCTCCTATCGAAAAAGTTCAGTTCAACCTTTCGGTTCCGGCCGGAGCCGGCTTTATAATGCTCAGTCCCGAGCGCGACTGATCTGCGGGACCGGCTTCCAATTTCGATCTTCTCCGAGAGGCACAGAATGGATTCTCGTCTGCATTCCTTCACCCGCCGGGATCTGCTTCGTTCCGCTCTTGCACTCTCCGCGTCAAGCTTTGTGGCAGGCTCGGTGGGGCGGGCGCACGCGTTGCTCGGGGGCTATCCGGGGGCGGCTTCGGCGGAAGCTCTGGCCGCGGTGGCTCCGCGGGAACGTCTGCTGTTCGATTTTGGCTGGAAGTTTTTTCAGGGTAATGCAAATGATCCGCTGCGCGATTTGGGATTTGGCGTGGGCCAGGGAGATTTCGCCAAGTCGGGAGAATTTTGGTTTGCCACGCAGAAATTTGACGACTCGAAGTGGCGCGCACTCAATTTACCGCATGACTGGGCGGTGGAGTTGCCGTTTGTGTGGGATGAAGAACAGCAATCGCACGGCTACAAGCCGCTGGGGCGACGGTATCCGGAGACCAGCGTGGGCTGGTACCGGCGCACCTTCGATATTCCGAAAGAGGACAGCGGACGGCGCATCACGGTGGAGTTTGACGGTGCTTTTCGCAGCGCGCTGGTGTTTCTGAACGGGTACTTCATCGGGCGCAATGACAACGGATATGCACCGTTCCGGTTCGACGTCAGCGACTTTCTGAATTACGGTGGAAAGAATTTTCTGGTCGTGCGCATGGACGCCAGCTTCGGCGATGGCTGGTTTTACGAGGGTGCCGGGATCTACCGGCATGTGTGGCTGACGAAGACGGACGCGTTGCACCTGGGACAGTGGGACAGCTATGTGCGATCGGCCGAACAAACCAGAGGTCGAGGTGGGTGGCTCGATCTCGGAACCGTGGTCCAGAACCAGGGGCAGCAGGCTGAGTATTGCCGCGTCCGTTGGCAGATCTTCGACGCAGCGGGCAAGCAGGTTGCCACGACCGACTCTGCTCCGCAGTTGGTTGCTCCCGATGGCTCCAAGGTCTTCACCGCAACGGCGAACATTCTGAATCCCCAACGCTGGTCCGCGGAAGCCCCCAACATGTATTCCGCGGCAGTAACGGTCGAGTCGGGCGGGAAAGCGCGCGACGCCGAGCGCATCAGCTTTGGCGTGCGCACCGTCGCATGGGACGCCGACAAGGGATTCTTCCTCAATGGCAAGTCGGTGAAGATCAAAGGCACCTGCAACCATCATGATCACGCGGGAGTAGGTGCCGCCCTTCCCGACAGGCTGCAGTGGTATAGGGTAGGCGTCTTGAAAGATATGGGCGGGAATGCGGTGCGCACCTCGCACAACATGCCGACGCCGGAATGGGTGGAGGCCTGCGACCAGTTGGGCATGATGATGATGTGCGAAACGCGGCTGATGAGCGCGAATCCAGAAGGCATGGCGCAACTCGAGGTGATGGTGAAGCGGTATCGCAACTCGCCGTCGATCATTCTGTGGTCGATGGGCAACGAAGAGGGGACGATGATGTTCCAACCCCAGGGCGTGCGCGTGATTGACGACATGATTGCGCGAACTCACGAACTCGATCCGACGCGGCTTTGCACCGCCGCGGTTAATACCGCGTTCGAAACACACTTCCCCGAGCGACTCGATGTGATGGGATTCAACTACAACCTGAAGGTTCCCGACGGATGGCACAAGGCGCATCCCAAAACTCCGAGTGTGGGATCGGAGACGGCCAGCACGGTTTCGACACGCGGCATTTATTCGACCGACAAATTGCGCAACTGGGTGAGCGCTTACGACCTGAACCATACGGAGTGGTCGGAACTGGCAGAAGAGTGGTGGAAGTTCTATGCGGCTCGGGAATGGCTGTCGGGCGGATTTGCCTGGACCGGTTTCGATTACCGCGGCGAGCCAACACCGTACGGGTGGCCGTCGGTGAATTCGCAGTTCGGCATTGTCGACATGTGCGGCTTTCCGAAGGACAACTTTTATTACTACAAGGCGTGGTGGGGATCGGAGCCGCTGCTGCATCTGTTTCCGCACTGGAACTGGGCTGGTCGCGAGGGTGAACCGATCTCGGTGTGGGTGCATTCCAACCTCGATTCGGTGGAACTCTTCCTCAACGGCAAGAGCCAGGGCTCACAGAAAGTGGAGCCTCTGACGCACCTGGAGTGGAAGGTGAAATACGAGCCGGGCGTGCTGGAAGCGCGCGGCACGAAAGACGGCAAGGTCGTGCTGACAGAAAAGCGCGAGACCACGGGTGGGCCGGAGACGATCCGGCTCACCGCTGACCGGACCGAGATCGACGCTGACGGTGAAGACGTCGCCATTTTGCGCGTGGAGGTGTTCGACAAGGAAGGCAGGGCGATCCCCACGGCGGCTAACCTGATCAGCTTCGAAGTGCGCGGCGAGGGCGCGCTGATCGGTGTCGGCAACGGCGACCCGAACTGCCAGGAGTCCGACAAGGCGCCGAAACGAAGTCTTTTCAACGGACTCGCGCAGCTGATGGTACAGGCCAACAAGACTCCCGGAACGATCACGGTGGTGGCTTACACGGAACCGTACCCTCGTCCGAAGTTGCCGTCCACGCAGGTGACGATTACGACGAAGAAGGTCGAACTGCGGCCGGCGGTGGTGTAGGAGTCTGCCGCTTTTTTGCGCCCTGGGTTTTCATTTGACTTTGGGTCACCGCGGTTATATGTCTATGGGCGCGCCGCTATGTTTCGTCGAATTCTGCTTTTCCTGTGTTTCGCCACCCCGCTTGTCGCTGCACGCGATAAGACCGAGAGTTGGCTTCAGGTGTCCAGCCCACATTTTGTAGTGGTCACCAACGCGAGCGCGAAGCAGGGCCGCCGAGTCGCCGACCAGTTTGAGCGCATGCGGTCGGTGTTTCACACGGCGTTTCCGAAAGCACAAGTCGATCCGGACGCTCCCATCATCGTGCTCGCCATCAGAGACGCGAAGGATTTCCGTGCGCTCGAGCCGGAAGCGTACTTAGCCAGGGGATCGCTGAAGCTGGGCGGATTGTTTCTCAGGGCCGCCGACAAGAATTATGTGCTGATGCGGTTGGATGCGGAAGGGGGCCATCCCTACGCGATTGTGTATCACGAATACACGCACTTGCTG
>DATDGW010000041.1:0-6286 GCA_036521895.1 Candidatus Sulfotelmatobacter sp. | reverse complement strand
AGCACTCTCTTCTTATGGTGCGACCGCGTGGTGGTGGTGGAATGAGTTTGCCCGGAGGGCGCCTTCGTGCTCTTCTCCGTCGCTGCAGGTGCCTGGGAAGGAGATGGGGGATTCTGCGCTGCCGGTGCCGTTTCTTGATCTTGTTTGGCCGCAGCCTGGGGAGGAGTCGTCGCGGGTGCTGACTGGGGCGCGTCCTGCCGACTCGCCGCCGCCAGGGCAGAAGGCGCGCACATCATGGTCACGAGAAGGATTGCGGCCAGAGTCATTCCCCGATCCTTGATCCAATGCCGATGCATCCTGATTCTACCCCTTAGGACGCGCATCGCGGCGAGAGGAATGGCCATTGTTCTCTTTCTGAGGTTGCGATGCATCAGTCGCCTCGGTGAACCGTCGCGGCGTCGTCCGCGTACCGAGGACCAGACTCCACGACCGCTCCACTTGCCGGAATGTGGAAGCGGAAAACAGTGCCTTGCCCGTCGACCGATTCAAAATCCACCGATCCATAATGCCATTGCAGCACCTGGTAGGTCTGCGCCAGGCCGATGCCGCTGCCGTCTTTCTTGGTCGTGAAATAAAGCTCAAAGACCTTGTCGTGCATTTCTCTCGGAATTCCACCCCCCTGGTCCTGCACCTCGGCGATCACCGCATTGTTTTCGCGCCGGGCTGAGATGGTGAGCAGTCCGCCCTGCGGCATCGCTTGCACTCCGTTGATCACGACATTCAGAAAGGCCTGCTTCATCAGATCCACGTCGACCTTGATGGGCAGAGTCTGCTCGGGCATGTGAAGTTCGATGGTGACGCCATGCTGCTCCGCGTCGGGCACGGCGAGCTGAGCCACGTCTTCCATCAGGCGGCGCAGGTCGACCTCTTCCAGATGAAGATCGCGCGGCCGGGTGAAATCCACCAGCGTCTGCACGACTCGATCGAGGCGGCGGATTTCGCTGTCGATAATATCCATGTGACGGCGGGTATCGGGCTCCTGCTCGGCCAGTTTGTTGCGCAGCAGTTGCAAGTGGAGCACGATCGCGTTGATGGGATTCTTTACCTCGTGGGCCACACCGCGGGTGAGACGTCCGCTGGCGGAGAGGCGGCGGGACATCTCAATTTCGTCGCCAATGCGGCGCACCGATTCGGGGTCGCGCATGATCAGAAGCGCGCCAATCTGCGAATTCTTTTCCTGGACGAAGTCGAGCGAAACCTGGACGCGCTTTCCGCCCGCGGCGTCAAACTCACGCTGCGACAAGGGACGGCGGCGTTCAAAAGCTTCCAGCAGGGCAGAACCGAGCAGGGAATCGCGGTCAAATACTTCGTGAACGGTGTGTCCCAGGAGTTCTGCGCGAGGACGACCAAGGAACCCTTCCACGGGTGCACTGACCAGCACCACGCGCGAGTCGCGGGCAAACAGCATCAGGCCGTCCTGCAGCTTGGACATCAGTTGGTCCACGTTGTCTTTGAGGGCGGAGAATATCTCCCGGCTGTCGCGAATCTGGCGGCCGAGGTTGGCGATCTTCAGGCTCACGAGCCCGTACTCGTCGTGATTCGACTCGTCACCCGAGAGTGCACCGGCGTCGCCCGCGCTCACGCTATCGAGATTGAGGCTGATCTTCTTCAGTGGGCCCAGCGCCAGGTTGGAGATGCCTGCCGCCAGAAACAGCGCCCCGAAGATTAACGCGACGGAGATATAAACCGCCTTCATCAGGCGTGCCTCAACCTCGCTCTTCAAGAAGACAGTCTGCACGCCGATGCGGATCGTACCGAAGGGCTCGCCATTCAACTCCAGCGGATAAGTCACGTCATAGACGGCAGCCGGACTGAAGACCATGCGAACTTGTTGGCGGAAGCGGGCGGCGACAACTTTCTGAAAATCCGGGCGGGGAGCAATTACCTTGGCCACCATGCCTGCGCTGGTGTGCAGCAGGGCCTTGCCATTGATATCTACGATGGTCACGTCTTGGATGAATCTCCAGTCGCCGGTATAGGACTGAAGCAGGTTGTTCAGGGCTACGTCGGTCTGCAGATAATCCGCTAACGCGCGCCGCACGGCGGCGCCGTTGGTGGTATCGACCGACGTGCTGGTGAAGTCGGGAACGGCGTTGTATGCAGCGTACGCCAGTTGGTGAGTGAGGCTGGTTGCAGTGTCGTTTGCATTGGTAATGCGCAACCGAAGAATCTGGGAGATATAGAGGTAGGAAAACGCGGTCACCATCGCCGTCACCATGAGAGTGATGACCAGCACGATGATAGTTTTTCGTCGCAGCATGATGGGATAAGAAAGTGGCTCGCCTAACCACCGCGCGAGGAGGTCTCAGCTACTGGGTACTTCCTCCTTTCCGGGGACGGCTTCCGCGCTGGCGCTGCCGTATTCCTTGAGTTTGTTGTGTAACGTTTTCAAACTGATGCCGAGGATTTCCGCGGCCCGTGTCTTGTTGTTGCTGGTCGCTTCCAGAGTCTTCAGGATCAGCATTTTCTCCGCTTCCTCCACGGTCGTGCCCACACCCAGGCGAACCGCATCGGGATCGTTGGCCGCGGTGCGCAGCGGAGCCTGCCCAAACCCTGGCGGCAAGTGTTTAGTCTCGACCACGCCGGCATCGCAGACGATGACCGCCCGCTCGATGGTGTTGCGCAACTCGCGCACGTTGCCGGGCCAGGAATAGTTGGTGAACTGATTCAGCACGGCTTCACTCACGGCGGCCACTTTGCGGGCGTGCTTTGTGCTCATCTCCGCCAGCAACAACTGCACCAGACTGGGAATATCCTCTTTGTGCTCCCGCAGAGGAGGCATGTGAATATTGAAAACATTGAGCCGATAATAAAGATCGCTGCGTATCTCGCCCCGCGCTACCGCCTCGTCTGGGATCTTGTTAGTGGCCGCGAGCACGCGCACATCCACGGAGGTTTCGACTTTGCTCCCCAATCGCCGCAACTTCCGGTCTTCCAGAACGCGCAGTAGCTTGGCCTGCGTTCCGACGGGCATTTCTCCGATTTCGTCCAGCAGGAGCGTTCCCCCTTCGGCGAGTTCGAAGCAGCCGGTGCGGCGTTCGAGCGCGCCCGTGAATGCCCCTTTTTCGTGGCCGAAGATTTCGCTTTCCATCAGAGTCTCGGGGATGGCGGCGCAGTTGATGGCGACGAAAGGCCGGTCCTTGCGCGGGCTGAGTTCGTGGATGGTGCGCGCCACCAATTCTTTGCCCGTACCGCTGGCGCCCGTGATCAGCACCGACGCCGTGCTGGGCGCGACCATCTCGATGAGCCGGAAGATTTCCTGCATTTTGCGCGAGGCGCCGTTTAGGCGTCCCAGCGAACCTGCGTCCCGCAATCTGCGGCGAGTGGCTTCCAGCTCCGCGCGGGTACCCAGCAGGGCGGCTGCATTCCCGAGCATCGTCCGCAGGCGGTTGGTATCGATCGGCTTGGTGAGGTAATCATAGGCGCCCATGCGCATGGCCTGCACGGCGCTGTCGATGGTTCCCTGCGCCGTGACCAGGATAACCGCGATGGTTGTGGCCTGTTCGGCCAGATGCCCCAGCAGTTCGATCCCGCCCATACGCGGCATTTTGAGATCGGTGATCACGATCGACGGCGACCATTGCGTGGCCTTGTCTAGGCCCTCGGCGCCGTCGCGGGCGGTCTCTACTCGAAATCCCCAGGACGACACCAGTTCGGCCAGTCCCGATCGCTCGTTCTCTTCGTCTTCGACAATCAATATTTTTTCGTGGTTCATCGGGTTGCCCTGCTGCGGTTGCTCGGTTGGTTACTCTTAACGTCCCATGCCGGATCGAACCGTCCATCCGATCGAATCCCACGATACGCGGCCACCTTCCTGTCCGGCAAGGTCATGATGGGCAGCCTCACAGGCCCCCCATTTGCCCGTTCGGAATTTCACTTTGAGACGAAACGGTGCTGCGGGGTTGCCCTTTGAGGGAGGCAATACTCTGAGTCTACGCTTTCGCTTTAAGCTGCGGTACGGTAGAATTTACAGTTCCCAAGCAAGTCGGCCCCGTCGTATAACCCATATTGCTATAACTTTTCCCCGTAGAGGTCTGGTTGTACAGGCATCCGGGAACCAGTACATCCTTGGAGGATTCAATGACATTGAACAACACTCCACGCGCAAGCCGCCCGTTTCTGGCCGGCCTGACGGTCGTGATTGCAGCGGTTTTGATCTCGTCAACCGCCTTCGCTCAGAACGATTCCAACCCCAAATGGGATGCATTTGTAGGGTATCAGTACCTCTATCCCGGTGGTACGGTCCCGTTGCCCGGCAATCCCAGCAACCCAACGGCGTTTAAGCTTCCAGGAATGGCGAAGGGCATCGGCGGCGCGTTGACCTATAACTTCGATCGGCATTTCGGTCTAGAGAGCGATTTCGGCTACAACCGAGATACGGGTTCGGGCTCGTCGGAGTGGACTGCGGGTGCTGGGCCAAGGTTTATCGCGCGCACCCAAGGCATGGCGGTTTTCATTCACGCCTTGGGCACGTTCAATCGGGTGACCTACAATAACGGATTCGTTACCAGCAATGGAATTGGTGTGATTCTTGGAGGCGGCTTGGATGTTCCGTTCACCAAGATGTTTTCATGGCGAGTATTCGGAGCTGATTACGTTTGGGCCAACCACAACTTTGCCAACTACGCCGCTCCACAGTTCCCGCAAGTGCGGCGTCCTCAATTCGAGGGGGCGAGATTGCGCACCGGTGTCGTGTTGAACTGGGGAGGAGCTCCGGAACTCGTTCCTGCCGCCTCCTGCTCGGTGCAGCCGACCGAAGTACTGGTGGGCGAACCGATCACGGCTAGTGTGACAGCCAGCAATTTCAATCCGAAACACACGGTCGCTTACAGTTGGAGCGGTAATGGCGGCACAGTAACGGGAAAAGACACCGCCGCCAGCATCGACACCAACGGCGCAGCGCCCGGCACCTACACCGTCACGGCGCACGTCACCGACGCGAAGGCCAAGAAGAACAACGAAGCGAGTTGCTCCGCGACCTATACGATCAAGCCGCTGCCGCCGAAGAATCCTCCGACCATGAGCTGCTCGGCGAATCCGTCTTCGGTTGTGATCGGCGGCTCCGCAAGCATAACCTGCACTTGCACCAGTCCGGATGGTGTTCCGGTTTCCGTTGCGAACTGGACTTCCACCGCCGGAAGCGTTTCTGGAAGCGGCAGTTCAGGAACCCTCAGCACCGCCGGAGCTTCAGCGGGTTCGGCGACGGTCACCGCGACCTGCACCGACGCGCGCGGTTTGACCGGGCAGGCGTCCACGCAAGTTAACCTGGAAAACCCGCCGGTCGACAAGAAGCTGGAGACTCGGCTCGCGCTGCACAGCGTTTACTTCATCGTCAACCAGCCTCGGCCGAATGATCGCACAGGCGGTCTCCTGCCGAGTCAACAGCAAACGTTGATCGGCCTGGCGACCGACTTCAAGAAGTATCTCGAAAACAAGCCGGACGCCCACTTGATTCTGGGAGGTCACGCCGATCACCGTGGCGCCCCGGAATACAACATGGCGCTCTCCCAGCGCCGCGTCGACGCTGTGAAGAACTTCCTGGTCGAACAAGGAGTTTCCGCAGCCAACATCGACGTCAAAGCGTTTGGCGTGGACGAAAACCTGACCACTGAACAAGTGAAGGCATCAGTAGAGGGCAACCCCGATCTGAGCACAGAAGAGCGGGCGCGGATTCTCAAGAATATCAATGTGGTCAGGATGGCGAGCAATCGCCGTGTTGACATCACATTGAGTACGACTGGCGAATCCTCGGCTAAAGTGTTCCCGTTCAACTCGACCGATGCTTTGACTCTGATCGGTGGTCGCGAGCGTGCGAAGACGGCCAAGCCTGCGCCGAAGAAGCCTGTGCAGAAACCGTAGCTGTGCGTCCGCAGTCTGAGCGAAACTGGTGCGGAGGGCGGGTCTACCGCCCTCCGTTTTTTGTGTGCCGAGCATGTTCGTCAGCTCGAGGGTGAAAGTCCCTTTGCCAACCTGATGGAGGTGATTGTGTCAAGAAGACGAGAAATCGTCATGCTGTACGAAAGATGAAGGTAGATCCTTGGAGCAGCCGACAAGACCGCAAATCTGGAAAGGTGAAAGTCCTTTCTCCGTCAATTGCCTGACACGGACGGATAGCATATCCAGTGCGTGCAGAGGCAACGAAGCGCGTTCTGCCTGGAAGTAGAAGTCTCGGCCGCCCTGCGAAATCTGCAGCGGTGGGAGCGATCTGGGAGACAAGCAAACTCGGAGGCTTGAACGAAAGAAATGTCCGATGACAATCTCGAAACTTCACCGCGGAAAAATCGTG
>DATDGW010000040.1:0-7069 GCA_036521895.1 Candidatus Sulfotelmatobacter sp. | reverse complement strand
AGGTGACTCTCTCGTGATTAGTGAAGATGTCGTGCTTGTGGACGCAGTCGAGCGGAAATCCGGCGAATCCTGCCGCGTTCGGATTCCGCTGAATATCGTAAAGATGGCGACAGAACAAGCGTCCCAGGCGCGCGCGGCCTGAAGACAGGCGAACGCCACTGCATTTCGGCAGTGGCGTTCATGGTTGCGGGGGGCGGATTTGAACCGCCGACCTTTGGGTTATGCGATCTGACTCATCTTTCGATGAGAGTCGGACTGTACCTTCACCCACGAGGGGTGCTCGCCATCCAGTCTCTACGCCTTCCCCCAGTTTCAGGGGCTTGGTTCGGTATTGCCTTGTCGCTCGCGCGATTTAGGTTCCACCGACTTTGACGAGTGATCTTCCGGTGCATTGCTGCGCCGGACGCCCATTTGCATAAGCTCCTAATAAAGGATTCCAGCGAACTCGAAGGAATCCTAAGGAGCGGGAGGTTATGAGCCCACAGGGAATAGGAATTACAACAACTTACGTATTTGTTTACCGAGCCATCGCCCTGGATGACTTTAGGGTTCGGCGCGGAAAGCAACGTGTGAGTATTCGGTTCACAGCTTCGATGGAGAATGCTTCGGGGTCATAATCGCTGCCGACCCATTCCTGCAGCTCCTTGTGCTGCTCATGATTCGGGTCTCTGAGAGCATCTAGCAGATCATAGAACCCTCCGATGCCTCCGCAATCCTCAGGAGGACAGGCAAGTTGCCCATCCATGCACATCGGGTAGGTGGGAGCAGCTGGCAGGCGTTTCTCGAGAACGATGCTGTGCTCCCAACTATCACCAAGGTCGTACGTGTACAGAATCTTCACACGAATGTTGCGCAACAAGGTCGCAAGGCGCACTCTGCGCTCATCTTCGACCGGTGGCATTCCCATGAACCGGTCTTCTGGATCAAGCCGTCCGAAGAGTCGCCCTCGGGCGCTGAATTCGTGCATGTGGCACTCCTGCCACCCCATAGCAATCTGCAGTACGTCATGTAATTGCGCCAAGGTCAGATCTGCCGGCACTAACAGCCGGCGCCAGATCGTCGGGTTCGTGCCGAGCAAAGTTACTTTAAGCTGATAAATTTCCGCTGCGAATACACCCGGCATAATAGGTTCTCCTCGAAGTTAATGTTGCAAAGGCGCTGCCGCGGGTTGCGCGTCAGCGGGTACAGGTAGATATCTTTGATCGCTTGCCGATGAGCTTTGTGCTCCCGGTCCATACGACCACGTCCCGAAGTTTGTCCGACACGGATCCAGTTTGCTGCGCGATAGCAGGTCCCACGGAATCGCTGGGCGTCGACTAAGGTCTCCAGCAATAGTGGCCGGTAGCCATAGCGATGTTGCCAATCTGTGGGGATCTGGCGTGCGCTCTGTGCCAGAATCTTGCTCGCCAATCCCTTGACCTGCACCCAAGGCAGCACCAAGAAACGACTGTTATTCACCACCAACTGGAGATTGCGAGTTCGTTGTTCCGCATTCCAGCCGATCCACTGATCGCGAGCCGCAATTTTCCAAGCCGGCGAGGACCACAGCAGACAGGCCAGCACATCGGCTGGCTTCTGCCCCGATCGCACCAGATAACGTAGATTGGCTCCCACCGGCACACGATACCGCAAGTAGTGATGGCGCTCGATCAGTTCCGTCCACAACTGGCTTGCTTTGCCCTTCTCCACCACTTCGAACTGCAGCGGTTCGAACTCTCCCGCACTTCCTTCCACTCTGGGTTGCGGCGCACTGTCTTCACTCAACCGAATCTGCCGTGGCCCACGCGGCCCAGAGTTTCGTACCCTGGGTAGCCGCACCCCTCCCTGATCGCGTAAGTGCTCCAGCAGCTGACGGCATTCCTGGTCTTTCAGTCTTCCGTTGGCCCGCCTCCAGTCCAACAGCTCACAAATGGTGCGGGCCATTTCTGTGATCGCCAAACCGGCGTAATCGCGCGCGATCTCCCCGATCAGTTTGAGCTCCTGCCCGCTAAACCTACGCCCACAGAAGCGCAGGGAAACAGGAATGCTCAAGTCTGTCTGCGCTGGAGAAGCATAAAAATCTAAGCTCATGCTGGCACCGTTGGCGGAGCGCTGCCCATGCCTTGCGGCAGGCCATACACGGCAACCGACTCATGGGGAACTTCACCCTCGCACCGAGACTGCAAACCAGACTGTGGCGGCAACCCATGCTCCGGCCCTGCCGCCGAAGAGTCCTGGTGCAGCGCTGCGCCCGTAGCCGGCACCAAAGTCAGGATCTTGTTCTTATCCGTACTCACCAGTAACTCGATCAGGACATCCAACGCGTTCTTCTTCTGCTGGCGGGCGCTCGCCAGGATGCTGCTGAGCACAGCCTGCGCGCGAGCTCCTTTCTCGCTGCGATTTCCACCCCAGTTCTTGCGTGCCACCACCAGCGGGCGCAAGGCACGCTCGGCGGCATTGTTGGTAGCATCCAAACCTGGACAATAAAGAAAGGTGAACAAATAGGGCCGCTCCCGGCGCAAGTGATTCGCCAGGCGACGGTTGGCAGGATCACGGCACGAGCGTGCTAACAGACGATCCAAATCGGCTTCTAACCGTCCGGTAGCCGTCAAGAATCCATGCAGCGAGAGCTCCTGCTTCTGATAGCGATCCCGCAAACTCAAACCTTTCTCCAGAATGGCTTTCACTGCCAGCGGAAAGTGGGCGGCTGCCGGCGTGGATACTGCCGCCATATCGCGACAGCGACGAATCAAATGCGAGATGCAGCTTTGATGTCCGGCGTGGAGAAATTTGTAGTACACCGCCCAACCATCGTGAGTCAGCCAGCCGTCGTAATCGGCACCCAGTAACGAGGCCGCTTGTTCGAAGCCGCGTCCCGGCAGAATGTCGCAAAACGTCACCTGCTCGCTCACTACTACCCACAACCAGCGCAGTTGCGCCTCTACATTCCAGCCGGTTTCATCCATGGCATTGACCAGACTGCAGCGGGCGGCATCGCGCAGAGCATGCCAAGTGGGTTCGCCCCGCCGCGCTACCCGTTCCACCGCCCGGCAGATCGTGCTGCGCTGTACGCCTAAACCAAAGCTGTCCTGTAATACCACGGCCACATCCCCATGCGGCATCCCCAAGTCCTTGTTCATCTTGACCGCCAAAGCCAGGGCCTCCGGACCCAGTTGCACGGCGGCGGCTCCCAAGGCATCGGAGGTCTGGCGCGGGTCTCGCCCTTGCACTCGCTTATGGCATTGGCAGCAGCGACCGATGGCAACATCAAAACGCCGCCACTTCGTCTGGCGCACTACCTCCTGCTGATACTGCGTTTCCACCTTCTCCAGTTTCACCTCACCCCCGCAGTGGCAGTGCGCGGGCAAGGGCACCGGAATGACCTCATCCACGTTTTTGGGTATGGGTTTGCTGTGCCGCTGGCCGTAGTTGCCACCAGGCTTACGTCCGGGTCGCTGCGGGTTGGCTTTTCGCTGACCGCGGGAAAAAGGCGCCGCCTGTCGTTTGTTGGAACGCTGAGCCTCTTCCAGCTGCCGCTTTAACCTCTCATTTTCCTGGCGCAGCCGTTCCCGTTCCTGCCGTAGCCGTTGCTGCTCTTCTCGCAACTGTTCTCCTTCTCGTTCCAGTTGCTTCTCTCGCCGGCGTAATTGCTCGTTGTCTTTTCGTAACTCTTCAATCTCTCTGCGAGCTCCACGCCACCGCTCCTGCAGAGACGCGATCTTCTGCTTTAGATTTTCGATGATCCCGGCTACATTGAGCGGGTTCGGCCACGACATGCTTTAACTCTCGCAGCTTAACGTAGCCGACTTAGGAGAATTTGTCCAGCGCTTTTTTAGCTCTTAATCAGGAGGTGTGCCGACACGGTAAACAAATACGGCCGCAATCAGCTCCGCCATCGACATGTGATCGATTTGGGTTTCAGGGTCCGGTGTCAGCCAGGGCATCGCCCAAATCGCTCTGTACCCGAGGCGAAGAGCCGTCAGCAGTTGAGACGGGTCCTTGGATTGAGTGGCGGATGCACGAAGTTTGGATGCCACCGCACGAACCACAGGGAAATTTCCTTGTGCCCCTTTGAGAATGCTGCCGTCAGGCATTACACGCGTATGACACATGGCACACGAGAGCTGACCGACCTCGACCGTGCCCTTCTTCCTGATCACATAGCGGGCAAATGGCATCGTTCCGTCTTTTGCCACGGGAGAGTCGATTTTTTCATACCAAGCGGGATCTCTAGCCTCCGCAACCGTGATAAACCTATCGAAGTCGATGGCAGCACCAACCACAATTTCCCCAGCATTGATCCAGTCTGAATCGGTCTTGAGCGGCGGCGCATGTCCGGTGTCATCCCACACGATGACCGGCTCTTGTTGCTTTAGCGAATCCATGTAGCCGGCTGGCTCGTGGCCGGGCGCATAGACGGGATAGCTCTTGTAAATCGGTGCAACCGGAATACGGTAGTAATAATCGGCGGAGACGTGTTTGGGTGATCCTGCAGGGTCTGCCAGTGGTACCTCGAGCGTGGCAATTGCCTCATCGTCCCACGTCTTGGGAATGGCCGAGTGAACGTCATTGCCTGATTTCTGGGCACGGCTCGCTTGCAACGCCAGGCACCAGACGATAACCCCGAAAACGAGCAGTACCGAATGTACAGGCTTTTTGTATGGCACCAGACCCCTCCCGTTCTCAGTCAAAACGGATTGCCCGACTCTTCTATTATTTGATCTCGATTTGCTGGGTAACCTTCATTTTCAGGATCCCAATTGAGACCTGGAGCTGCAGCGTGCCTGTCACTGTCGGTTGATATTCAAAGTCGTAGACTTCTCCGGCCAGGGCAGACTGGCGCGCCTCTTGCATCACGGCTTGCGCGGGTGAAAGATCGGCTCCATCTTTTGCAATCGCGCGCCACTGAAGCAGGCCATCGGGGCCGAGCAGTGAGAAGAATCCGCCATCGAAGGCGGCAATGCTGATGAGTCGCAGGCGGTACCTGTCCCCGATGCGCCAATGCAAAGTGGGCGGGTTTGTGCTGCCATTCAAAAGCAGCGGCCCTTCAATTGGACTGGGACCAGCCCGGCTGAGGATGGCAATGGGCTCGTGCGACGGGTCAAATTTCGTGCCCGGTTCGACTACGATCAGCGGCCCATACAACCCGCCGGAAAGCTGTTCTTCATCGTGCAAATGTGTGTGATACATGAATGTCCCGGCACGTGGTGGCGTGAATCGGACGCGGAACGAGTGACCTGGCTGAATCTCGGGAGTGACTTTATTGCCGCTCGCGCCCCAGCCCGCCACTCCGTCGTAATAGCTTTCCACTTCCACGCTGTGCCAATGAACCGTAGTTGATTCGTGCAGTTGATTGACGACGGTTATTTCGACTGGCTGGCCGCGTTCAAGTACCAGTGGCGGACCGGGCACCATCAGATCTTTCGGGAACAGCCTGTGATTCTCCTCCAGTTGATAGCTGAATCCCACCGGAAGACCGTTGCCGGCTGGGCGTTCCCGCACCCAAAGTTGCATCTTGCGAGTTCGACCGTGTGAGGCCACGGGTGGACGATTGCCGGTAACAGTGATGCCCAGCACCATTCCAGCCATGTGATCGTGGGTGTGTTGCATGATGAATTTATCGGCCAGAGCATTGGCGACGGTCATCTCGGGAGACATGTGGGGAACAAAGTGGCAGTGAAACAGCCAATGACCGGGCGGTGGAGTCCAATACATAGTCATGGTTCCGTTGGTCAGCAACCGATTCGTTGCAGCGGTGCGCTGCTGTTCGGCCGTGAAAACTTGATCGGTCTCGCTATCACCGGCACTGTCTACCCGGAAATAGGACCCGTGCATGTGCATGGGGTGCCCGCCGTCGCTGGCATTGATCCAGCGCCAACGTACCGGTTCGCCCGCTGTGTAGGTCAGACGCTCGGTGTAGGGCCATGACTTTCCGTTGATGACCGGAATCATATGCGGCAGTGGGGCCTGCCCTCTGACTGCGGCCAAGTCGGATCCGCTTCTCCAAATTCCCAGCACAAAAATCCGGTCTGACGCCACCCTCCCCGGCGGGTCGATCACGAACGCACCCGCAAGCTGACTGTCCTCTCGAATCGGACGACCGGAGTCGCCCAATTCTCTACCGGCGCTTGCGTAATACTGATACGTGCCCGCTGCGCCTGCGGTGAATCGCAGTTCTCGCGTTTCTTGGGGCGGAATTTCAAGGACCGCCTTTGCATCTCCCGGGTGCTGATGCAAGCCGTGCACTACTGCTGTGGCTGATAGGAGGTTGTGAAGAGTCAAGTGGATTTCAGTACCCGCCGGAACCCGAATTAGCGGACCCGGAATCTGAAGCTGCTTGCCTTCCTCGCCGAATGCGTACACCTTCATGCTCGGACCGGTGTCGGCTTCCGGGTACCAATCGCCTTGCCGAAGTTCTAGGTGAAGCGTCAGGACACCGTTCTCTAGCTTTCCGGCAGGTGCTCGATTGGAGTTAGCTTGGATTCGCGACTGAGTAGGAGCGGACTGGGCCTGCGCCGACAATTCAACCGGTGCGAGTGGGGCGAGTACACCTAGCGCTACTGAACTGAGGATGACTCGCGAGATTGCGCATGTGAACAAGCCAGTACGCCTTTACTGAGGAGAGCCCGCGGGAGCCATCAGATTATGCGCTCCAAGGTGTTTCTTGCGCCAGATGCGAAATCGGCCACTCTGAAGTGTGCGCTGAGCAGCCCCTTGTTCAGGAGGGTTGAAGTCCCTCTGGCGCAACATGAAAATGCTGGCTCGATTCTGCTGCCCTGAGTGGATGGTACAGTCGTGTGCCGCTCAGTGACGCGCTTGGTCGCCGGTCCCGCTCAAGGGCCTCATTGGCACGGAGGCTCTCGGGTGCGTAAGGAACGATACGTCACGACGCTGAGACCATGCGGTTTCAGCGCACCGACTTTATCTCACATCTTCGATACAACGCACGTCTTGATACCCAACACCACCCGTGCCTCTCGACCCACAGCAATTTCCGCTCAGCGCGGTAGCGAAGGTGCTCGCCGAATCATCAGCCATCGCTGATTATGAGCCCCAAGATTGGACTCGAAGTGAAGGTAAAGCGGAGATT
>DATDGW010000039.1:0-4230 GCA_036521895.1 Candidatus Sulfotelmatobacter sp. | reverse complement strand
AGGATCCAGCCGGCTTCTTTGGGTGCATGATCGAGGGCTTCGTAAAAGCCACGCCGAGCATGAGCCTTATGCGGAGCTCCAGATAAGGCGCATTATCTGGAGAGCGTTTTTATTTGGAGTGAAGGCCGAGGTAGCAGACTTGGCCCTCTAGGATTGGCTGCGGTGGTCTCCAGATAAAACGATGTTGTTCAAAGGGACTGGAGAAACGACAACAGGCCAGCCTTTGGCTTCCAAGGCTTGGTTAGTGCGGGCTCGATCCCGGAATGCTTCCAAAAAGTATCCAGCGCATCTCGCTTCATTTGCAGATTGGTGGCAACGTACCGTCCGGTGGTGGACACACTCGCATGGCCGAGATAGTCGCGAATGACGGTGATGTCGGTGCCTGATTGGAGAAGCGCCACGGCACAACTGTGGCGCAGCACATGAGGTGTAATCCGCTTTCGCGCAAGCGCGGGGCGATCCTGAGCGGCAGCTGCCGCATGTTTTTGCAGGATCCAGGCAATGCCATCGCGAGTCAGCGGCTGACTGTGCCGGTTGACGAAGACGTGCTGTTGGTCGCTGGTTGCGCCCATGCCTCGCAATCGATGTAGCGCATCCGTCGTCTCGCGCCACAAGGGCAAGAGACGTTCCTTTTTGCCCTTGCCGAACAGGCGTACCTGTCGTGGCGGGACCAACTGGAGATGGGTCCATCGCAAGGACGTGGCCTCGCTGACGCGAGCGCCGCAGTTGTAGAGAAACAAGAGCAGCGTGTAATCACGCCATCCATCAGCGGTCCGTCGGTTTGGTTTGGCGAGAATGCCGCGCACGTCGTCGGCTTCGAGGTAGGTCGCCGGAAGCTGCCGCGCCCTCTTGGCCGGAATCGCCAGCACTCGCGTGTACTGCAACGAGTGGGCCAGATCATGGCGGACGAGGTGCTTGAAAAAGCTGCGGAGGGCCGCACGCCTGCAATTGCGCGTGGTGGCAGAGTTCGATCGGTTGGCCTCGATATGATCAAGGAAAGCTGTAATCGCTTCGGCGTCCAAATCTGCAACGTCTAGGGATGCGACATCGCGACGACGGTGTTGCGCGGTGAACTCAAAAAGCAGCTTGAGCGAATCCCGGTAGGCGCGGATCGTATGCACGCTGGCTCCGCGCTGCCGTGGCAGATACCCGGTGAAGAAAGACTCGACGAGCGCGAACAGCGCCTGAGATGGAGGCTTGTTCATGGAGTCTGATTTGCCCCGCGTAAATGCTGTGCAAACCTGGTGCTGGCAAGTTCCAGCAGATGCGGCGTCGCCTTCAGGTAGACCTCGGTGCCAATGATGTTCACATGGCCGAGGTAGGCGGACAGCAAAGGCAACTTGGTGTGAATATCGACGCCCTCGTTGGCCCAGGCCGTGAGACGATGAACGGCAAAGGCGTGGCGAAACTCGTAAGGACGCGCACCGGCACGGCCTGTGGCAGGCTTGAGGCCCAACTGACGCAACAATCGGCGGATCGCCTCGGAGGCCGATCTGACCGTGAGCCCCGAGGCATCCCGACGAAGAAAGAATGCCTCTGGATCAGGCCGGCCAAGATCGCGCACCAGCCGTTGTCTCTGGGCAACGTAGCTACGGAGTTCGGCGACGAGGTCGGAGCGAATGACGACGCGTCGCGAACGGCCTTTGCTGCACCGGATCATCAGGGTGCCGCGGTCGAGATTGACATCAGTGGTGTGAAGCCGGGCCGCCTCTCCCAATCTTAAGCCGGTACAGTAGAGCACTAAAATAAAGGGGCGCAGCATCCCGGCCCAGATAAAGTGGCCATGGTGATGTGAAGCCAAAGCGAGTACCTGACGCACTTCGTCGTGGCTGAAGATGTAAGGCTGAAAGATCGACTCCTTGATCGGAGCCAGCGCGTGCTCCGGCACGTACCCCGACGGATCGTAGCGTCGGCGGTAAAGACAAAGCTGACGCACGACGCCAAACTCATTGGCCACAGTCACGGCCTTGCATCCAGCGCGGCGCGCGCACCATTGCCTCACCACGTCGTCGAGTTCCATCTTGCCGTTGCCCCAACGCTGAACCACAAAGCGCAAAAAGGAGTCGAGGACATGTTCGCCGCGCTGGTAGGTGATGCCCATCGAGCGCTTGAAGAGAAGGAACTCCTTTGCGTCTCGGGCCAGATCTTTGACAGTTATGGTCCTCATGCTGGCACCGGCAGCGAAATGTTGCGCAGCGTCTCCGGCGCGATCCTGACATAGGCGGAGATCGACTCTGAATCACGATGGCCGAGCAAATCGGAAAGCACCTGGGGACGCACTCCCAAATCGATCTGACGCGCGGCATGTGTGTGGCGCAGGACATGACTGCCCAGGCGAGATGCGTCCAGCCCGGCCGCCCTGCCATGCTTGATCAGGATATGGCGAATCGACGACGAACCGTCCAAAGAATGGAAGGGCATCTTCATGGCTACGAACAGGTGCCTGGTTGGGGTGTTTTGGGGCCGGCCCTTGCGCAGGTAGGATGCAAGGGCTTTGGCCACGGGCGGCAGCAAGGGCAGCATGAAGGTCACGCCGGTCTTCGGACGTATCACTCTGATCGTAGCCGCAGTCCAGTCGATATCTTCGAATTGCAGTCGGATAACTTCGCCCGCCCCGAAGCCATAGGTGCTCATCATCAGCAGGAGTGCGTGGTCGCGCAGTCCTCGCGACGTGGATGTATCCACCGAGCGCAGAAGGCGTCGCACCTCTTCCCAATATAATGCACGGCGTGGGCGTTCAAACCTGGGCTGCACCGGCGAAATCACGGCCTCGGCCAGATCGATCGGGATACGGCTTGTGGCAAACAGGAATCGACTGAAAGAACGGATGCTTCCAGCCATATCCGCCACGGCCGAGCGAGAATAGCGGCGCGCTCCCTCGATCAGGAAATCATCGACATCCAACAGCGCCATCGTGCGCCAGGTCTTGCCCCGCCCGGCGAGGTGTTCGAAGAGCCTGCTGACATGGGCCAACTTTTTACGTATCGTCACGGCAGGGTTACCGCGATGACGATCAAGATGAGCCGCATACTCTCGCAAAAGCGCCGATGCGGGCGGCCGCGTAGGCCGCGGGACGTGCCACGACGGCACGGCTATCCCCATGACGCGGTAAACACGACTGAGCGCATGCAATGCGGCTCCCGCCTTGCTAACGCGAAGTCCAGTGAGATGTCGGCGCCGCGCATACCAAACGAAAAACCGACGCGCGCCTTCCAGAGTCAACTCGGCACATTCGTTCAACTTGTGTCGTACCAGATAGGCGCGAAACCGCCTGATCCACTGGAGATAGACCTTGGCAGTGCTCTCTTGCAGGCAACGGTCGGTACGCCAGATACGGTTGATGTCCTCTGTGGTGGGCGGGACTGGGGTGGCTTGATTAAAGGGCTGTCGCATGGGGCTGGTAACCTGTCAGCCATCGCACTGTAGAATGGGGCTATCTGTCCGTCAGTCCCCACTCTGTGTTGGTGATCGCTAACACGGCACCCTCGCCATGACGACTTTCGCTCGAATCCCAGTGGTGCCGGTATCGCACTTAGAATCTGCGGTGACAGCGACCTACGAAGCCGGAGTAACACGGAACCCGCGTCGAAACTTATACCCGAAAAATCCTTTTCCAACGCGCCGATAAATGCCTCAGGCACCTTCCGCCTCACGGCGTCCAGAGAGGCCCGAACCGAGCTAATCCGACGCCGCAACCAACGGACGGCACTCGGCAACGTCACATCTGGCCCGCGCAGTGTGTCGGCGGCAGCCTCTTGGCTTTTGGCCGAACACGCCATGACGATACTCTCCTCAATTGAATCAAGCAGCCCGGGCATTCGCCCGGCCACAAAGTCAGGGATCAGGCTGAAGGTTCGATGGCCTTCAGGACAATACCATCGCGCGATGCGCAATCCTGACGGCGATAATCGTTCATAGCTGCCGTGACGAGCAAACGAGCAACCGCCTGATGGATGCATCGGGCAAGCAGGCAATCGGACATCGTTCCACTCACGGTTCCTGATGTAGGCATCGACGCTCGATAATGTTCGTAGCGGAATCTGCATGGCGGGTCTCAACGTCATCCACGCACCACAGCGATAGTCGAGTTTTATCTGGAGACCACCGCAGCCAATCCTAGAGGACCAAGTCTGCTACCTCGGCCTTCACTCCAAATAAAAACGCTCTCCAGATAATGAGCCCAACATCCGGCTAACAGTACTGGCCTGCCCGCGGCCACCCGATGTCTGG
>DATDGW010000038.1:0-6483 GCA_036521895.1 Candidatus Sulfotelmatobacter sp. | reverse complement strand
GTTTCAGCATAAGTGCTTTAAGAATCAAACAGTTTGGCCGGTTATTTTCGGCTTAACTGGTCCAATCTGTGCACGCGCGCGTAACCTTCAGCATGGAAAAGAGTTGAGCCCGCGCGGGCATCACGATTGGCCAGTTAAGCCCGTGATTCTCCCCCAACCGCGTGACCGTCCTGCGGGGGACACTCGATGTGGGTAGGCTCTTCCACCAGCGCCGGAATTGAAGGTAGTACGCTGTTAGTGCTAATCTCCGCCCAGCAGAAGGCCCAAGGTCCGGTTACAAAATAAAACGTTAGAACTTGCAGATGGCAGACGAAAAAAAGAGCGGAGGCGCGAAGGGCGGCCCGCTAGTGATGCCGGGCTCGGAGCAATGGATGGACATTCCCGCAGCAGCCCTGGTAGGGACGCCGTCGGTAGAGATGGGCGGAACGGTAAAGATTGCGGTTCTACAGGGCGACCCGATGACGACTGGCCGTTCGTACACGCTTCGGCTTTCCTGCACGGACGGGACAAAGCTCGCGCCGCATAGGTCGTAGAATGCAGCACTTCTCCGTCTGGAAAGCCAAACTCGGCGCCTTATTCGCTGGCCTTCTGCTACTGATTCTGGCGGCAGTGTTGGGATTTTCCGTTCGCCAGCAATCACAAACGATCGACGAGGTAGACCACATCTACGCGGGTTACCGCTACTGGCAGTGTGGCGATTTCGGCGTTAATCCCGAGCATCCACCTTTTGCGAAATTCGTCGATACTCTCCCGCTGGTCTTCGACCGGCCGAAAAATCCCGGCGCGCCCTGCGCATCGTACAACACAGGCACGCCCGCCGATTTCTCACACGGGGTCGAATTTCTGTATTCGAACGACGCGCGTAGAATCCTGGCAGAAACCCGATTCTTTGCCGGGTCGTTCACCATCCTTCTAGCCCTATTCGTCTTCGTTGCCGCGAGGAAGATGTTCGGCAAGGGCGCAGCTCTGCTGGCGTTGCTGCTGGTGGTGTTCGAGCCGGCAATCCTGGCCCACGGCGCGTTGATCATGACCGACGTACCGGTCGCTTGCTGTACTCTTGCCGCGGTCTACGCCTTCTATCGCTACACCGAACATCCCACGAAGTTGCGGATGGTTCTGTGCGGGTTGGCTACGGGCCTGACGCTCGTGGCCAAGCATTCCGGCATCTTGCTCCTTCCGATTCTCGCGATTCTGGCGCTCGCGGATTTCTGGATTCGCGTGCGCGCGTCAGGAGATTCCGAAGCCCCTCGGCGCGAGTGGAAAGCGTTATTGATGCGCCAGGTGGCCGCCTTTAGCTTGATTATTGTCATGGCTATCGGCGTTCTATGGGCGTTCTATCTTTTTCGCTACGCGGCGCGACCCGCTGGGCATGCGATGACGGATTCGCTTTCAGCCTACATACATGATGCTGTCCAGAACCGCGGCGTTCACAGCATATTGCTGACACAGGTGATCCCACGCTTGAATCACCTGCTGCCGGAATCGTATCTCTACGGCATGGCGAACGTCACTATCGTTTCAGCGACGGGCCGCCCAATTTCTCTTCTGGGCCATCTGTATCCGACCGGCCGCTGGTTCTACTTTCCAGTAGCGTTCTTGATTAAGTCCACACTGGGATTCCTGCTGCTCCTTCTGCTGGTGTTGTTTGCACGGGGGGATTTGTGGCGCGAAAAGAAACGCGAGACGCTCTTTTTGCTCGTTCCTGCGCTTTTCTTCTTTGGCATGGCCATGACTTCGCGCCTGAACATGGGCGTTCGGCACATTCTGCCGGTTTATCCCTTCCTGATTGTTCTGGCTGCCGGTGCGGCCGTGATCCTAGTGCGCAGAAAGCGCGCCTGGCCCTTTGCGGTGGCAGCCCTCGTGGTATTTCATTGCGTTTCTTCACTGCGCACATTTCCTGATTATCTTTCGTATTCCAACGAAGCCTGGGGAGGCCCGCACTCGACCTACCGTTATTTGACCAATTCTGATGTGGACATGGGCGGCGGGCTCATTGAGGAGAGAGAGTATCTTGAGCGCAATCACATCACCGATTGCTGGATCTCTTATTTTGGTTCAGCCGATCTGGACTACTACAGCATTCCTTGCAAAAGCTTTGTCGGCCATCTCGCCCTCCCCCAGAAACGATTTGCGGTTGTGCCGCGGCCCGTCGAAGGTACGCTGTTAATCTCCGCAACGTATTTCCCCGGAGTGTTCATGGGCACACCGGAGCTTAATGTTTTCAGCCCCCTGTGGCAGGTGAAGCCAGTGGCCAATCTAGGAGGTCAAACGCTCGTGTTTCAAGGGCGCTTTGATCTGCCGCTGCTGGCTGCGGCGAGCCAGTCTCGCCAGGCGGAGATGCTGGCAGCCCAGGGCCGCTTAGAGGAAGCACTGGCCGAGGCCCGTGCGGCTATCGAAATGGCTCCGGAAAGAATGCAGGGCCACCTAACCCTGGCCCAGATACTGGCGAAGGCAAAACAGATTCCACAGGCGCGCGTGGAATTCCAAGAGGCCCTTCGCCTGGCAGAAGCAGGTGGTGCGGATTACTACCGCATGCCGGTTTACAACGCGCGCCGGGGACTCGCAGGTCTCGATTCTGTGCGCTGATTTTTCGCTGACGCGAAGAGCCGCTATGACCACCAACTGCAACTAGACCCTGTGCAATCTACAGGATTACTCTCGGACGGTCGGCTATCCGGAAGTAATCCACTTCATCCGTTCCTCGGGCTGCCCCGGAGACCAGCCTTCTTCGGCCATGCCAACAACGGCGGAGTCCGAGAAAACAAAAGAAAGATAAAAAACATAGGAAGGGATTTAATGCAAAGAAGGAGAAGAGGAGGCGCAGAGGGCACCGAGAGAGCGCGATTAGGTGGAGACCGGCATACAGAGAGGCAGAGAGGCAGCGTGGAGAAAGAATCACGAGAAAGAACTGTGTTGATTCAGCCTGAAGCGGAGAGAGGGCGCGCCCTCTGTTAATGAGCATTCCGCCCTTGCAAGCTCGTTGTAGCTCCACCACGTCGGACTGCCTCAACTTCCGGATTGGCCGTCGCTCGGGAGGAAGCGGTGCAATCCTGGCAGGTAAACCTCAGCAAAACGAGAACAGGACTATAATTCGCATGCAATGCTCCTGGCTGCTAGAACACGGCTTGGGCCCTATGAGATCCTTGCACCGCTAGGCGCGGGCGGGATGGGCGAGGTGTACCGTGCACGGGATATGCGCCTTGAGCGGACTGTAGCGATCAAGATTCTGCCCGCACAGTTTTCCTCCGACCCAGTACACAAACAACGCCTGGAGCGCGAAGCCAAGACCATCTCCAACCTCAATCATCCACACATCTGCGTGCTGCACGACATCGGTCATCAAGATGGGATCGACTATCTAGTGATGGAGTGTGTGGAAGGGGAAACGCTTGCGAAACGGCTGGAGAACGGGCCATTGCCGCTTGAGCAGGTGCTTAAGCTGGGCGCCCAGATAGCGGACGGGCTCGACAAGGCCCATCGCAACGGCGTTGTGCATCGAGATCTGAAGCCGGGAAACATCATGCTCACGTCGGGCGGGGCCAAGCTTCTGGACTTTGGCCTCGCTAAGCTCGCCGCTCCGCTAGCCAGTTTGGCAACCTTGACGGCGACGAAGCTGGAATCGCCGGTGACGGAGCAGGGAACGATTGTGGGCACGTTTCGGTACATGTCTCCGGAGCAGGTCGAGGGGAAAGAACTGGACGGCCGCAGCGACATCTTTTCTCTGGGTTCGGTGCTGTACGAGATGCTCACGGGAAAGAAGGCGTTCGAGGGGAAGAGCCAGTTGAGTGTGGCGTCCGCGATCTTGGAAAAGGAGCCTCTCTCGATTAGCACGCTCAAGCCGATGACACCGCCTGCGGTGGAGCACGCGATTCGCCGCTGCTTGGCCAAAGACCCCGAGGACCGCTGGCAGACGGCGCGCGACTTGGCACTCGAACTGAAATGGATATCGGAAAGCGGCCCGCATCCAGGAGCTATGGCCGGTTTACCGGCGCAGGGAAAACTGTCTCAGAGTGTCGCGTGGGTAGTAGCGACGATCGGTTTTGTGGGCGCTGTTGCGCTGCTCGCTGCCTTGTTTTTTCGCGCGTCGCCGACGGTTCAGCCGATACGCGCATCCTTGCTTCCGCCGCAGAATTCATCTTTCCTTCCCAATAATTTCGCTGTCTCCCCTGACGGTCGCCAGTTAGCATTCGTCGCCCTTGGATCGGACGGAAAAACAGCCCTGTGGGTGCGCGCCCTCTCGGCTTCCGGTGCGCAGCAACTCAACGGTACCGAAAGAGCGAGCTTTCCATTCTGGTCCCCCGATAGCCGCCAGATAGGATTCTTTGCCGACGCACGACTTAAAACAGTGGACGTCGCCAGCGATGCGGTCCAGGTTCTTTGCGATGCTCTCTTTGCCTGGGGAGGCACGTGGAATCGCGATGGCACGATTGTGTTCGGGCCCGTCCTTAGAGGGCCGTTGTACCGGGTTCCTGCCAGCGGCGGCACCCCCGCTCCCGTCACTAGGATAGTACGCAAGGGCAGCATTCAGACCGATCGCTGGCCCTTCTTCCTGCCCGACGGCAAACATTTCCTCTATTTCGCAGATTGGAGCGGTTCCGCCGATCCGCAAGGAGACGGTATTTATGTGGGCTCTCTTGACGCGGGTGAAGGCAAACTGGTTTCCGCCGAGCTACAGGGAAATGTGTTTTTTGCTTCTGGCCACTTGCTGTATGTGCGGGCTCGTACTCTCATGGCACAGCCCTTCGACACGGACCGCCTTGAGACCACGGGATCCGCCATACCGCTCACCGAGCAGGAGTTGGAGCAGCGTATATCCTATGCAATCTTTGGATTTTCTGTGTCTCAGAACGGGGTCCTCGTTTTTCAGTCCGCAGCAGATTCAGCATCAAGACTCGTGTGGTACGACCAGAGTGGCAAGGAATTGGGTCAACTCCCCCAAGTCGGTTACAAAGATCCAGACCTCTCTCCCGATGGGAATTTTCTCGCTGTTTCGTCGGACGACGAGCACAACGGCAAACATTTCATCCGCGTATTCGATTTGAAGCGTGGCACTAGCACTCGTCTAACCGATAGCGGCGACGAGCATTACCCGCTGTGGTCCCGCGACGGGAAGCGAATTGCGTACCGCACCGGAGGTATAGCTGGTGACTGCTATGAGGTCCCCGCCGACGGCTCTGGGCCGCCGAAGATTCTCCTGAAGAGTGATGTGCGTGCGGGGCCTCAGGATTGGTCTCCAGACGGCCGCCTGATGTTTATGACCGTCTCGGATCAGCATCCTTTTCCTTCCTTGGCGGTCTACTCCCCAAGCGATCACAAGATAGAGCCATTCGCTGCCGAAGGGGTAGAAGCCAAATTCTCGCCGGACGGAAAGTGGGTCGTGTACGTGGGACTGGGGCGTGGAATTCTCGTGGAGCCTTTTCCTGGACCGGGTCGGCGTATACAGGTCTCTACGGGAGCTGCCGCCCAGCCCCGTTGGAGCCAGGATGGCCGGCAAATTTTTTTCATTCAATCGGATAGAAAATTGATCGCGGTTGGTTTTGATCCGAGAGCCGGGACCGCAGGGACGCCCCGGGTTCTGTTTCAGACGCGCATCGCGGCCGAGCGTATTGCGAACTGGCAATACGACGTCGCCCCGGACGGCCGCTTTATCATCAACTCGCTTCCTTCAAATACTCCTTCTCCCCTTACGCTCATCACCGGTTGGGATGCAGCATTGGCCCGCCGCTGACCACCCAAAGATGTGGCCGCACCTTTCCGCCCTGATCGACTTGTAAGCGAGCACGGAAAAGAGTTTCCGAGCAGATGGTCGCCAACGCTTCGCTTATCGGATTATGGAAGGGTTGCCCCGTGATCCGAACACAATCTGCAAATGCGACAAGGCAGACCACATCCCGCTTAGTGGACGATTCGTTTCCGGCGAGTTTAGCGTTTTTATTTGCTGGATTCAGTCACAGCGTTTTAAGAAAGGCGATCAGCGCCTTGCGGTCATCTTCCGATAACGTCAGCCCGAAGGGATGGCCTTTCACGGCATAGGTTCTGGCCCCGTAAGGCTTGAACCCCGTAGGAACATAGTCGTCATGCGTGCGGTGCGGGTCGAGCCAGTCTTCGAGGGTGGCGCACCACCCGCTATGCCCGAACATGCTGCGGTACCACACACCTTTCAGTGAGGGCACCTTGTAATAGCCTGTGCCGCGCCTGGTCTTGAGCGTCAAATTCGGATCTGTGCCGACGTTGATTGGTAAGATTTCGTACTTCTTCAGATGATCCTCGGGAACCGTGAAGCCTTCCGCCGGCGTCAGTTTGTTGTTAGTGTAGAGCGGCGGTGTGTGGCACATGACGCAGTTCTCACTTTGGAAGATCTTCTGTCCTCGCTGAGCGAGCGCATCGAACTTGTTAGGGTTCGGCGGCGGCTTGAGCGAGTAGACCCAAAGCGCCAGGGCATAGAGTTGTTCGTCGCTATAACGCCCTCCAATGTTGTCGGGA
>DATDGW010000037.1:0-6905 GCA_036521895.1 Candidatus Sulfotelmatobacter sp. | reverse complement strand
CTAGTGGGAAAACTGCGTTAGGGTCAGCATTAGACAACAACGGCAATACCCTCACAAAGGTGGTTGGCTCGAATACCACGACCTACGCGTGGGATTACGAAAACCGCATGACCAGCGTAACCCTGCCGGGGACCGGCGGCACGGTTAGCTTCAAGTACGATCCGTTCGGGCGCAGGATTTACAAATCTTCGTCTTCCGCCACGTCCATCTACGCCTACGATGGCGACAACCTCATCGAGGAAACTAATTCATCGGGCGCGGTTGTTGCTCGGTACTCGGGGACGGTAGACAGACTCGACGAACCACTCGCGATGCAACGCAGTTCGGTTACGAGTTACTATCAAGGCGACGGCCTTGGCTCTCCCACATCGCTCTCAAACGCAGCGGGTTCGCTTACGCAAACCTACGCATTCGATTCATTCGGAAATCAAACTGCATCCTCCGGTTCGATCACGAACCCATTCCGCTTCACAGGACGCGAGTTTGACTCAGAGACAAATCTCTACTTCTATAGGGCGCGTTACTACGATCCGAACCTGGGTCGTTTCCTCGGTGAAGACCCAATCGGCTTCGACGGATCAATCGGTTTCTACACATATTCGGACAACAACCCAGTTAATTGGACGGACCCGCTCGGGCTTGACAAAGTGCAAGTCTGCTGTCGTCCGCTGCGCATCGCGAAGCCTCTTCTCATCTTCAGAATCTGGCATCATTGCTACATCAAAATCACTGGTGCCGACGGCCCGCACACGTGGGGTGTCCTGCCGGGGCCGGGCGGCCAGCAGCCGCGACCTGATGACCCCAGAAACTCTGGTGGCAAATGCAAAGATGTTCCGTGCAGCAACTGTAAGACGGACGATCTGAGAAAGAAACTGAATGACTCGGACTATCCAGGAGGAACTTGTCCTTCCTGCGGCACAAACTATCATAACTACTGGTGGCGGTTTGGGGGGAATAACAGCAACACTTACGTCTACAATATGATCAACAGCACCTGCGGAAATCCGCCACGTGAGCCCCGGTCTCCCGGATATAACTACGCCCCCGGGTGGTCCCAATGAAGCGGATACCTACAGCGTGGTGGCGCTCAATCCAAACGGCAACGCTTTTAGGAATCGTCGGACTAGGAATGCTCGGATCGTTCCACACAAGCGCTGGGGAAAAAGGTCTCTTCGAGTTGCCAGACTCCGTTCTGCTTTTCTCACAACCAACCGCAAAACTTTACGTTGCGACGGATAGCAGTGTGGGGACTCTGAGCCTTTCGATGCCACCGGGCCCGCTCAGCTACCCTTCTCTCGCGCCAGACGGTAGTAGGTTGGCGGTAGGTGTGCTGGCAAGCAGTAAAACGGCTCCTCATCGGTTCGCCCTTGGAGTACTTTCTGTCAAGGACCAAGGATGGAGGACATACGGGGATTTCGAATCTATCGGAGTACCTGCGTTTTCTCCAGACGGCGCAAAAGTAGCTTTCGCCGCTGAACAGGTTGCAAGAACGCGCTCGTTTCTCATCCTTGATACTTCTTCGGGAGAGACCGTGGCAGTCGGGGCTTTGGCCACAGTCGTGGAGCGCGCCGGACTTGGTTGGTCGCCCGACGGGAAACGGCTTGTGGTGGAGATGCGGAAAGGCGATGAGTCTCCAGTTGTAGCGGTCTTTGATTTAGCTACTTCGACAGTCAACCAGATAGCTAAGGGAGTTGATCCCGTCTGGTCTCCTAGCGGTGAGTGGATCGCGTATTCCGACGAATCGAGACAGACATGCATTCTTGTTCATCCCGACGGGGCCGGAACCAAGGTCATTAGGAATCTGAGCAAGAAGTTTAGAGGCTATCGGTTGATCTTCTACGGCGCCGTGTGGTCTCCAGACGGCTCCCGCCTCTTGCTGGATGAAATGAAGGGCGAAGGTCCGAAAATTGATGTAATGCTTTTGGACCTCACAAATGGCAAAGTGACAAGGAAGTCGCAAAATGGATTGCCTGTCTTCGGTTGGGTGACGGAAAGACGTTAAGGCCGCACGCCTTTGGTCCGCACCAGAGTTACCTTCAAATACGACCCGTTTGGAAGAAGAATCTATAAATCCTCGTCCGCTGGCACTTCGATCTTTGCTTACGACGAAGACAACCTGATCGAAGAAACCAACGCCAGCGGTGCTGTCGTCGCTCGCTACACGCAGACAGAACAAACCGATGAACCGTTGGCAATGCTACGCTCCTCGACGACCAGCTATTACCAAGCTGATGATCTCGGCTCACTCTCATCGTTGAGCAATGCTGCCGGTGCGCTGGCGCAGACGTACACGTTCGATTCGTTCGGGAATCAAACGGCGTCCTCCGGCTCGCTCACCAACTCATTCCGCTACACGGGCCGCGATTTCGACACCGAAACCAATCTCTATTTCTACCGAGCACGGTACTACGACCCGAATGCAGGGCGGTTCCTATCAGAAGATCCATTCGGCATACGGGACAACGTGGACATGTACGTGTACGTCCGCAACAACCCAGTGAACTTCAATGACCCTTTTGGCTTGTATAAGCTTAAGGGGTACTTCCCGCCTGGTTATGGGGCGCAACTGAGCAACGCCATTGATGACGTGATCAAGAAATTGCGCGACCCTTGTGCTAGTGGGGGCTGTGTCGGTGCAGAAGGCCCGAAGATTGCAAATGCACTTGATGGAGCGACCTTCGTTTACCACCCCAAGAGCAAGTACTGTGGAGACGTGGGACCGTTCAGCGTCGTACGACTGCATCATGTAGTTGCACTTGGGCCTCCGGCCTTCGACCCCAGCAGCGGATGTGGTCCGCTCACCTGCACTGTCGCCCACGAGGGCGTCCACCTTCGGACAGGCACAGAGCCGCACGGCGACCGCGTGGGGAAGTGCTTTGGCTGTACAAACTAGGGGAATCGATGAACCGACTCAGGCACTTTTTGGTAGTGACTGTCGTAGCCTCGGTGCTAGGCCCTAGCGCCTTGAGCCAATGCCCCAGTGGAGTAGCTACCCTTCGGGGTAAGGTTGAGAATCTACCTTCGGGAGCGACGAACGTGACCGTCACAGTGGTTCTGAAGACTCCGAAGGGGGAGTTCCCCCAGAGCGCAACTGTTGCAGACGGGCAGTTCACGGCCGATGTGCGGTTTAGCACGCTGAGATCCTGGTCGCCTCTTTGGGGGCATCATTGCTCCAATCTGCCAAAGTCTGTGGCTCTAAAAGTGAGTGAAGCTGACAAGACGCTTGCCGAGGAGGTCCTGGACTTCAAAAAAAGCTTCGAGCAACAGGACGCCAACACCAACAGGTACCGCCTAAAACGGGACCTCACTATAGATGTGTCGAAGAGCTCCAAGGGCTCTAAATCGCGCGGGGCTGGCGAATAGCCAAAGGGCGTTGCCTGACTCATTCCGAGGCCGCGCGGAACCAGCAAGGGGCCGGGTTACCGCTTCGCACCCGAGAGCGGCTGGAAGAGCGGTGCCTGCGGCACCGGGAGGGGGTATGACACGTCACCCCTAAAAGGGTGCCGTACAGCAACTTTGGTTGCTGTATAGGAACCATCCAGAAATCAGCGACTTACAAAATCTCCGGCGCCGTAGAGCGCCGCGCGGTTCCTATACGGGAACTTGTTGAAAACAAAGGCCAGCGGCTAAAGAAAAAAACGCCGCGCGTTCGCGCCACCAATTAGCGGCTGACGCCTTTCAGGAACCCGTCAATGGTCTTGAGCAGGTAGTTCTGTTGGTGCGGCGGGAGCTTCTCGATCTTCTCCACGCGGCGCTGCACGCGCAGGCTGGGCTTGCGTCGAAGCGGAGACCGCGATCCTTTCGGTTGCAGCAGTTCATCGGTAGTGGTCTCTAGCGCGTTGGCCAGCCGCACGATCATGTCAGCGTTCAATCGCAGCTTGCCCCGCTCGTAGTCCGAGAGCAGCGTCTGCGTGATGCCGAGGCGTTCCGCCAGTTCCACCTGAGTCCAGCCGCGCTCTTTCCGTAAGCGAGCCAGGCGCTCGCCGGGAGTCTCCGACTCCGGCGCGTGAAGCGGTTTT
Source organism: Candidatus Sulfotelmatobacter sp. (assembly GCA_036521895.1). GTDB lineage: Bacteria > Acidobacteriota > Terriglobia > Terriglobales > Acidobacteriaceae > Sulfotelmatobacter. The sequence continues at coordinate 2,886 of DATDGW010000037.1, read as the reverse complement.
GGTGTGCTCTTCCGAAGCATGACGGCGTCAGTGTAAAGGCAGGCTTCCATAGCGGCTCAACTCTCCTCTTGACGAATACCGGATATTACCGTATTTTTCGACCTGGTTGGAATGCCGTTAATTTTTAGCAGTTTCCTCTTGACAGGTTTTTCGGGGAGACGCCAAAAAAACGGCGAGAAAGGAGAGGCGTGGCGCGCATCCCAGACGAAGAGATCAACCGGCTCAAGCGCGAAGTCTCCCTCGAACGGCTGGTGGAAGCGCAGGGCGTGAAGTTAAAGCGCCATGGCGCGGACCTCATCGGTCTCTGTCCTTTCCACAAAGACCGCTCGCCTTCTCTGGTGGTCAGCCCGCAGAAAAATCTCTGGAACTGTCTCGGCGCGTGCGGCAAAGGCGGGAGCGTTATCGACTGGGTGATGCGCGCCGAAGGCGTGAGCTTCCGTCACGCCGTCGAGCTACTGAAACAGGAGCATTTTCCTTTCGCCGCGAGGCCTGCCGGACCGCCGCCGAAGGAATCCTCAACCGTGAAGCTCCCGCTGCTCGTCGAAAATAGCATCGAGGACAAGCGGCTGCTCGAAGCGGTGGTGGAGCACTATCACGAGGCGCTGAAAAACTCGCCCGACGCACTGAGATATCTCCAGGGACGCGGCCTCACATCGGGGGAGATGATCGACGAGTTCCGGCTGGGCTTCGCCAACCGCACGCTGACCTACCGCGTGCCGGACAAAAACCGCAAACAGGGCAAGGAGCAGCGTGGGCAACTGGAGCGGCTGGGCATCTTGCGCGAGAGCGGCCACGAACACTTCAACGGCTCGGTGGTCATCCCGGTTTTCAATCTTGCCGGTGAAGTGGTGCAGATATACGGGAGAAAAGTCACGCGGGAGACGGCGCTGCGCGAAGGGACGCCGGTGCACTTGTATCTGCCAGGGCCGCATCGCGGCGTGTGGAACGAGCAGGCGCTCATCGCCTCGAAAGAAATCATCTTGTGTGAAGCGCTGATCGATGCGCTGACGTTCTGGTGCGCGGGCTTCCGGCATGTGACGGCGAGCTACGGCGTGAATGGGTTCACCGACGATCACCGCGCGGCTTTCAAAAGGCACGGCACACAGAGAATTTACATCGCTTACGACCGGGACGACGCCGGCGAGCGGGCAGCGGAGAAGCTGGCTGAAGAACTCATGGCGATGGGCATGGAGTGCTTCCGGGTGCAGTTCCCGAAGGGCATAGACACGAACGAATACGCGCTCAAGGTAACACCGGCAACGAAGAGTCTCGCAGTGCTTTTGAACAATGCGATCTGGCTGGGCAAGGGCAAGCAGCCCACAGTGGGAGTCATCGAACCACAGAGCGTCGAAGAAAAAGCCGAACCGGCAGCTAAAGAAAAAATCCCGGAGACCATCGAGGCCAACACACAAGAAGAGAGCGTTCTTCCTTTAGCCGCTGAACCCGAAGCGGTCGAGCAGGTTCCGGTTGCTGCGACGTCCTCCCCTCTCGAAATCAACGGCGACGAAATCAGAATCACGCACGGAGACCGCCGCTACCGCGTGCTGGGCTTGGAGAAAAACACCACGGTGGGCCTCTTACGGGTGAATCTGCTGGTGACGCGCGGCGAGAGCTTGCATGTAGACACCTTCGATCTGTACTCCTCGCGGCACCGGGTGATGTACAGCAAACAGGCGGGCGAGGAGCTGGGCGTCAAGGAAGAGGTGGTGTCGCGCGATCTGGGCAAGGTGCTGTGGAAGCTCGAAGAGCTGCAACGGCAGATGATCCAGAAAACGCTGGAACCGAAAGAGCAGGAAGTAACGCTCAGCGCGGAGGAGAAAGCGGAGGCGCTCGAACTGTTGCGCGATCCGCGCTTGCTCGAACGCATCCTCGACGACTTCGAGCGGTGCGGCGTGGTGGGGGAAGAGACCAACAAGCTCGCAAGCTACGTTGCGGTGGTGTCGCGCCTCTTGGATGCGCCGCTGGCGGTGCTGGTGCAATCGAGTTCCGCCGCGGGCAAAAGTGCGCTGATGGAAGCGGTGCTGGCGATGCTGCCCGAGGAGCAGCGCGTGCAATACTCGGCCATGACCGGGCAGAGCTTGTTCTATATGGGCGAGACCGATCTCAAACACAAGGTGCTGGCCATCGTGGAAGAAGAAGGCGCGGCGCGCGCCGCCTATGCGCTGAAACTGTTGCAGTCGGAAGGCGTGCTGAGCATCGCTTCGACCGGAAAAGACGCGACGACCGGACGGCTCGTCACACACCAGTATCGCGTGGAAGGCCCAGTGATGCTGTTCCTCACGACGACGGCGATAGACCTCGACGAAGAACTTCTGAATCGGTGTCTCGTGCTGACCGTGGACGAGGACCGCGCGCAGACGCAGGCGATCCACCGAAAGCAGCGCGAAGCGCAGACCCTCGAAGGGTTGCTGGCAAGACGCGAGCGCGAGGAAATCCTTCGCGTGCATCAGAACGCGCAGCGGCTTCTGAAACCGCTCTTCGTTGCGAATCCCTTCGCGCGGGAACTGACCTTCCTCGACAGCCAGACCCGGACGCGGCGCGATCACATGAAATACCTGACGCTCATCCGCTCGATCGCGTTGCTGCACCAGCACCAGCGGCCACGGAAGACCGTGACGCATCGCGGCCAGGCGCTCGAATACATCGAAGTGACGCTCGCTGATATCGCCACCGCCAACCGGCTGGCGCATGAAGTGCTGGGCCGCTCGCTCGACGAACTTCCGCCACAGACCAAACGCTTGCTACTGCTCACCGACGAAATGGTGAGCGCGGAATGCCAGCGGCAGAAGATCGAGCGCGAGGACTTTCGCTTTAGCCGCAAGGACGTGCGCCGGTTCACCGGGTGGAGCGACTCGCAACTAAAGCGGCATCTGCATCGCCTCGAAG
>DATDGW010000036.1:0-3627 GCA_036521895.1 Candidatus Sulfotelmatobacter sp. | reverse complement strand
AACAAATGACGGACAACAATTTCCAACCCTCAAAATCAGGGTTGGAAAAAACGGGGAAAAGTTGAATTATCTCAGTATGGATCTGCGAGAATGGTGCCCAGGGGCGGAATTGAGTGGTCATCTATCCAACTGAAATAGCGTCATTTTTCGAACGACGCTTTTCCAGTGTACCCGTCAATGTACCCAGCGTTTAGCGCTGCACCCGGCGCAGTCTAGCCCAACTTAGGCGATTGGGGAGAAAAAGTGAATAAAATCAACGTCACCTCCCTGAAAGTCTCCACTACACGTGCTGGCCGGCGGGCGCTGGCTGTGCCGCCGGCGCAGTGATGCGCGGGGGCGGCTGGGTCGGCAGATCGAGCTTGAGCTGCTTCACCAGCATCTTCTGTTCGGCGTTCAGTTCGGTGTATCGGGTCAGGATCAGCGTGCGGCCATCGGTGGTGGGGAAGTGAACGTCGAGCATCTGGACGGCGGCGAGCTTGTCGAGCACGGCCCTTGGGGTGAGGCCGGGGGCGAGCGGCTTGAGCTTGGCGCGCAGCGTGACGTGCAGGCAATAGGCGAGGAAGGCGACGAAGATGTGCGCTTCGATGCGGTGCTCAAGTTGGTGATGGATCGGGCGGAGTTGCAGATCGTCCTTGAGATTCTTGAATGCGGCCTCGACCTCGACGAGCTGGATGTAGAACTTCCACAGCTTGGCGGGATCCTCGTCACACAGATTGGTGCGCAGCAGATAGCGCCCTTCGCGACGGCGCGCCTTTCGCAGCTTGTCGCGGTTGAGCGCGAAGCTGAAAGTAGCGGCCTTGGGCGCCACTTCGATATCGATCAGACGCCATGCCGTTCTGCCGGCCTTGGCGCGCGCCGCGCCGAGCTTCATGAGAAGTTCTTCGCGTTTAAGGCCCTCCATCGCCGCGATCTGCTTGAGACGCGCCCATAGCCATTTGAGCTTGCGTCGCCGCATGGCGCGTTCTTTGTTGATGCGCGCGTGGCTCTGCGCCAGCACGTACATCTCCTGGTCTTGAGCGTCTGTCGAAGGCGGTAGCAGCTTGACATCGACACCCTCGCGTACAGTCTGCCAAGGCAGTTTGAGCAGCGCCTTCTCCAGTTTGGAAAGCCGCCCTTTGGGCGTGCCGACCAGATACGAGACGGGCGGATCGGCCTTTCGCATCTCGGCAAGCACCTCGTCGGTTGGAATGCCGCGATCCATGACCCAGATGCGCTGCGCCTTGCCGTACTGGGCCTCGATCTTGCGCAGGGCGTCGCGCAGCGTCGTGCAGTCGGCCGTATTCCCCGGCAGTACCTCATAGGCAAGCGGGAAGCCGTCGGGCGTTACGATCAGTGCGATCACCACCTGGGTGCAGTCTGAGCGCTTGTCGCGGCTATAGCCATAGCGGCGCTTGTCGTCTTCATCGTCCGGCAGCGAGGACTGGTGGGTAGGGACGAGCCTCGAAGCTGTAACCCTTTGCGGAGCCTCGCTGTTGTCTGACTCTTTCGAGCCAGTGCCCTCACCGAGTGAGCGTGGCTTCTTGTACTCGTCCCCCCTCTCAGAACCCATCGTGCGGATTTCCCGCAATGGGCTCCCCAGAGTGCCTTGGCCAAGCGGGTGTCCTCAGACCGTCGGGTGCAGCGACCGTGTAGGCGGCAGCGGCAGCTTGAACCATTCGCGGGTGGCCAGGTAGCTCCAGTGGAGCCGATGGCGCTGGCTTCGTTGACGTAGCACGCGCCGCCATTGCCGTTTAACTTCGCGGCACACCAGGTTCAGTTTCTTCTGGCAGTGATTTAGCCGGAAGTACTGGTAGAAGCCCCGAAGCATGTCGTGCAGATGGCGCTGCTGGTCACGCTTTTGCCAGTGCATATGCCGGACCAACCACTCGTGGGCGCGAGCGAGGAACTTGCGACAGCTCTTCACGCTGGGGATTCTGATCACAGCGAACCGTCCGTTGCGATCCGTTCCGCAGACGTGCTTGAAGCCCAGAAAGTCGAAGGTTTCTGGCCTTCGACCGGTCTGCGCGCGTCGCTCGGCGGCAAATCGGCCAAAGAGCAGCAGCCGAGTTTTCTCCTCGGCCAGTTCCAGGTTAAATCTTGCGAGCCGCCCCCTTAGCTGTCTCCGAAAATCTTCAGCATCCGCCAGGTACTGGAAACTGACCACGAAGTCGTCCACGAAGCGTACCAGGTACGCCTCACCCCGGCACTGTGGTTTGAACTTTTTCTCGAACCACAGATCCAGAGCGTAGTGCAGATAAATGTTGGCCAGCACGCAGGAGATCGGCCCGCCTTGCGGAGTTCCCTCCTCAGAGCGGATGACGACCCCGTTCTGCATCGCTCCGGCCTTGAGCCACTTCCCAACCAGGCTAAGGATCACCGGGTCGGCTATGCGCTCCCTCACCATCCTCTGCAGCCACGTATGACAGACATGGGTGAAGTATCCGCGGATGTCGGCTTCGAATACGTGGCTAACCTTTTTGGTCACGATCTGCTCGCGTAGTGCGCGCAGCGCGTGGTGAGGGTTTCGCCTCGGCCGATATCCGTAACTGACGTCGCAGAAGTCTGCTTCAAAGATCGCTTCGAGTATGCGCGCCACCGCCTTCTGGAGCAGGCGGTCCGCTACTGTTGGTATCCCTAACGGCCGCGTTCCGGTCTTGCCCGGTCCCTTGGGTATGTCCACCCGCCGAACCGGGGGAGCCCGGTAGGCACCGGCTTTCAGCCGGCCGCAGATCTCCTGGATCCGTAGTTCCAGCTCACTCTCGAACTGCTCGATGCTTTCCCCGTCAACCCCTCCCGCCCCTTTCCGGTTGATCGTCTCCCAAGTCTCCTTGAGAAACTCCGGGGTGAGCAGGTGCGCCAACGAGGTGAATCGCACCTTCGGATCTAATTTTGCCCTCTTGGTTATCTGAGCCAGTTGCGTTGACACCTTTCTCCGTCTCCGTGTGTACGGGCAGTGTTTCTCCAGCCCAGTCTCACTCTGTCCCGCCCCTTCCCCCTGTACGCGGCTTTCCCGCGCTCCGAGTACTATGGGCGAGTCCGACTTCCACCGTCGCTTCAGCTCTCCTCAGAATTTGGTTCTTTCGGTCGGCCTACTCGGTCCGCGCGCGGACCAAGACCCCGGTGGATCTCCCAGGTTCCTGACGCTTCCGTTTCCGGGCGTGCCGTGCTCTCAGACCCCGCCGCAGTCTCCGGCGGTCTTCGCCAATAGCGACCGCCTACTGTTGCCTTCCAGATATTCGACCCTGTCGGCCTGCGGATGCCCACTCACGAGGCTCAATCGCTTCACTTGCGTTACGGCCCGAGCGTCGCTCTGCCTACGCTTAACTCATGTCGTTGCCTCCATGAGCCCAAGGCTCGATTCCCGGTGGAGTGGCTCTTCTCCTTGCCGGGGCGGGAATTGCACCCGCTGGAAGCGCCAGGCTTTTCCTGGCGCACCGAAGAACCCACGGATGTCCGCGTCCACGATCCAGCCCCCACCGAGGGCCATGCTGCCTTCCCGCAAGGCGCGGAGCGCGCGATGCGCGCCGAGCCCCGGACGGAACCCATACGAGAACCTGTAGAAGTCCCGTTCGTAGATAGCCGAGAGGAGCATGACCACCGCCCTCTGGACAACCTTGTCCTCGAAGGTGGTGATGCCAATCGGCCGCT
>DATDGW010000035.1:0-2426 GCA_036521895.1 Candidatus Sulfotelmatobacter sp. | reverse complement strand
TCCGCGTTGAAACGAAGAAGCCGGCTGCCACCACCGCGCTCGTATTCCACAAGTACGGACACCGCTACTTCCTGTGGGAAGTGAAGGTCGAAGGTTCTCGGACGATGTACCAACTGCCGCAGAGCCGGGCCGAAGCCGAGTTGCGAGCCCAGAATGTGCAGGCCACGGAAGAGATCCTGCTCGCGCTGAAGTAGGTTCTCTCGCCGATGTCAAAAGGGTACGGGAGTTGGGGGCTCCTGTACCCACTTTGCCGCGTCCCATCCAAAGCCTCGTGACGCCGATCCTAGCCCCGCGCCCCCTGAAGTCTCATCACTTTTGCGATACATAGACAAAGCGGGAAAGACGTTCTTCTTTGGCGACACGAGCTGCAACCGCAAGGAACTCCTGTTGGGTGTCATAGGCCTGCCCGCCTTCTATCTCACGCAGGGCAGTGCTCCTCGCTGCCCGGGCCGCACGCCTTGCCTCGGCAACCTTCGCCATGTTCGCGGTTACATCTTCACACGCCAGCAGACGCAATCCGCAGTGCTCAATCACGAGTGCGTCACAGCCCGGAGGAACGAACAGGTAAAACCCCGCTGAACTGCGAACGGCGATCTCTGCATTCGTCAGCGCTCCGGTCACGGTGATGGGATCGGTGAATAGCAACCGTCCACCCGGCTTCAGCAATCGGGCCCATTCCGCTATGACGCCCGGCCGGTCGGGGAAGTGGTTGATGGCGTCAATACAGGTAATGGCTTCGAAGGCGGCGTCAGGGAATGGCAAGCGACCGGCAGCATCTGCCACTCGAAAATCGGCGCGCTCGGCTAAGCCACGCTGAGCCGCTAGTGAACTCGCCGTACTGACCGCCTGTTCATGAACATCAATGCCGACAACGGAACAGCCGGTGCTGGCTGCGATGCGCAACGCCGGGCCTCCTGCTCCACAAGCCACATCCAGCAGGATCTTCCCGGAAGAAAGATCCAGCCACTGCAGAAAGCGGTCCTGCTCATCTGAGGTGAGCCAGCTATTTTGTCCAATATCTTCGCCAAAAGCTTCACGGCGGATCTGTTCGTACAGCTCCGTGTGAAAATTTCCGTAATTGACGTTGTAGTGATCAGGGGACGGACGCGATTTGGATTGCCCCATCCGAACCTCCCCCTGGAACCTGCTCCGAAAACTCTACTCTTCGGGACGCAAGACGCGAATTGTACCCTTTCTCCTTTGCAGGAAGCGGCGGACCGCGGGATCGCGCTCCAGACCGATCGCGACGTCGTAAGCCCGGAGGGCTTCGCCAGATGCGCCGGCTTTCGCCAGCAACTCCGCGCGCGCCGCCCAGTAAGGTTGGTACTCTGCGAGCCGGGCATCGCTGGCCACTTGCTGCATGGCATCGAGACCTGCGGTCGCACCCTGCAACTCCGCAACCGCCAGCGCGCGATTGATCGCTACCACCGGCGATCCGGCCAGCGCGAACAAAGCGTCGTATAGTCGGACGACCTCTGCCCAGTTGGCGCGGCCTGTGCGGCAGCGGTCCACGTGGGCCGACTGCAGCGCGCCTTCCAACTGGTAGCGCCCGATGGTCCCCAGCGCACTCGCCCGCAACAGCAAGACCTCGGCCTCGTCGATCATGTGCGAATCCCACAATGCCGGATCCTGCTCGGCCAGCGGCACGTACTCGCCGTCTGCCCGCCGGCGGGCTAGACGCCGCGCCTCCGCATGTAGCATGAGCGCGAGCAGACCCAGCGCTTCCGGCTCTTGCGGCAGCAACTCGGTCACCAGCCGCGCCAGGAACATGACCTCCTCCGTCAGATCGCGGCGGGCCACATCGGTTCCGCCCGGGTCGCTCCAACCTTCTGCGAAGGCGGCATAAACGGCGTCGAGCACGGCATTAAGCCTACCGGAAAGTTCCTCGCGTTCGGGGACGAGGAATGGGATGCCGGCCTGGCGGATCTTCTCCTTGGCCCGGACCAGTCGTTTCCCCATCGCCGCTGGAGACATCAGAAAAGCCGACGAGATGGCTTCCGCGTTCAGACCAAGAATTACTTGCAGAATCAAAGGTGCGCGAACGGCGGCATCGATCGCCGGATGAGCGCACACGAACATCAGCGCGAGCCGCTGATCAGGAATCTGGGTGGGAGTTTCCGCGACAATCGCGGCGGCGCCTAGACCCTCCAGGGTGAGTTGCAACTCATCATCCGGAACCTCGCGCCGCTGTCCGCGGTAGGAATCGATCATCTTGCGCCGGGCGACGGTGAGCAACCACGCTTCCGGATTTGCCGGAAAACCCTTCTGCGGCCAATCGGCCAGCGCCGCAGCGAAGGCCTCTGACAGCGCATCTTCCGCGGCGGCCACGTCATGTGTGCGGGCCGCCAGGAAGGCGACGAGCTTTCCATAACTGCGACGCGCGACCGCTTCTGCTGTGCTGCGCGCCTGCTCGTCGCCCTGGCTGC
>DATDGW010000034.1:0-3779 GCA_036521895.1 Candidatus Sulfotelmatobacter sp. | reverse complement strand
CGCGCTGGCTCGCTATGATGAATTGCTCCGGGCCAGACGTGTAGGTGGCACCCCGCAGGATGATTCTCTCAGATAGGCGTGAAATCCATTTGCGTGAAATGCGAAGCCTCGGTGACGCTTGCCGTGGATGGATTTCGGTCGTTCTCACGGGCTAACAGGAAGTAACCGAATTGCTTCCGGTTGGCCGACCACTCGGGAGTTGCGGGCATTCAATCGGGAACCGCTCAGTAGCCTGGGAATTCCTCCGTACGGATGTCGTCATCATCGATTCGCGCATCATTCAGCATGGTATGCAAACCCTTCACCATGCCGGGTGGCCCTGCAATGTAGTAGATGGGAGACTCCAGATCCTTCAAGTAGCGTGCGAGCATTTCTTTGTTGATCCGACCCTTTTCGCCCCGCCAGCCCCCCTGCGATTTCTCTATGTCGGTCATGGTGGGGATGAGTTTGTAATTCGTATTCTCTTTTTCTAGAGCCCGGAGCTCTTCGAGGAATGGCGCGTCCTCCGGCCTTCGATTGGAGTAAAAAAGGAAAATCCGGTGCGGGAGCTTCTCATGTGCAGCGCGAAAAACAATGCAACGGAACGGCGTAATCCCGATACCGCCTGCCAGCAGGACCGCCGCTCTCGCCGCGTTGTTATGGAGAGTGAGGTTCCCAAAAGGCCCTTCGATTTTCACCGAGGTTCCCAATGGAGCCTTCTCTAATACGCGCTTAAAAGCTGTGTCGCGCATGCGCGTCGCCACCATGAGGCTTTCCTCGTGAGCGGCACTCGCGATCGAAAATGTCCGCGTGTTGCCTTCCGAATCCGTCTCTGGAGGATTCAGCAAAGTAATGTCCACGGCCTGTCCAGCTTTATAAGTCCAGCCGGGTAACTTCTCAAACCGAAAGGCCATCGTACGATCGGCCACTTGTTGCCGACCTGTGAGTTTCGACGAAGGAACCGGTGTCGCAGTATCAGAGCCCATATGGGGTTCCCCCAAATGTTTCGAGAGTTTTAAAGCGATTTCAAGTATTCGATAAGGTTGTGCTTTTCTTGGTCGCTCAATCCCAAGTTGAAGAAATCGTTGTAATGCGCAACAACATCCCCAAGAGTGGCGAAGCGTCCGTCGTGATAGAAGCCGCCCTTCTGGTGGGACCAGAGACCTGCAAGCGGAGCTGTTCGATACATATGTGTCGGCGACCGATCGGCCTGGACAGAGTCCACGCCGATTTCGCTCGGAGCGTGGAGGTTGTTTCCCGGCTCCGTGTAGAGCGGCGGGACATGGCAACTGGAGCATTTGCCCTTGCCATTGAAGATTTCCTTACCTTGTGTCGCGGCACTCTTGTCAAAACTGCCCTCCGTAGGCTTCGGCGCCGGAATGGCCAATTGATAGAAGTGAAGTGCTGGCAGCTTCGCAGTTAAACGGTCCGGAGCGCCACGAGTGTTCCAGGAACCGCTCTTTGCGGCCACAGGATACTGGTCCGGGTTACTGAGCCTAGCGTCGAAGAAGGTCCCCGAACCGTGCATTTCTGTCGCGCCAACATACGCATTCCAGTACGGCACCGATCCGAATCCAGTCCAAGTGTGTAAATTCACGCCGGCCAGACCGAATGCCGGCGGGATCAAAGTACAAGCCCGTTTTCCGTCTGGACGCAAAGCCTTTCCATCCTTGTCGAGTTCAGCATCAAAACACCCCGGTCCCCAGCTCGCCAAAACTTTCCGAACTGTTGCGGCATCTACTCCCAACAGATTCGTGAATGGCGAGAGGTTCGGAGCTAGAGAAACAATCGCGCCCACGTTCAAGTCGCGGTTCGCCCAGCCGTCCAGGCGCTTTCCAATCCCTGGAGCGAATGAGTTGTCCACGGTTGAATGGCAGAATGCGCATTGAATTCCCATAGAGCGAAGATTTCCTTCTGCCTCAAAGAACCCCGTCACTCCCACAACCGCATTCAACTTCAGCAGAGCCAAAGTCGTGGCGGGATCCTCTAAATTGACCTTGCCTTCTCTGAGTTGCTGTTTCAACCCTTCTGGCAGAGCATCTGCGTCCACCTTCAGTCCCACAGCGAGGGCAGTCTTTGGGCTCACCCCTGGACCAACACCGCCATTCTTCGCTCCCTCGATGGCCTTATGCAGTTGCAAAGCGTCGCCCCAGAAGGCTTCGGTTCCGAACGTGTCAAAACGAAAGATTTGCCTTCCGTTCTCGACCATCTGCTGGGCGTTTTTATTGATGGCCATGTCGTGACGGGAAATCGACGCCCTTTCATCTTGATCCGACTCATCCTGAGCCGAAAGGTAGCGCGGAATCCAAAGCGCATAACAAACGACCGCAGAAACAAAGGCAATCAAGACAGTCAGGTTTTTCTTCATTGCATCAACCCTCCGGCTCTGGAACTTGGCCTGGAATCATCCTTCGGTAATTGTCGAAGGACAGACGAATGTTCCAGCCTGTGAATAGCAAGTCTGCCGGAGTAAGTCAGTTGCTTTCGTAACAGTTACTTTTGTAACAGTAGGGAAGGGGCAGAGAAACGCGTGCGGGCTTGGAATTAACCGGCGTATTGTTCGAGGGCTTTAATGTCCAGGATGAGGCGCCCGTGCTTTGAATAGCTGATGCTTCCGAGACGCCGAAGGGAATTAAGGGCCGTAGAAACTCTTTCCCGCCGAGCCGCCACCATCTGGGAGATTTCTTCCTGCGTAAGATAAGTCGGAATCTCCACAGTCCGCCCAGGTCCTCGGCCGATCTTCGCACCCATTTTCAGAAGTACCTTGACCAAACGATGGAGCGTGTCGTCCGTAGCGAGCGTGTTCACTTGTTCGTATGCTTCGCTCAACGCTCTGCAAAAAACATCCACCAAGCGGGAAAGCAGGTCGGGTCGCTTTTGCAGAGCCTCCAGGACTTCCTCGTACGGAACCGGAACGGCTCTGGTCTCTTCAAGTGCTACTGCTCGATCCGGACGATCCTGCTCATAAGCACAGAGTTCACCGACAACCTCACCGGTCTTGCGTATGTCATAGATCACCTCGCGTCCATTGGGAGTGACCGCTCCCACTTTGACAAAGCCGCTCTCCAGAAAGAAGAACACTCTGTCCCTGTCTCCAACATCGTAAATCACATCCGCTTTCTTGAAAGTGGTTGCACGTCGGCCGGGCAGGATGGCGTCACAAAACTTACCTCGGAAAATGCCTGCCAGAGCAGTGGAGATGGCAGCCTGGCCTACTGCCGACTCGTCACGGCCAAGAGGCAGTCCGTCCCTCTTCGTGATGACTGACTTCGTTATTCGGTTGGTAGATGACGCCATCTTCCGAAACCTCAAGAACCTTTCTCAACATGTATAGGCCTCGGTCGAACATAAGCCCGCCATTGCGCTCTGTCAACAGGCCATCGAGGCTGCACCGCGCTGAGGACAGGCCCAACACGAATTAGCTCAACAGCAGCATCTTTCTGCTCATTGCCCATGAGTCCGCTTGCGGGAAGTGAGCCGCCCGCGATCACGAGATTGCGTCCGAGTGAACGGGCAACCCTTCCGCAATCCAGTAAGGGAAGGGTTGCCGACCATCCACCCAGAATCTCGTTTTTCGTTTCCAAAGGAGCCTCTGGCTGCACACATCGCTCGGTGATGATGAGGAGTTGCTATCGAAAAGCTATCCGGGATCACCTACAGACCTTGTCTCCTTAATGCTCATTCGTAAGGTTTCAAGTTCTCCGTCTGCTCGACTCCAGCTTTCTTCAATTCCGCCATAAATATAATCGGGTCTACCGCCTCAGCCAGAAAGTGCACACCAGGCCGAACGGATTTGCCTT
>DATDGW010000033.1:0-1989 GCA_036521895.1 Candidatus Sulfotelmatobacter sp. | reverse complement strand
AACGTTCCTTGGCAAAGACTGCGCCATGAAAGTGCGTCCTTTTCTGCCAACGCGGTAACGTTACGGTCGAGGATTTTGTCAGGCATAGAAACTCCAAGGGCGCGCAGCTTGTGCCACGCGCCCTGGTTGGTCTATTCACTTTGTGTCTTTGGGTGGTGTACAGGGCTTTGGTTTTGCCTGCATCGCGTCGGTTATCGCTTGGTCGGCCGTGTCCTGAGCCGTCGTATCTGGGGTGTGGGTGACGGTGTTTACTCTGTTGTCAACGATTCCTGCCTTTCGCCGGACAACGTTATTAGCGGTCTTCTTTGCGTGCTCCTTGAGCTTGTCCATAATGCTCGGCTTCTTTGGAGCTGGAGCCGCCACGCAAGGCTCAGTGGCCGGTTTTTCTGGAGTTGGTGTTTGGGCGTTGAGCGCCAGTGAAGTGAGAAGGGGAACGCCCGGAACGTCGTTGGGAAATAGCGACTCGAACGTAACCCACTCTACGACGCCTTTCTCTTTTTGGCAACCGACGTCTTAGTCGGTCTCATAGCTTCCAATACTCTGATGAGGGCTGGAATCTGTTTGTGTCCCTGGACGCGGCGGAACTGCTTTTCCGCAACCAAGAGTCCCGACCCAACCCAGCGCTCCCGCTGGTCGCCGCCGTGCCACCGTTTCACGTTCTTGCAAACGTGCTCGACAATCGAGAACGCCGACTCGATCACGTTGGTGCTCGCCATCGTCTTTCGCAATTGCATCGGCAGATGGAGGCGATGCACCGTCAGTGTCTCTTCCATCCCTTCCGCCAGACTCCGCGCCGCGCTCGGATTGAGGTCCATCAGTTCGCGATGCAGTTGCTCCAGCGCCCGTTTAGCTGCGGCGTAGTCCTCGAGCGCGTAAGCGGCGTTCATCTGTTTGGCGGCGAGCGGCCTCTGCTCCTCCGCCAAGTGGTCCAGCACGTTGCGCCGCTTGTGAACCTGGCATCGCTGGATCGCCGCCGACTCGCCCGCATGCTTTTTCACGGCCGCACTCAGCGCCTTGCCGCCATCCAACACGTAGAGCCGCGGCTCGGTGAAGTCGAGCCCGCGCTCCAACAGGTCCGACAGTAACTCGCCCACCACGGTTGCGTTCTCAGTCGCTCCTTGCCGAATGCCCAAAATCGTTTTGCGCCCGTCTTCACCGATGCCCAACGCGGCCACCATCTGCTGCCCCTCGAACGGTGTCGCGTCGATCATCAACGCGCACAGGCGCACTTTGTCCAATCGGCGCTCCATTAGAGTCTTCAATTTCGCGCGGCTTGCTTCGATGAAGTGCTCGCTGATCGCGCTCTTCTCCAAACCGTATGCCTCGGTGAACTCGCGCACGGCGTCTCCGTACTTCCGCGTGCTCAGGCCGAGCATCAACTTCTCCCACACGGTTTCCGTGAGCGGTTCGCCGCGGTGGAACATCTCGTAGCTGCCCAGCCGCACTTCTTTGTCGTCGGCGTTGCGCACGCGCGGCCGCTGGATCGGAACTTTCTGCCCCATCACCACGCAGTAGCCGCGCTCGCTGCCCCAGCGCGTGGCCGTCCTTTCCGCGTGGCGCTGATGCGGCTCCCCAGCCAACGCGCGGACTTCTTCCTGCATCATCAGGTCCATCAACTGCAAGCCGGCTTGACGGATCAACTCGCCAACGCCCTTGCGTAACCAGCCGATCATCTCGGCCAGAGGCAGCACCATTTGTACCGCCGGATTACCTTCGGCTGCCATTTCCGCGAGCTGCTTCACCGCTCGCTGCGACTCAATCTGATATGGTTTCTTCATAGCGACTCTCCTTTTTCTAGGCAAAAGAAAATTGCTCTTAGCCTATCAAGGCTTCGAGCGAGAGTCGCTACTTCCTACGATCTAACGGGCATCCCCCGCGAAGCTTTCGAGACCTCTCTGAAACTTGCTCCGAGGAGGACTGAATCCTTGTTAGGGCTGGCGCGGGCCGAAACCGCCGCGGGAGACAGGGTGGCCGCCATAGACAGATATC
>DATDGW010000032.1:0-7175 GCA_036521895.1 Candidatus Sulfotelmatobacter sp. | reverse complement strand
ATCCCACAGTTTGCGCCATCACGGCCGCTTTGAGAAAGATTCCCGTGCCAATTACGGCTCCCACGACAAGAGAAATCGTGGGGGCGAGCGTCAGTCCTCGATGCAGCTGTGAATCGTCATCTCTGGAGGTATGATTCATGGGGATGTAAGCGCCCGCAGGTGCAGCACAGTTGAACTTCAGGTCGAGGAAGTATATGGGTCGAAGCGGAAAACGCCAAACTTTGCCGGGGAGCGTTCTCAGCGAAGACCCGGACGATGGCTCTGGAGATGCGGCGTAAATTTCCGCACGACAAACTCCTGCAACACATTGGCGAGAGCAGTTTCGCCAATCCTGATCAGAGAGTTTTGCAGGACCAGGTTCTTTACGTCGCGATCGCTGGCCGGATAATACAGATACGAGACAGCTCCGGTGGCGAAGCTGCCGCCAATTCCAGAGTAATTCGGCTGCCAGCGCTTGTTGTCGCCCTTGCAGATTACGGTATTAGCCACCGCGTACAGGAACCGCGATCGGGGAGTGCCGGTACCCTTATAGAAGTAGCGTGGATCTTGTTTCAAAACAGATGGCAGGATCGCGCTTCCGATGTACGTTCCTGTGAGGACGTCGGCGTAGGCCACGCCGAAGCGCTTCGCATAACCTTCCGCGCCTTGCCCGTATCCGTTGAAGTCGTCGGTCGCCTGCTGGACGCCGGCCAAGGCGCCAACTCCCAAAAAGGTAAAAGGATCGATGGATGACTTCCATGCAAGCTCGAACTTTTGTTTCGACACCAGAGGAGCGGCATCGGGCACGTAGCTGACGAAAAAGTTCGGAATGAAACCGAGCACCCGTTGCTTCTCTTGCTCCTTGATCTGATCCTGCGCCACCTCGACCGGCGTCAGTCCTCCTGCCACCCACACTTCCGTCACCAGGGTGGCAACCGCCAGCCTGATTTCCGGCACGAGGTAAGCCTGTCCTGGGAGCAGGACTCCCGAGATTCGTTGGGTCTGGAAACCATCTGCCGTGATGGTGAGTTGAAAAGGTCCAGCAGGGAGATCGGAAAAGACAAATTCCCCATTCTCTCCCGACAACACTTCTTGAATGAGGGACAGGTCGTCACGCTTCAGTCGCACGTTCGTGTCAACGGAGACCGTTCCGACTTGATCAATCACGGTTCCGTGGATGTACCCTGACGATTGCCGATCTGGCTGCCGATCATCGATCGGTGCACTCGCTTCTCGGGAGTCAAGTTGGCCAGTCACTCCTGCTTGGACGGTCGGGGGCTGCGGAGACTGAGCCACTGCAGCAATCGGAAACCCGCAGGCCAGGATAGATAGGCTCACCCAGGTCAAACCGCCCGCGCGCAGGAGTAGTCCGCCAGCGTGTCGGCGCGACGGCATCTTCCTTGAAACCCCTTTTTCACCACGCACCACTACCACGCCTCCACCATTTGCAATTTCACAACGAGCGGCGGAGTTCTGCACCTGTCACTTATGCTGGCTGCGAGCCTTTCTACTCCAGAAATCCCCGTTCAAGATGTCTGACTTCGGAGCGGCGGGCGGGTTTGTGGATCGAGTGACGAATTCACTGTCCTCAGTGAAATTATGCATGGAGTTGCTCTGCCAGACCGTGTATTCCTTCGGTACGCTTGTCTTACAACCTGTACGTTTTGACAGTTAACTGTCCGCACCCGCTCGCCTATTGTTCCACCGGAGGAGTGGACATCTAAACGAGGCTACCTTTCCCTCTAGGACTGGTACAGGCCGAACCAGAGGCTGTCGTGAGACCGAGGATTCTGAGTAGCATTCTGCTTTTCTGCCTGTGCCCACTTGCACAGGCGTGGACTGGGGCAACCCTGCTCCTGGGAGAGCCCTACGGTTACGATGGCAAGTTCGCCGGAACCGGTCATGCCGCGGTTTACCTGAGCGGGGTCTGCGCCACTTCCCCGGTAATCCTGCGCCGCTGTGCCCCGGGCGAAAGCGGAATCGTTCTCAGCCGCTACCGCGGAATCGGTGGTTACGACTGGATTGCAATTCCCCTCCTCCCTTACCTGTACGCGGTAGAAGATCCCAATGACATCCCGCTTTTGGCGGACACGAAACTGGTCGCGTTCCTACGCGACCGGTACCGGCGCAATCATCTAGAGTCGCTGGTTCCCGATCTTCCCGGTGGCGGGACTCCGGGTGGCGACTGGTATGAGTTGATCGGAGCGTCGTACCTCCGCACAATCTATACCTTTGAGATCGAGACCCGTCCCGAGCAGGATGCGAAGCTGATCCGCCTGCTCAACGAGCGCACCAACCGACAGCGCTGGAACCTGGTGACCGCGAACTGCGCGGACTTCGCGCGTCAGATCATCAGCTTTTACTATCCCCACTCCGTGCATCGCAGCATTATCGGCGACTTGGGCGTCACCACGCCGAAACAACTGGCCCGAACGTTTTCCAAATACAGCAGGCGGCATCCGGAGTTGCAGCCGTCAAATTTTGTGATTCCGCAGGTCCCGGGGAGCATTCCGCGCTCCAAGCGAATCAAAGGTGTTTTCGAGGTGATGCTGACTGCGAAGAAATATATGCTACCGATCTTCGTGTTCCATCCCTATGCCGCCGGCACGGCGGTGGCAGTGTATGTCCAACACTGGCACTTCAACCCGGGGAAGGATGCGCTGATCCTCGATTCCAGTCATCAGTTGAGCGCAGCCTTGACGAATACGGACCGTCGCACGCTTCAGGAGGAGCTCGAGGAACTGCTCCGAGCCTCGTCTCCCGCGGACGCCGATGCAGACGAGCGCCAGTGGACGTCTCTACAAGCTGCGGCCGAACCAGCCCTCGATGCCACCGGAGGACTCAGGCTGCAGGTGAGCGAGGGTGGTGGAGTCACGTCCGTGGGGATTGCCCGATCCAATATTCTGAACGTTCCCGCCGGTTCCGAGTTTGCCACTGGTCTGCTGAGGGCACGCCTGCGCGAAGAATTGAAAACCGCTGCAGGCCGAAAGACGGCGCGCGCCGATGTCGAGAGCGATCTTGCTCTGCTGCAGCAGTTGCTTGCCTTGCAGTCGAGCCGGTTGGCAAGCTCCACTGATGCCGCCGGGAGCGTTCCTCGGACGGCCGCGGCAGAGCAGTAGTCCGGCTTGAACCCGGCGCCCCCACGCACCGTGACGATTGGCGGGATCGCGATGTCGTGGAATGACTCTCAAACAACATTTCGGGACCGTTGCGATGCTGGCGCTGCTGACGGCCCACGGTTTGGCGCAAGCCACATCCGGCAGTGTGCCTTCAGATTCCTCGAACACTCCGAGTCCGTGGGCATACTCACTTACCACCAGCGGCTACATTGTGCCGGGGGGCCAATCCTACATATTGCCGGATTTCACTGCCGACCATGGCTGGCTGCACCTGGAAGCTCGCTACAACAGTGAAGCTCTAAGGACCGGTTCGCTATGGGCATGCTACAACTTCAGCGTGGGGACGAAGCTGATGCTGAACGCAACCCCGATGCTGGGTGGCGTCTTCGGCGATCTGAACGGCATCGCCCCAGGCTGCTTGCTCACACTCACCTACAAACGGGTTCAACTCTACGCGGCGAACGAGTACGTATTTTCTTTTCAGAACCGCTACGCCAATTTTTTTTACACCTGGAATCAACTCACGTACTCGCCGCTGCCGTGGCTACAAGTAGGACTGGCGTCACAAAGAACCCGGGTCTATCAAACTGGCCTCGACATCCAGCGAGGGGTGCTGGCGGGCGTTACCTACAAGAAGATGACCTTCACCACCACTGTATTCAATTTCGGATGGACCACGCCCACCGACGTTCTATCGTTAGGTTTCAACTTTTGAACGGTCGTTCGACAGCGGGGAAAGAAGCGGAGTTTGGCTGCCCCCCAGGGATTCGAACCCCGATAACCTGCTCCAGAGGCAGGTGTCCTAGCCGTTGAACGAGGGGGCAATTCCTTGCTTCGAGCCAAGGCTCGCAAGCTCACTTTCATTTTATGGTTGAGAGCGAGTTTGGGTCAATCGAAACCGATCATCCGAGGACACATCAAACTTCACAAAGAGTAGATTTCACTCCTGCAAATCGACTCTGTTGAAGCGGTAGAATCGAATGATCGTTCTTTCCCATCAGGAGCCGCCATGGTCACAACCCTCGATTCCATCCCCGCCGCCGCGGACTACTCCGAGATAGCACGTCGTCCTCTGGAGGCCGAGCAATGTGCGCTGGTCGTAATCGACATTCAGGAGAAACTGCTGCCGCCGATCTTTCAAAGAGAGCAATTGGTGCGGAATGCGCAGCTTTTGATTCGCGCGGCCTCGATCCTCAAGATTCCCGCACTGGTCAGCACGCAGTACGCGAAAGGGCTCGGCGGAACGGTGCCCGAGATCTCCTCTCTGCTGCCGGAAACGGAGGCCGTCGACAAGACCCTATTTTCCTGCTTCGGCAGCGACGTTTTCTGCAGCGCGCTCAAGCAGCTGCCCGGCAAACGGAACACCCTGCTGCTCTGCGGAATGGAGAGCCACATCTGCGTTACGCAGACTGCACTCGAGGCCCTGCGTGACGGGCACCTGGTACACGTAGCCTCAGATGCAGTGAGTTCTCGGACGGAGTGGAACTGGAAGGTCGGCCTCGATCGCATGCGAGGGGCGGGCGCGGTGATCTCTTCGACCGAGATGATGATCTATGAATTGATGCGTTCGTCTTCGTCGGCAGCGTTCAAGGAATTGTTGCCTCATCTTAAGCGATAGCGGACTTCGCCGTGGCCCCGGAGTTAGGCTTGTTGGATGTAGCGTAACTGAATTCGATGATCTCTTGGCGTAAACTGTTCGCGCTTGCCTGTCTCGTGGCTCTGTTCTTGGCCGCGCTGACTCCCGTATCAGCCGCCCTGTTCTGGGCCATCCTCGTTCCTCTCTTGCTCTTTGTCGGCACAGCAATCATGGTTTGGGCCGAACCCCGACCGGAAGAAAGTGGAATTCCACGCCTCGCATCCTTCTCGGCAATTACTTCCCGCGCACCACCCGCCGTTGCCTCATGGATCTGAAGTCCTCGGAATAGAACACCAATTCACAAGATCAGGCAGCCCCTCCGCGGCAGAATCGCACTGCGCTGCGGCCCGGGCGTCTGCCGGGAGGCTATGGTGTCGATCAAGCGTCGCCTGCGCATGCTGGTGCTGTGTCTACCGCTTCTGCTGGGAGCGGGTTTTGGGATGCCGATGCGTCCGGAAGAAATCGAGGAACTGATGCACAGCGCAAATCAACAAACCATCACGTACACAATCCCCGGGGACCGAGAGACGCCGGGTGAGATGATCCGGAAGTTGCGCAGAGGAGAACCTTAGCGAATTATTCTTTCTTCTTCACACGCACAACGGTGATCTTCGCGAAGCCCTCCTCAAACGCCGGAGCCCTCAGCTTGGCGGCCATACGCCGCAGGATGTCTTCTGGGACGACACGATCGCGTCGCTGATGGCGTTCAAGGCAGACCTCGAGCGGAACATCGAAGAAGACCGCGTGGACCTCGTAGTTGTAATCCTTGGCGAGTTTGATCCAGTGCTGGCGCTCTTGTGGAGTCAGGTTCGTGGCGTCCACATAATTCATCGGGCGCTTGGCGATGAGCCGCGCCTTGAGCATGGAGCGCAAATTGGAAAACACGAGATCCTGAAAGCGCTGCTCGCGCACGTCGTCAAATAGGAGAGAGCGGACCAAGTCGCTCGAGAGCGGAACCGCGTTGTGACGCTTGAACCACGAACTCTTGCCCGAACCCGGGAGCCCGATTGCCAGCACGACGATGCCCTTCGGTGGACGCGCCGGTGCCGCGGGCACGGCCGCTGGAACGCGGAGCGCTTGCGGTGCGGCTTCAGCCTCCGGTTCGGCTGTTTCGAGCGCTCCTTCTTGGGGTGTCCCGTCTTCCGGCGCTGCTTCCTCCGACCCAGGCAGGTCAGGGACAATGCCGTTCACCGCGGCGGGAGTGAACGCCTGAGCGACAGCTTGCTCGCGACCGCGTCCACCTCGCCCGCGCCCACCGCGCCGACGGCGTCCGCGTCCCCGCTGGCCGTCACCACTCGCGGGCGGTCGCGACTGGCCGACGCCACTCACCGCTTCCTCGCGAGGGGGTTGCGCTTCATGCTCCGGTTCAGACACAGCGTGAACCTCAGCCTCGTTCGAGCTCGACTCGTGGTGCCCAGATTCGACGTGAATCGGCACCGGTGTGCTCGGGACTTGCTCCGCATCGAAATAAGCCGGCTGCAGTGGCGGAGGCGCCGCCTGACTTCCCGGCTCCGGAGCTTTCTTCTTGCGGCGCTGTAATCGATCTTTCATCCATTTACGCATGTTCAGGCTTGTAACACATTCGGCGTGATCGGAGCAATTCGAGGGATGGACTACGTACCAGAGACGACACAGGCGTTGCGCGGACCCGCAGTCGCCAGGATGCCGCACCAGCCGAACGTGGCGCGTCTACTAGAATGGGGCTATGCCCAGTTCAATTCCTTCGCCCATTCAAGGTCAGAAATATATTTCCCTTACAACCTTTCGCAAAACCGGCGCGGCCGTGGCAACCCCAGTGTGGTTTGGCGAGGAAGACGGGAAACTCTACGTGATGACGCGCAGCGACATGGGAAAGGCGAAGCGGATTCACAATAATCCGCAAGTACGCGTGGCGCCGTGCACTATTCGTGGAAAACTGACGGGACCGGAGTTTCCCGCAAAAGCGCGCATTCTTTCTCCGCAGGATCACGCCCGGACGCGCCAGACAATCAACCGCAAGTATTGGGCGGCGCGGCTGCCTTTGATATGGTCGCGCACAGACACCTACGTCGAAATCAGCTTTGCGTAGATTCGAGCGCTACCACTCGCCGGTCGTCAGATCCTCGCACATGGCCTTCGCGGCCCGCCGCCCGGCGCCCATCGCCAGAATCACCGTAGCACTACCCGTCACGATGTCTCCTCCCGCGAACACGCCTTGCGCGTCGTGCGCTGCGTTTCCTCACTGGCTTGAATGCACCATCGCTTGTTGGTGCCCGGTCCCGGCGTGGTGCTCTGAACAATCGGATTGGCGCTGGTGCCGATGCGATGATGGCCACCGACAACGCCAGTTCAAAGTCCGAGCCTTCGACGGGCACGGGGCGCCGGCGGCCGGAAGCATCCGGCTCACCAAGTTCCAGGCGAACCCAGCCAGCTGCAGTGAGCCATTCCTTGCCGTCAGAGAG
>DATDGW010000031.1:0-3199 GCA_036521895.1 Candidatus Sulfotelmatobacter sp. | reverse complement strand
GGCCCTTCATGCCTCTTCGAAGGTTGGAAGAAACGATCCCTGTCCCTGCGGCATCAGGAATGGCTCAAGTTTCTTCGTCTCATCGACCGGACCATTCCGGCGGACCGGCAGCTGCACTTGATCTGCGATAACTACGCCTGTCCCTCATCAAAACGTCATGCACTCGCAAAATCAACCGCTTGGCGACGAGCGATCGGCGACCGTTCGGTTACGATTCTTGCCATGATTGCACTGCGCCGACACCTCATCGGCTGGATGGTCGCCACATTCCTTTCCCGCCAGGACCTCATCCTCGAGAACCTGGCTCTCCGGCAGCAACTTTTGGCACTCCACACCAAACGACCTCAGCGCAGATTGTCGGCCGCGCATAAGCTGTTTTGGATTGCCTTACGAAGACTCTGGTCCGGATGGAAAGGACCGCTGATCTTGGTCACGCCCAGAACGGTTGTCGCCTGGCATCGAGCTGGTTTTCGGATGTATTGGAAATGGCTTTCACGAGCAAGACGAGTGGGAGGCCGAACGCGTGTCAGCAAAGAGATTCGGGCCTTGATCTTCCGCATGGCCGCCGAGAATCCAACCTGGGGAGCGCCGCGCATCCACGGTGAACTGCTCAAATTGGGCTTCGATCTGTCAGAACCAACCGTCTCACGATGGCTTCGGCGGGCACCGAGAACGCCGGATCCCACCCAGCGCTGGCTGACGTTCGTTCGGAACCATCGCGAGGCGATCGCAGCCATGGACCTCTTCACGGTACCGACGCTCACCTTTGGGGTTCTGTATTGCTTCTTTGTCATAGGCCATGACCGACGAAAGATTCTCCGCTTCAACGTCACGCGGTTTCCCAATGCTTTCTGGATCGTGCAACAGATGCGGGAAGCATGGCCGTATGCCTCGGCCCACAGGTTTCTGATATTTGACCGCGATGCAAAGTTCGGCAACGATGTGGTCTCCACGGCGAAAGACCTGGGCAGCGAGCCAGTTCGGACTGCCTTCCGGAGTCCGTGGCAGAACGGTGTCGCGGAACGCTGGGTTGAGAGTTGCCGGCGCGACTTGCTAGACCATGTGATTGTCCTGAATGAGCGACACCTGAAGCGGTTGATGGGCGAGTATGTCCACTACTACCACGAGGACAGGACACATCTGGGGCTGGCGAAAGACACGCCCACCGGACGACCAGTCGCTCTCCCTTCTGCCGTCGGCACCAAGATCCTGTCTTTGCCGCGCCTCGGCGGACTGCACCATCGTTACAACCTCGCGGCGTAGACCGACAAAGTCTCCCCTGAGCCAGGCGCCGCTCTCCCGCTCTTCATGCTGAGGGTGTGCCCCGACTATTGATCCGGATTTGTCGGATAACCGAAGACAGACGAGGCCTACGCGAGCAGCCGAGTCTTAAGAGGAGAGCACGTGATGTTTTGACGAGGCACAATCCAATGTCACTCCGCGCGCAGAATGCTCATGAGGTCGATGGAAGCTGCGCGGCGCGCGGGCAGCAACGAAGCCAGCCATTCCAGCAGCAGTACGAAAACTGCGACCAGACTCAACACCAGCGGATCGAACGGACTCACATCAAACAGAAAAGAGCCCAGCAGCCGAGAAGCCGCAGCCACGCCCAACAGTCCGATCGCACACCCGAGCATAGCCACTTTCGCTGCAGATGCAAAGACGAGGCGCAGAATGCCGGCTCGTTGCGACCCTAAAGCCATGCGGATGGCCATCTCTTGTGCGCGCAGGGCAGCCGAGAAGGCGATGACGCTGTACATGCCGAGCGCCGCCAGTAGCATCGCCGCCATGGCAAAGGCAGAGATGACTACCGTGTTAAACCGGCGTGGAGCTTCGCTATTGGAAACCGCGCGCTCCATGCTTTGGACTTGAGCGAGGGGTAATTGAGGGTCAATCGAGCGGACTGTCGCACGCAGAACATTCGCCATCTGCTCGGGCTCCATCGCCGTGCGCACGACGACAGAGCCTCCATTTCCGTTCAGGTCTGTGGGAGAGGCGAAGGGTCCTATGGACTTCTCATACTGTTCGAGCAGGGAGTAATACTGTTGTTTGCTAGGTACATCGGGCGACGCCTCCTTTACGTCCGCTACTTCACCCACAACCGTCAGCCACGGTATCTTCGGTTCCTGCAAACCCAGGCGCAGACGCTTCCCGACCGGGTCTGAACCTGGCCAGCAATGCTCGGCAAGCTTGTGGTTAACGATCGCGACCAGTTGCGTGTCCGCTGTGTCCGCTGGGGTGAAATTACGCCCGGACAGGAGCGGAACACCGATCGCCTGCAGATAGTCACCCTCAACCGACACCTGCGTGGCTAGATTCATGCCGGCGCTCTGAGGTGCGACACAGCCTTCCGCATGGATTACAGTATTGCTGTTACCGCCCGAAGCCGGCAGAAACGAGGTCACCCCAGCAAAACTTCACGCCAAGAAGCTGCCGGAGACGGCGAATCAGTTCGTGATTGAACTCATCCACCGCTGGTTGGGTTGCGTATTGTTTTTGCGGAAGCGAATAGGAAGCCGTGAGGACATGGTCCGGGCGAAAACCCAGATCGACGGCGAGCATCTTCTCAAAGCTCCGCAGCAACAATCCGGAAGCCGCTAACAACACCAGCGCGACGGCGATTTCACCAGCCACCAACGCGGTGCGAAGCCGCACATGCCCTCCGCCCACTGTGCCGTTGCGCCCCCCTTCCTTAAGGGTTTCGTTGACGCTCGTCCGCAAGGCGGCGAAGGCCGGAGCCAGTCCGCAAACCATACCGATCAGGACCGAGAGCGCGATTGCAAACAGCACCACGTGCCCGTCGAGTCTGATTTCCTGAATCCGCGGCAGCGTTTCAGGCAGCAGGCTCACACCCACTCGCAGCGCAATAGCCGCCAGACCCACACCGAACACTCCTCCCGTAATACTGAGCAGGAGGCTTTCGAGTACCGCCTCGCGCAGCAACGAACCTGCGGGTGCTCCCAGGGCCATCTGTAGCGTGATCTGGCGTCGGCGACGGATACCGCGGACCAGCAGCAGTCCAGCAAGCCGCATTCACCTGCGCCGGCCCTCCAATGCCGGACAGGCCGTAACCCACGGGTTGATATCCACCAAGAGCCTCGAAAATGTGGGTGTCCCGCGTGTAGGCGCGAATATCGGGAGCCGTGACGCCGGCCTCACCGTTGCCTCCTTGCAAGATGTCAGACAACCCGACCAGCCT
>DATDGW010000030.1:0-2670 GCA_036521895.1 Candidatus Sulfotelmatobacter sp. | reverse complement strand
ATTACCCCGTGTCAGGGCGGCACTCGGTCCGGATATTACAAAATACTACCCCTTGCTCCGCCCTGCCATCAATGACGACGACTGTGACTTTGCCCAAAGGCTGGCCGCGATTGGAAGCATAAACTGGCCGCGGCGCTCGTGAATCCTCAGTGTTTTCAGATGACTGGCGCGCCAGTTTCTAGGGAGGTTGGAAGCATAAACTGGCCGAGAGCACGAAAGGAAATCGTAACGTGGCCGCAAGTATACGAGTGCCCCTCGTCTTCGCAGGCATTTCCATGATTTGGGCGTGATCCGATCCGTAGACGTGACGAGGAGTGCGGGGGAGCGATCTTTGAGGGCGAAGCTTGGTGCCAGTGTACGACAAGCCGGTTTCACAGCCCTTATCGGAAAGTGCCTTCTACACGATGGTCGATCCCACGCCACTTCGGGACCACAGTGCCGTTCTCCACTGGAGTTGTTTTCGAGTGGCACGCGATCCGACCGAAGCTTCCCAGAAGGCGACTTCGGGCCCTCATCGCTGATCAAGTCGGTAAGTCGCGCGTTTGCCGTCAACTTTGACCGCCCTGCCCAACTAATGGGATGGTCCGCCGCCCTTGCTCCACAGCAGCTGGAGTATGAGAGTGGAACTAAGGAGATGAGCTGAATCTCTCATGGGCGAGCGCGGTAGGTCTGTGTGGATCGCATCCTGGTGGCGGATAAATGAAAGACGCTTGCTCTGGGACCCACCACCGGGAACCAGATGCTGCGCGGTTTTTCGTCTTGCGAAAGACGAACAACAGATGAGGTAGACCAGACATTAGAGGAGACATTCCATGGAACTACACACGATAGGCATTGATCTTGGGAAAACGGTGTTTCATCTCGTCGGGCTAAACCGAGCCGGCGAGGTGGTGGTGCGCAAGAAGTGCTCGCGCCTGCAGTTGGTGCGCTTCACCGCCAACGTGCAGGTTGCTTTGATCGGCATGGAAGCCTGCGGGGGAGCCCATTTTCTGGGTAGGGCCCTACGAGATCAAGGCCATGAAGTGCGGTTGATCCCGGCGCAATACGTGAAACCGTACGTGAAGACAAACAAGAGCGACTACATCGATGCGGAGGCGATCGCGGAAGCGGTGGCGCGGCCGACGATGCGCTTCGTGCCCATCAAGAGCGATGACCAACTGGATCTGCAGTCCCTGCACCGGGTGCGCGAGCGCTGGGTCATGCGTCGCACCGCGGCCGTTAACCAGATACGCGGGCTCTTGCTGGAACGCGGCATCACAGTGCGGAAGGGACGAAGTCATATCGAGGCCACCTTACCTGGAATCTTGAAAGATGGCGACGCCAAGCTCTCCGGCACGTTGCGGCTCCTGCTGGCCCAACTGAAGAAAGAACTCGATCAACTGGGGAAGCGCATCGATGGGGCTGACAAGTTGATCGAGCAAACTGTTCAGCAGCACGACGCCTGCCGGCGTCTGGTGTCGATCCCGGGCGTTGGACCTGTTACGGCTACCGCCGTGATCGCGGCGATTGGCAACGGAGCGGCCTTTCACAAGGGCCGGCAGTTTGCGGCCTGGCTGGGCCTGACCCCGCGCGAATACACCACCGGCGGCCAACAAAAACTGCTCGGCATCAGTAAACGCGGTAACCCCTACTTGAGAAGACTGTTTGTGCAATGTGCGCGGGCTGTCCTGCAGCAGCGCACCAAGCAGTCTTCCGGGCTCAGCACCTGGCTGGCGGAACTCAGCTCGCGCACTCACCGGAACGTTGCCGCGGTGGCGTTAGCCAACAAGCTGGCCCGCATCGCTTGGGCCGTACTCGCCAAGAATGAACCCTATCGGCCTCCCGTGTCGGCCAATACCGCGGCCACCTAGCGAATTTATCGAGCTCTATGATTTCCTCCCCGGTCTGCTGGCGAATCCTGAGATGGCACAACGGTCGAACCCGGCGCTCTCCAAACCCGAAACCGGAAGGAGTCTTCCAAGACTGCCCAACTAAATGGGAACAGGGCGCAGCGCACTCCATCCTGGCCCGGAGTGTTTCACTCCAACGAAGGCCGTATACATTTGCGCAGACCTGTCCGTGACCTTCTCACTTTTCGCTTGCAATCGAGCGGCGGACCATACATTCCGGTTGGCGCGTTACCCAGCCGGAATATTGGTAAGATGTCGACGGATCATCCAACGCTGCTCCACGACTCGGTCTATGCAGCCGGCCTGGAAAAGCACGATCCGCCGGTCGCCAAATGAGAAGATCCCCACGCAACGCCGGCAACCGTCGATCGCCTCGTTTTTCACGGGAGGTTGCCGTGCTTTTCGAAGACGATGCTGTCGTGGCCATCAATAAACCTGCCGGGCTTCCGGCCGTGCCGGTAAGGGACTCCAATACTCAGTCCGCCTTGTCTCTGCTTCGCGCAGAACTGAAACCGACCGGAAGACGAGTCTTTGTCGTACATCGCATCGATCGGTTTACGTCCGGGATTCTGCTCTTTGCGACCACCGAGCCGGATCGGGACGTACTCGTTCGACAGTTTCTCGGCCATACCCCGGTGAGGCGGTATCTTGCAATAGTTCGGGGACATCTCGACCCCAGAGAAGGGACGCTCGTTCACTATCTTCGACGAGAAGGTATGTTTCAAAGACCGGCCGCGGAGAGCGATGCGAAAGCGGCTCGCGCTGAACTTCGGTATTCGGT
>DATDGW010000029.1:0-8689 GCA_036521895.1 Candidatus Sulfotelmatobacter sp. | reverse complement strand
GGTGCCGAGCGCGATGAGGTCCTGGCTCGGCGCACCACACAGGCTGACGAGCTTTGGATGAAAAAGTGGGATCCCAATGTGTCTGCGCAGGGAGTGGTGCTCCTCGCGGTCGAGCAGAGCCTCACGCCAGATGTGGTCCAGACATTGAGCCGGCGCGCGGTCCGCCACAGCAACGCCACAGTGGATGTCTCCGGACTTCGGTAGGCTCCGATGCGATGGGGTGGAATATCACCTCGCGTTTCCACTCCGATTAACGTCCACTTGGTTTCCACCCTCCCCAAGGGCCCACAAGCGACCATCTCTATCTCCAACACCATGATGGAGGAAGACCTCTACGGATGCCATAACGTCGGCCTCAGCGAATTTGGAAGGGATGACTTTCGAAGGCGTCTCAACCTTGACCGAGCAAATAGATCGTGAGCCCAAACCCGATCCGACTCCGAAGCCCAAACAGCAAGCCCAATCTGCGTTGCTAACTCCTTATTTACCAATATTTTACCGCAAGTCCTTTCGATCCAAGATTTTGCACGCGCCAGGAGAGATACGTCCTTCGTAACCACAAAGGAATCAAGATTTTGCCGCGAGCACCAAAAAAAAACATGCCGGCCTCGACCGCTGAAGCGCTCGCAGGCCCATCCCAACTCATTGTTTATAATTTCCCTTCCACCATCAGCAGCGAAAGGACACCCTTGGCACTCGACGACCACATTTACAACCTGCGGCGCGAAAAGCTAAAGCAGATTGAGGCGCTCGGTCAGGCCACTTACCGCAGCAAGTACGAGTTCACCCACACGATCGAGCAGATCCTGGCCGAGTACACCCCCAAGACCGCCGAGGAACTCGAACAGGCGCGCGTCAACGTGCGCGTCGCCGGACGCATCATGGCCATCCGCCTGATGGGCAAGGCCGGATTCGCTCACCTGCAGCAGGGTGGCAAGCGCCTCCAGATCTACGTCAAGAAAGATGCCGTCGGCGATAAGGGATTCGAACTCTACAAGCTGCTCGACCTCGGCGACCACATTGGCGCCAGCGGATACCTCTTCCGCACGCGCACCGGCGAACTCAGCGTCCACGTGGAAAAGATCACTTTCCTGAGCAAAGACCTGCTGCCGCTCCCCGAGAAGTGGCACGGCCTTACGGACATCGAACTGCGCTACCGCCAGCGCTACGTCGACCTGGTCATGAATCCGGAGGTGCGGGAAGTTTTTCTGAAGCGGACGAAACTGTTGCAGTCGATGCGCCGCACCCTGGAGGCGCACGCATTCATTGAGGTCGAGACGCCGATGATGCAGCCCATCGCCGGCGGCGCCGTGGCGCGTCCGTTTGTCACCCACCACAATACCCTCGACATGGATCTTTATCTGCGAATCGCGCCCGAACTCTACCTCAAGCGGCTCGTCGTGGGCGGCTTCGATCGCGTCTTCGAGATCAACCGCAACTTCCGCAACGAGGGCCTGGGATGGCGCTGGAATCCCGAGTTCACCATGCTCGAGGCCTATCAGGCCTACACCGACTACCAGGGCATCATGGATCTCACCCAGGAAGTTATCACCGAGGCCGCGAAGGATGTGAGCGGTGGCACGAAGACGAAGTGGGGAGACCAGGAAATCGACTGGGCCAACTGGCAGCGCATGACCATGCGGGAAGCGATCATTCACTACTGGCCGCAAGCGGCCGGCGCAAAGCCTGAGATGAGCGGCTTCGCTACCTGCGAAGGCGTGAAGAAGCTGGTCGAGCGGTTCAACGCCGCCCACGCGCACATGGCGTACGAAGCCAACGCTCCGGCAGGGAAGAACATCGCGGCGCTTTTTGAAGCAGCGGCAGAAGAGCACCTGACCCAGCCGACGATCATCTACGAATATCCCACCGCGATCTCGCCGCTTTCTAAGCAGAAGCCCGACGAACCAGACTGGACCGAGCGTTGGGAGATGTTCGCAGGACAGATGGAGATCTCCAACGGCTTTAGCGAACTCAACGATCCCGAGGACCAGCGCCGCCGCTTCGAAGGCCAACTGAGAGAACGCGAGCGCGGCGACGACGAAGCTCACCAGATGGATGAAGACTACATCCGCGCCCTCTCATACGGCATGCCGCCGGCGGGAGGCGTGGGCATCGGCGTCGATCGCCTCTGCATGCTCCTCACGGACTCGCACACCATCCGCGACGTGATCCTGTTCCCGTTGCTGCGCCCGGAAAAGATCTCGACCACAGGGGACGCCGAGAACACGAAGGAGACGTGAGACGATCAGGGAAAACCGGTCGATGGCGTTCATCCCGAGCGGAGCCGTTCTTCAGGCGAAGGGAGGGATCTAGCGTGCAACTCCTTAGGACTCAATTACTTTCCTGTTATTAACTCCCCCGCGTACCTAGTCATGCACTGTTAGTAGTGCATCCCGATTCTTATACTTATCTCATCAATTTGGGCTCTGAAGTGGCAGCGCTGCCGTAGCGTCCGGAATCCCTGCGGACACTGGGTCGGTGGCGCTTTGCTTTTTGCTGCTAAGTTCTTACTTCGGATTCTTCTTCCCGCCGTTCTTCCCGGATGCTTTGTCGGAAGTCGTCCGCAGCGGCTCGTAGGGCGGCTGATCGGGGCTGAAGTTCGTGCTCAGGTAGTCGATCAACGCGTCACGATCGCTGGCCTCGACGACCGCTCCCCACTTGATCATCTTGTCGACTTCCTTCGTCCACGCAGCCTTGTTAAGGCGCTGCTGCAGGATGATCCGCGCCTCGTGACACTCCAGACAGCAGGTCGTGGCTTTGCCGCGCATTGCCCCAGGCGGGAGATCGTCTTTGAACCCCACCGGCGGTGGATTCTGCCCTCCCGGGATGATCTGAAGTTGCTGTTCCTGTGCCCACAAGGCAGCGGCCACAGCGATCAACGCTGCCACGATCGACGCCTTCACTATGCTATGCAACATGGATCGTCACCTGATCGGCGGCGTTATAGAGATAGCCGCTTGGATTCCATACGGGAGTCGCGGGCTGAGTTCGTCCCTGCGAGTCAATAGCCCGCGACCGGATGGTGTAGGCGCCGCTCTTCGCTCTCCACTCGTAGCTCCAGAGCCGCCATGCATAGTGGGCGTGATCGTGCCCGAGCCCGGCTGCAGTCCCGTTCGCTCCTCCGTCAGTCGACACCTCGACCTTGACGATGTCAGCCTCACCGGCCCATGCCGCTCCTCGGACCGCAACCCTCCCCGACCTGAGGCTCGTGCCGTCGAGTGGCCCAGAGATCACCGACTTCACATTCAGCGCAGTGAGCGGATGGGTGTCTTCGGGCTTCACGGCTTCGCCCGGCTTGCCAGGCTGGTTCGGAAAGCGGTAGGCGGGGTTCATGAAGTTGCCAACGAACTCTGATTCGAGGACTTTGATCTCCGTCAGCCACTTGCACGACGCGGCGCCAATCCATCCGGGAACAAGCGCGCGTGCAGGGAAGCCGTGATGCTTGCTCAACGGAGCGCCGTTCATGTGGGTGGCGACCAGAGTGTCGGCGTCAAGCGCCTTCTCGATAGGGACGCTGCGAATGAAAGGCGGAACTTTGCCGGGAATATCATCGAGCCCGCGGAAGCTAACGTGCTTGCCCGTGAGCTTCATGTTGGCGCGCTGCAATACATCCCGCAGGCGCGGACCTGAGAAGCGTGCCGTGCTGACTGCACCCTTTCCCCACTGAATGCCGGGAACCTGCGGACGGTGCAGGCTGCGTCCGTTGCCGGCACATTCGAGCGTGTTCACCAGGGAATGGGATTCGAGCTTGGAGAGTTCAGCAAGAGTCAGCGTGATGGGCTTCTCGACTTCTCCGCCGACAGTCAGGCGCCAGTCCTCTGCGTTGAGTTCGCTGGGTTCGTGCATGTGGTTGCGCACGAAGAAGTGAGGCACCGGCGTGAGCCAGGTATTGAGGTACTCCACCGGCGTCTCCAGATCCACGAAGCGGAGGGAGCGAACGATCAGGCCGTCTTCGCCGGGAAGGTCGATGGAGCCGCTTTGGGCCGCGTGCGCCCACGCGAGGAGAGAGGGAGTGGCGCCTACAGCGAGGGCAGCGCCGGACATTTGCTTCAGGAAGTTGCGTCTCGAGTCCATAGCGTTTCAGGCTGAGTATGCCACGCGATCTTAAACCTGGATAGTAGGGGACTGTAAGTTGGCGCCGGCCCGGACAGGGAGAGTTCCAAAAACAGCTTCCGAAAGCACGGCGCCCGTCGAAATGGAGGTGGCGGTGCACTGCGGGGTTAGAAGATGTAAACCGTGTCAAACTGCAAGCGTGTGAGCCATGGCTCGCTACTCCCGAGAGGACGGCCTATCAAAGCGGTAAAGCCCAATTGGACGCTCCGATCAAATTGGTAGAAGGCGTCGACACGATGCTCGGTGACGTTCGTCCCCTGCCGCATCTCGCTGTAATTGAAGTTGCCCAGAACGGCCTCGCGCTCGATGAAGATGCGGGTATATCCGATCTGCAGATCGCCTTTGTCCTGCAGACGGCCGACCCTTCCTTCTGCCCAATATCCGCGACGATAGTGCGAATTGCAGGGAGAATTCAGCGTCTGCTTGTAAGTCGCAGTTGCAGTATTCGCGGGAACAGCGACGATGTTGGGCAGGTTCCTGCAGGCCTCCGTATTCTGGACATAGTCGCCAATAAAGCTCACCGGAAGACGTGGATGCCCGGTGTCGATGTCGAAGCGAGCGATGCTGTCAAACAGCCCAAATTTCGAGGCGAACTGAGCGTTTGTAACGGACGTGACCCCGGTTGGATAGGCTGTTCCGTTGACCGTGACGATCGTAGTCGCGGTGGTCGTGTAGGTTGCGTCTTGTACCGGGTTTGCGGAAGTCAAAGGGAGTGCTCCGGAAAGCGGAGTCTGAGGATTCTTGGCGCTGGCGCGCGCCAGCGCAAGTGCGACGGCATCGACGCCCCGGAAGTCATAGTAGCCCGTATAGGCGCTCAGGTTCACCCGCGGCGCGAGCCGCCACGTCGTCTGCAGCTGTCCGCCATAGGTAATCGACTGCGTAATACTCTTGTCAGTGGTTGCCGTACCCGCCATCTCTGCGAAAGGCAATTGAAAGCCGATGAAGGCAATCCGCTTCAGGACGGGCGTGTCGAGATTGAAGGCCAGGGTCTCGGCTGCGCCCTCGGGATTCAAGTCCTTGTCCCAGGTGAGTTCTGTGTTGTACCACGGATAGCGGAACTTACCCCCTGTGACGGTAAGAGCCTTGAACTCCTTCGGCGTGAATTCCACGAACGCCTGGTCCAGTGCGAACGTCTTTCGAGTATAGAAACCCGTGAGGGTCTGGTTGGTCGAGGTAGGGTCGTTTATGTCGCCGCTTGCGAAGGTGATACCTGCGCGGAATTGCTCCCCAAGGTTGGCGGTCGCGTTGAAGCGCGCGCGGACGCGGCCGCGCAGGCGATCGAGCGATTGATCGGTGGGTCCACCGAGGAAGGGCTCAAGGCGAAGTCGCACGTCGCCGCTGAAAGAGATCGGGCCGATGCCCTTGATCTGTCTCTCCAGGTTGCGAATGCGTTCATCGGAGCTGCCAGCATTCTGTTGATTCGACTGCGGGGCTTGCAAACTGGTCGCGACGATCGCAGGTGCCCCCGGTGCCTGACCGCTCACCGCCGGCGCTGCCGCAACCGTGCTTGCGGGGGCGAGACTCGTGGCTTGAAGTTGCTGCGCCGTCTGCTCCTTGGTCTGCAACTGCGCCTGCAGCGCCTGAATCTGCCGCTGCTGCGCGGCGAGTGCATCTCTTAACTCCTGGATGTCGGCTGCTGTGATTGACTGCTGTACCGGGGCAGCATCTGCCCGCGGTGTGGCTGCGCTCGAATCCGTCTGTGCGCCGGCGCCAATAGTCAATGCCGCGAGGGTTACGGTGAGGGAAAACAGGATCTGGTTGGCTTTCATGAAAGTACAGTCCTCTCGTATATTTTTGTTCCTGCACAGCGACTTCGAGGGGGCGACAACAGGAATCCGTTTGCCACTGATGTCAAAGCGCGGCTCTTTTTCAGGGTCTAAGTTGCGGGAGTCAAACCCCACTGGTTCTGCAGATGGCGCCCCATCTCTTTGAACACGATGCCGTTGACCACATAGCCAATGGTGACGATGAGGATCAGGACGGCGATGACCGCACTCATGTCGTTCATCATCATGGCCTGCAGGGCATAGAGTCCTTTTGGGGAGATTTTCATAGGCGAATTATTCCATAAAGTAGATTTATGTAATAGACTTTATTAACGTGGGTGACATTGCAAGCGGAATTCCACCTTCCGCCCAAGGCGCGAGGCGGTGTCGACCTGCTAAATCAATGATTTAGTGGCTACGCAACTACCGGGGCGAGGAAGCGGTGTGCAGCAGATTGCAGTTCAGAGGCAGGAATGTAACCCGGGAGCGGTGGAAAACTCGGCGGTTTTCAGGTTCTTGCATACTGAATTCCCGAACTGGAGAAGCGCGCCGCGGAGGAATGCTTCGCACGGTGGCCCAGGCCGTGAGCAGCGGCTGACTGCATCAATTAACAAGTGTTCTAAGATCGTGGCCCGAAAATCCGGGTTCGGCGATCCCAGATAAATCCACCCAAGCGCCAAGGGAAAGTTGTCAGCTCGAAGAACGGGGTTACTTGCCCACATTTACGGGGTGGCTCACGCGCAACTTCGACTGCGCCAGATCCTTGGCATCGAGAGATCCGCTCTTGTCCTTGTCCAGCCGGTCGAACTCCGCCTCCATAAACCGCATCCATTCTTGTTTGGAGATCTTGCCATTCTTGTCGGAATCCATCAGGAGCAGCAACTGCTTGACCTCAGGTTCTCCGAGAGCCAGCTTGTCCTGCGTTTTCGGAACCGCTGTTTTTTGTGCGACCGCAATGCCCAGTACGCCCAAACTACAAGCAACACGGAGAGGGCCACGAGGAACCATACGGCGTTCGTTCGCCTTAACATGATCGACCTCCTACAGGAACCTGTTCTCGCGCCGCCCGAGGCACCGGCGGTCTGCGCTCCTGCGTTTCCTCTAGCTTGTGTTCGCCGGAGCGAAGTCGCAGACGCACCCAATCGCCAGTTACGCGAGGTGGGCACTCCTTGAATGGCGCAGTCAGGAATTGAACATACAAAGCCACGGCCGCCATGCACAGCACAGTCATGCCGACATTTGCAAACATTTCAGCCTCTGGGTCTCCGATTTCGACACCGGGAACGCAGCATCGGAAACTCAACCCAAAGTCATTGGATACTTAGACCTGTAAATTGTGGATAAATGGGTCATAAATTGTTCGTAAGGATGGTGCAAAAAGGTGACGGCCAACTGATCTGCTCGGACCAGCCGTTGACCGCGTTGGAGTTCTCGAGAAGGAGACAACAAGGAGTGGCCAGACCAACGGATCAGGCAGAAACCCGCAGTACCAGCACGGTGATGTTGTCGGGGCCGCCGCGCTCGAGAGCCATGGCCACCAACTTTTGACAGGCTTCCGCCGGTGGATTGGCTTGCACGACGAGGGCAAGGTCGGGATCGCTGACCACTCCCCACAAGCCGTCGGTACAAAGCAGGAGGATGTCACCTTCTTGCAGCGTCGCGGGGTGCTCGGGTATGTGTGGGGCTACGTCGCGGCCGGAGCCCAGGGCTGCGGTCAGGATGTGGCGCTGGGGGTGCGACTCGGCGTCTTCGGAGCGCACGATGCCGCTCTCAACCAGGCGTCCGACGTAGGAATGGTCGCGCGTCAGGCGGGAGATGGACTCCCCACGAATCAGGTACAGGCGGCTGTCGCCGACGTGGGCGAAGCTCAGCTGGCGGCCGACGATGGAAAGGGCCGTACAGGTGGTTCCCATACCGTAGAACTGAGGATGCTCCAGGGCGAAGCGTTGAATATTCTGGTGAGCAGCTTCCAGAGCGCCGATCAGCGTGTCTTGCGGGTTCCCGGCAAAGGCATTGTCATAGACGCTGCGCACGGTTTCGACGGCGAGGCGGCTGGCTTCCTGACCGCCTTCGTATCCGCCCATGCCATCGGCGACAACCGCGAGGCGGCCTTTGAGGAGAAAGTCCGCGTCGGACTCGGGCTCCCAGTAGAGGAAGGAGTCCTCGTTATTGGAGCGCTGACGGCCGACGTCGGTCAGGCTCGCGGCTTCGATTCCGGGCTTCGGAGTTTTCACGTCAACGGCCATAGATGAACAGCGCGCCGTTTGTTGGTACGTTGCTGCGACTAGCGTGCCGCGGTGAATCTGATGCGACGGATTCCGGTGCCACCGAAAGCCGTTTTGAGCCCCGGTCATTATAAGGGAAGCTTTGCCGCCTTCGCCTGGGGCGCGGACCGTTCCCCAGCCAGCACATCAGGATGAGGATTGGGTAGCCTATCACTTTCGGCGGTAGTCTGGACATTGCGTTTGGGCTCGTCCGGAAAAAAGAAAAAAGCTGCCGACGATGTGGCGGTTTTCGGGTGGTTTCATGAAAGACTAGGGACATCACCTGAATGAAGCTGATCAAGGCATGCGGTGCCCGGCGCTGTATGGCAAGCGATTGCTTGACCAGCTACTATCTCCGCCACATCCAAGGAAACCTTTCATGACTAGTTTCTGCCGTGTTCGCACGCAGGGTTGTCTCCCGCTGTTTCTGGCAGGCTCGCTGCTTTTGGGATCGTCAGTTGCGCAGACAGCGTCGTCGGGCGGTTCTCTGCCCAGCGAAACTCCGGCCAAACTCGAACCGGTAACGGGGAGCTTCGACTACGTCAA
>DATDGW010000028.1:0-18896 GCA_036521895.1 Candidatus Sulfotelmatobacter sp. | reverse complement strand
ACGGGACCGGCTGCAAATTCCGGGGATGGCCGTACTGCAATTCGGATTCGGCGACGAAGGCGCGCACATCTACCTGCCCCACCGCGCGGAAGGCAAGGTCATCTACACCGGAACTCATGACAATGACACGGTCGCGGGCTGGTGGAATTCTGGCGCGGCCGAACACGAGCGCCGCAATGCCGAGGCCTATGTGGGACGATGTGAAGATGGCATCCACTGGGCGTTTGTCCGCGCCGCGCAATGTTCCACGGCGAGTATGAGTATTATCCCTCTGCAAGATGTGCTTGGACTGGGCAGCGAGGGGCGCATGAACACGCCCAGCCTGCATGGGGGCAACTGGCGCTGGCGCTTTGACCAGGGCCGCCTTACGAGCGCGTTGGCCGCGAAGCTCGCGCTCCTAGCCGAATTGAGCGATCGTCTTCCCAAGACTTCCACCGTGCTGGCGAATGAAGATTTCGCCGCCTGATTTGCAGGGAGTAGCGCCCGCATCCTTTCGACTTGGTTCAGGGCAAGCTTGGCCGGCTGTCGCGCGGACGTCCTCGCCCGCGCATGCGGGGATCTCCATTGTGAATAGACTGTTACGACAGCGGTGTGCTTTGCGCTTCTGCGCAGTTCGTGTATAGAGAGAACGGGAGTATTGACGTGAGCGATCCGGGCGTCGAACCGATCATCCAAGCGGTAGGAATCGAAAAGTCCTATCCGCAGGCGGATGGCACGCGGATTCAAGTCGTCGGCGTGACCAACCTCGCAGTCGAACCGGGGAAGATCGTTGCCCTGCTCGGACCCTCGGGCTGCGGCAAGTCTACGCTCCTGCGCATGCTGACTGGGCTTGCGCAACCGACGTCCGGCACGCTCCTGTGGCACGGCAAGCCGCTCGACGGCCAAATGCCCAACGTGGCGATCGTTTTCCAAAGTTTCGCACTCTTCCCTTGGCTCACCGTGCTGGAGAACGTGGAAGCGCCTCTCGAGGCCAAGGGAGTGGCGGCTGTCGAGCGGCGCAAACGTGCTCTGCGCACACTCGACACGGTCGGTCTCGACGGCTTTGAAACGGCCTATCCAAAGGAACTTTCTGGAGGCATGAAGCAGCGTGTCGGATTCGCGCGCGCTCTCGTCGTCGAACCCGAAGTGCTGTTTATGGACGAGCCTTTCTCGGCGCTCGACGTTCTCACTGCGGAAAATCTGCGCGGTGAACTGCTCGAACTCTGGCTGAACAAGAAAATGCCGGCCAACGCCATCTTCATTGTGACCCACAACATTGAGGAGGCAGTGATGCTGGCTGACCGCGTCATGGTTCTGGGGAGAAATCCGGCACGCATCCGTTCCGATTTCAATATCCGCCTCAAGCATCCCCGCGACCGCAAATCCGCGCGCTTTGTGGAACTGGTGGATTACATCTACAAGGTCATGACCGAGCCGGAGGTGGAGCACGAGTTGCCCGATGCCGAGACCACCGCGGAGATCATTGTTCCTCCCGGCGGCTTCACTAAAGATGTGCTGAAGGAGGCTCTGAAGAAGCAGCAAGCGCCTGTGCGCACGGCCCGGTACCAGTTGTTGCCCCATGCGCGCGTGGGCGGAATCGCCGGCCTGGTCGAGTTGCTGCATGACCGCGGCGGTCGCGAGGATCTGTTCCGCTTGTCCGAGGAACTGGTCATGGATGTCGAGGATTTGCTGCCGATTCTTGAAGCCTGCGTGTTGTTGGGGTTCGCCACGTTGAAGGAAGGAGATGTGCAGATTACGGCGCAGGGTGTGATCTTTGCCGACGCCGACATTCAGCAGCGCAAGGTCTTGTTCCGGCAGGCCGCGTTGGATCACGTGACCATCCTGAAGCAGATTGACAGCATTCTGAAGCGGAAGTCGGACCATTCGATCGCGGATGAGTTCTTTCACGACATCCTCGACGAACATTTTTCCGAGGATGAAGTGCAACGCCAATTCGAGACCGCAATGAACTGGGGCCGCTACGCCGAAATCTTTGACTATGACCGCGAAAAGGGCCGCCTCGTGCAGACTGAACCGCCGGCGTCCTCGGAGCCCGCAGCCGCGCCGGTTGAGACGCCGGCCCCGAAATCCTGACCTTGGAAATCGTGACCTGACCTTGAACGCATGAAGAAATCCATCAGCCTACGGGGATTTTCGGCCTACCGAATCTGGGCACAACTGCCCAGCCTCGAGATCTCATACCTGCCCGACCTGCTCATGTTCGGGGCCGGCATCGCCT
The DNA here is from genome assembly GCA_036521895.1 of Candidatus Sulfotelmatobacter sp. Taxonomy (GTDB): domain Bacteria; phylum Acidobacteriota; class Terriglobia; order Terriglobales; family Acidobacteriaceae; genus Sulfotelmatobacter. The sequence continues at coordinate 16,678 of DATDGW010000028.1, read as the reverse complement.
TGTTCTATGGCTTGCTGGTCGTCGGGCGGACATGGCTCGGTCCTTTTACTCCGGAGGTGGAGATCTCGCGCCGTCCTCTGGCGCTGGTGGCTTATGCCGGATATTCGCTGCTGCGCATCACGATTGCGTACGTACTCAGCCTCGCCTTCACCCTGCTCTACGGATACATCGCGGCATACAACCCGCGAGCCGAGCGGTTCATGATTCCGCTTCTCGACGTGTTGCAGTCGATCCCCGTGCTCAGCTTTCTTCCCGGAGTCATGCTGGCGATGGTGGCACTTTTTCCCGGCAGACAACTGGGCGTCGAAGCAGGCGCAATCCTGCTGATTTTTACCGGTCAGGTCTGGAACATGGCCTTTAGCTTCTACGCGTCCCTGAAAAGCATTCCGAAAGAGATGCGCGAGGCCGCCAAGGCCTACCAGTTCAGCTGGTGGCAGCGCTTCATTGAAATGGAGGTGCCCTTCGCGGCCATCGGTCTGGTGTGGAACTCGATGATGTCGGTGGCGGGAGGCTGGTTTTTCCTGATGGCCTGCGAAATGTTCGTGCTCGGTTCGCGCGACTTCCGGCTGCCCGGCCTCGGATCGTATCTGCAGACTGCGGCCAGCGCGGGCGACACTCGATCGATTCTGTGGGGCGTCACCGCGATGATCGCGGTGATTGTTGTGCTGGACCAGTTTATCTGGCGACCGGTGATCGCATGGGCGGAGAAGTTCAAAGTCGAGCAGGTCGAGAGCAGCGATGCTCCGCGCTCGTGGGTGCTCGACCTGATTCGACACTCGCGGAGCCTGGCGCAGATTCGCAAGAAGACCGTGCGCCCGCTGAACGAACGCCTTATGCTGTACTTCTCCCGCGCGCGTTCCAGCGACGGGACCGAGCAGCCAAGCGCATGGAAGACCTGGCTGATGCGCGCGCTGGCGGTCGTCCTGCTGGCCGGGATCAGTTATGGAGTCGTCCGCGTCGTCATGATCTTGACCGGCCTACAGAAGGCCGAGGTGGAGGAGGCGGCGATTGGCTTGGGCGCGACCTTCCTGCGCGTGAATCTCACGTTGCTTCTCGGCGCGCTGTGGACGATCCCGGCGGGCGTCGCGATTGGTTTCAATCCGCGCCTGGCGCGGATCGCGCAGCCCCTGGCGCAGATTGCGGCATCGGTTCCCGCAACCGCGCTCTTCCCCGTAGTGCTGCTCTTGCTGATCCGCGTGGGCGGCGGGCTCGGGATTGGTTCGATCGTGCTCCTTCTGCTGGGAACGCAGTGGTACATCCTCTTCAACGTGATCGCGGGCGCAATCGCGATTCCGACCGATCTGAAGGAGTGTTGCTCAGTCTTCCGCATGGAAGGCATCGAGCGCTGGAAGAAACTGATCCTGCCGGGAATTTTCCCCTACCTCGTCACCGGCATGGTTACAGCATCGGGCGGCGCCTGGAACGCCAGCATCGTCGCTGAATATTTTCACTTCAAGGGTCACATCTACACGACCGTGGGGCTGGGAGCGACGATCTCGCAAGCAACCGATGCCGGCAACTTCGACCTGCTGCTGGCCGCGACCATGATGATGGCGGCGAGCGTGGTCACGATCAATCGCCTGGTGTGGCGCAAGCTGTATGCGCTCGCCGAAACCCGATACCGGCTTGAGACCTGATCTCGCTGCGCGCCTTCAAGTGGTTACCTCTGGTTACTCTCCTGCTTCCTCAGGTATTCATTTCATCAGCTTTTAACTTGCGCTTCATGCTGCCGCAACGCGGGTGCGCTATGGGTATGAAGTGCCATCAGACCATTTGGACGCGGATCCGTTGCAGCCTGGAGTGTTGGCTCGCCTCGCCGAATTTCCCGGCCCGGCTGGAAGGTTTGCTCCCGTCGGCAAGGTCAGAGATCTCTACCGGCGCGTGCAGCAATCGCCCGAGGGCTTTGGCCTGGAAAACCTGCTTGCCGAGATGCGCGTCGGCCTGCAGATCGGTGAAACGGATCAAGCCCGGATTCCGTCGTCCGGTCCGGTCGTCGTGGTGGCCAATCATCCTTACGGCATGTTGGATGGTGCAATTCTCACCGTGTTGCTGACACGGGTACGCCCCGATGTGAAGGTGCTGACCAACTTCCTGCTGAGCGATGTGCCGGAGGTGCAGAGACACTGCATTTTTGTGGATCCCTTCCGTACCGACCGATCAGCGGAATCAAACCGCCGAGCCTTGCGGGAGGCCCTGGATTGGCTGCAGCAAGGCGGTATGCTCGCGATGTTTCCATCGGGCGAGGTGTCGCATTGGCAAATGCCGGCGGCGCAGATCGTCGATCCCGCATGGAATGATGCGGCAGTACGATTCCTTCGCAGGGCGGGAGCGACGGCGCTGCCCGTCTATTTCTGTGGCCACAACGGCGTCGGATTCCAACTGATGGGCATGCTTCATCCCAAGTTGCGCACCGCATTTCTGTTGCCGGAATTCCTGCAACAGGAGGGCAAGACTGTGGAAGTCCGCGTAGGCAGCGCGATTCCGGCGGACACGGTGGAGGCGATCCCCGGCGATCGCGAGGCAACCGAATACTTACGCTGGCGGACCTATCTGCTCGCTCGTCGAAGCAAGCCAGAAGCCGTGTGGCAAACGGCATTGCGCGCGGGGCTGGCGTTCAAGATTCAGGAACCGGTGGCGGCCCCGGTGTCGGCTGACCTGCTGGCGGAAGAGGTCGAGCGGCTGCCCGCAGGCCAGGGTCTGGCGGAGAACGGCGACCTTGCGGTCTACCTTGGAGCGGCAAGCGAGATTCCTCAACTCCTGCGCGAAGTGGGACGCCTCCGCGAAATTACGTTCCGCGGGGCAGGCCAAGGCACAGGCAAGTGTCGCGATCTGGATTCCTTCGACGATTACTACTCGCACATCCTGTTATGGCACAAAACAAAACGGGAACTGGTGGGCGCTTACCGCGCCGGGAATACGGCTGCAATTCTCGCCGAGCGCGGACTCGGCGGGCTCTACACCAGTACGCTGTTTCGCTATGACCAGCGAATCTTTCAAAAACTCGGTCCGGCGCTAGAACTGGGACGCTCGTTCGTGCGGCCCGAGTATCAACGCCAGTATGCGCCGTTGTTGCTGCTCTGGAAGGGCATTGCCCGCATGGTGGCGAGGCAGCCCGAGATTCCGGTGTTGTTTGGCGCGGTCAGCATCAGCAACGACTACAACGCAGCGTCGCGCGAAATGATTTACCGCTTCTTTCAAGCGCGTATGCAGGAAGATGAGCTGGCGGGCTTGATCGAACCACGGCGGCCATTTCGGCCCGCGCCCTTGCGCAAGTGGGATTGTCGGGGAATGTCCCGGGCGCTGCGCGACCTCGACCAACTCTCTCAGCCCATCAATGACGTGGAGACCGATGGCAAGGGTCTGCCGATTCTGCTCCGGCAATATGCCAAGATCGGCGGCAAACTGCTGGGCTTTAACGTCGACCCCAAGTTCTCCAACGTGCTGGACGGGCTGGTCGTAGTGGACCTGCGACAGACAGAACCGGCGGTTCTGGACCGCTACATGGGGCGGGAGGGTGCAACGCGATTCCGGAAGGTGCACGCGGCAACGAAAACCTGCTGAGTGCGCCCGCTGTTCACTTTGCCGAGCGAAGTTTGTTTGCATCCGCGGGCAACGCGCAGGCGTGCGCGGCGTCTTTGAGGGCTTCATCGAGCCTCGCACCCAGAAGGGCGAGCCCTTCCGCACTCACCAATTCCTGCAAGCGCTCGAAGAGCCGTCGTTCTTCCTTACGGATGTGGGTCGACATGCGCTGACCGAACGCAGATAACTCTGTCGCAGTCATCTGGCCTGCTTCCGCTTTCGCGAAGCTTTCCCGCAGTGCAGCATGGTCGGTCAGCAGGTCTTCTATCGATGCAACTAAGTCTGGAAATGGCCACGCCGCCGGAAACAAGACCTGTTCTTCCGCCGCAAAATGAACCCTGATTTCACTCTGAAAATGTTGCGCGATTTCCGCCTGCCACGCCGCCAGATCGGCATCACCCACCGGTGACGCGCGATCAATGCGGACGCACAAAGCTAGCGCGTGCTGGTGTTGTCGCGAGAGCGGAATTAGATTCTTATCGCGCAGCATGACGGGTCCGCGTCCTCAAGAATTCGCGCTCGATACGCGGATCACGGCCGGTTCTCCCTCTGCCTGCTCAGGCTCGGTCGCCGGGCGCACAGTAAGCCAGTCCGTCCGTACGCGCTGCCATTCCTGGATGAGCATTCCGTTGGCTTCGAAGAAGCTGCGAATACGGTACCGCTCCCAGCCCGCGACCTCCTCGAGAATCGGCGCGAGCACAGCCATGGCGCTGGTACTCAGCACCGTGCGCTTCGCAATCTGCGAAACGTCGGTCGACTCTGAAACCGCAATGGTGAGTCCATCGCGCGAGTTGATGTGCAGCATCACGTGAATGTCGGAACTGCCATCGCCAGTGTAAATCACGTGATCGGGCCCAGAGACCTGCTGTTCGAGCAGTCGGTTGAGGACCGCGACTTTGCCATAGCCCGCGGTGGCGCGCACGATGGTTTCAATCTCACCGGAAGGCTTGTAGCGGAATTCCGTGCCATAGATGTGATCGGGCGGAACAATATCCTCCAGCGCAGAGATGACGATCTCCACCGGGGCCGCCGACAGAACGTAGAAATCGAACTGGTAGCCGTCGATGCCCGTCTCCAGCAACTGGTAGAGCAGCTTGATGTCGCTCTTCAGACGAATCCGCTTACCCACTTCGTGCAGATGTTCTTTCCGCACTTTGGCCTTGAACTCCGGATCGTGCAGCAACAAATAGGCAAGTTCTGCCCCTTGCTGCACCAGGTTGATCTTGGCCATGCCCTTGGCCTTGCGCTCGAACTCCTCGGTGGGAATGCCGACCAGTTCGGCGAGCACATAGCCGGAATCGTTGAAGGTGAGCGTCTGGTCGAAGTCGCTCGCGAAAATGTAGCGTTTCAAAAGTTTGTCTGCCATATCCATTCGATTCGCGTCCGAGTCCTCCGCCCCATAAAAAGAATTGATTGCGATTATATGCCGTGATGTTTAACTCGTTGTGAATAAAGAAGCGAGTTTGCAACGAAGCTCAAAGTGAAGGGGAACATTCAACAATGCACGAGAATGCGCATGCTTTTTTCGTTCTGACTGGCGGAGCGGGATCGGCAAGAGTGCGCTTATCGAAGGGCTAGAACAATGCGGCTACGCTCGCTCTGTCGAAGCTGGACGGGGCGTGATCCAGGATCAGATGGCCTTGACGGTCAGGCCTTGCCGTGGCGCAATCCCACGCTGTTTGCTGAACTTAGGCTGGGTTGGGAGATGCGCTCCCACCACAGGGCACGGCATCGGGCCGGCCCCGTTTTCTTTGACCGTGGCACGCCCGATGTGGTCCGATATTTGCGTTGCTTGGGCCAGCCAGCGCCCGAGCACAGGCAAAAAGCTGTTGATAGTTTCCGCTATAACCGCCGCGTGTTCATCGCCCCACCATGGCAGGACATTTTCCGGCCAGACCGGGAACGCAAGCAACCCTTCGACGAGGCAGTCCGGACCCATGAAGCCATGGTCGCGACCGACAGCGAGAACGGCTACGACCTGGTCGAGATTCCGCGGGTGTCTATCGAAGAACGAGTTCGCTTGGTCCGCAACCACGTCGGGCCTGTAACTCCCATGGGAAGGCCGTTCGCGGCTGACTCTCCGCTCGGTGCAAGCGGACTAGCTTCCCGTAAATCAGGTTGCCTTTACTAAATCAACGCGTGCGTCCAGAATAGGAAGTTCGACAGGTTGGGACACAGATAGTAAAGGGGAGCTCTCATGGCAGTTGTGACCGGTGAACTGATTCGAGCGATGAACTACGTGGAAGACATCACCGCGACCCTGCGGCGCATTTGCATTTACATCCCCGGGATGAGTGCCGACGAACGCAAGCGGCTGGCGGAAAGCCTGCGCGGCACCGTCTCGGCGGTCAATGCGGCGATCGCCGATCTGGAAAAGGTGGAAAAATAGGTGGCCGGCGTCCAGACGATAACAGTCATCGGCGCCGGGATCATGGGGCGGGGCATCGCGCATGCCGCGGCGGTCGGTGGGTATCGCACCATCCTCGAAGACCTGCTGCCCGGGGCGCTGCGCAAAGCAGAAACCGAAATTCGCGCCAATCTCGACAAGGCGGTCGAACTGGGCAAGGTCACGGCTCTCGACGCGGACGCAGCTTTCAAACGGCTCGAGTACGCAGGTTCGGTCGAGGAAGCTGCGCGCGAGGCTGATCTCGTCATCGAAGCCGTACCGGAAGAGATGGAGTCGAAGATCGAGATCTTCACTCTCCTCGACAAGATCTGCCGCCCCACGACGATGCTGGCGTCAAACACTTCGTCGCTCAGCGTGACGGAAATTGCCAGCGTGACTTACCGCGCCCAGAAGTGCGTGGGCATGCACTTCTTCAATCCCGTGCACAAAATGAAGCTGCTCGAAGTCGTGCGCGCTCTCGAAACCGACGATGACACGCTGGCCACCGCCGTCGAAGTCGGCAAGCGCATGGGCAAGGAAGTCGTGGTGATCAAGGAATCGCCTGGATTTATCACCAGCCGCATCAACGCTATGATCGGCAACGAGGCGTTCTATATGCTGCAGGAGGGAATCGCATCGGCAGCGGATATCGACAAGGCGCTGAAATTGGGCCTGAACCATCCCATGGGCCCGTTCGAGTTGGTGGACCTGGTGGGACTCGATACTCGGCTGAGCATCCTGGAGTATCTACACAAATCGCTTGGAGATAAATATCGCCCCGCGCCGCTTCTGGTGCAGTACGTGAAGGCCGGACGGCTGGGACGCAAATCGAGACGCGGAGTCTACGAGTATCCGGAGCAGAAAGAACCGACGCCAGCTGCCGCGAAGAATTAGGGTCTATTTCTGCCGATTCTTAATTGTGCTTGCGGTACATCCGGCCATGCCATCCCAGCAGCACTTTTCCGTGTAGGACGATCCTCGCTTTCGTGCTGCTGTCCACTTTCACAGCGTCCGTTGGCGTTTGCACCAGGCAGCTCCCATCGGCCAGCGCAGCCACAACGGAGATGTCATCGGTTTTGGAGTCCCACTGCCCCAGCTCTTTCCCATCGCGCACATTGAACGCAATCAGTACTCCACCGCGAGTCGCAAAACCCAATTCATCGTTTCCGATCACCATTTCATCCCGTAAAGGGCCTGAGTCCTTGGGCAGAGGCAGCTTATAGACCAGATCGCCTTCCGCGTTGACGCGGTAGATGAACTCGTCCGACTGATCGCTGACATTTCCCGGCATCACGTTGTACCTCATCCTCACCAGAATCAAGGTGCCGTTCATGTTATCCGTCACGATGGCGCTCGTAGGCGAGACCACGCTCGTCGGGGCCGAAAGCTGCTGTGTCAGTTTGCTGGCCTCAACCAGAATACTGCGGTACGTGCCATCGGGATGAATCTGCCACAGCCACAATTTCTCGTCTCGGTTCAGGTTCAGCGTGTGGAAATCCATCACGGTTCCACTCGTGCACTCGCGCCGTCCAGCGTCCACTCATTTTGCGTGAAGGCCACGTAGGCATAGCCATCCATATTTACGTAAACCCGGCTCACCATTGTCCGCAGTGGATTCGTCGCCAATCCCGTTGCGCACACGACGTTGGGTCCTTCTCGCTTCACGTTCTTCTGGGTCGCGTGTGACGCGGGCAGCGTCAGTTCAAACCTTAACGCTCCAGATTCTTCATCCAGGCCAGTGAGCGTCGTGACGGTGCCGTTTGCGGATTGGGCAACAATGTGAACTAGATGTTGTAGGTTGTATGCGTGCCCTTTACGAATCCCCGAGAAGGTGTGTTTCCATCGCAGTTGGCCGTTCTTGTCAATAACTTCCGCATTGACCACACGATTCAACTCTCTTTTCTCTGTTTAGGGTGAGAGGACTCAGGCCAGCCTTTACGATGGCGGCTCGGTTCGCATCGAGTCTCCGGGTCGGGGGTCTAGAAAGAGGATCTGGGAACTCTAGGTGAGTGCGTACGACAAATTTCGCCAACAGTGTCCGATCGGGTGAAGGCCCCACTGGGTGGTTCCGGGAGGCAGGGGACGCAGGGCAGACCAGATCTTGACTTCATGCGTTCGCGTCTCCTCCCCCAACGTAGCGGTTACGACTACTGTGCCGACCGCCTTCGGATGAACCACCGTTAGACCGTCCTCTACTCGGCAGGGGGCCGCCGGATTCATCCTGGGCAAACAGACGCCAGGAAGAAACGGCGAAAAACCCAAGCAAAACCAGAGTGAGCCGACTGTAAGGGTCGATCTGACGGCCAACAAGGTCACAACCGTGCTGGGTCTTGAGAACCGAAGATTGCCGACATTCCCGAGACGAAAAAGGAGGCCAATTGCCCGCTGCCAGCCCCGCAGCTTAAATTCGTGAGATAAGATCTTCTTAACTCAATGATTCCAATAGACTTGGATGATGGGCGGGGTCGCAAAGTGACCCTTCCAAGAACGGAAAATCAGACAACCAAGCTAGCGCCGTCCAAAAGCCAAACCTGCCAGCGCCACAGCCTTTTCCGAGTCCACTCCCTTGCTCGCTACCAGCACGTGAAAGCTCTCGCCCATCCCGGCGGGAGTAACGAGGTGTTTCAGTTGCAGGGCAACCTTGGCGCGCTCCTGCGGCAGGCGGCACTCTTCGAAGGCATCGGCAAACGCGTTGGCCTCGCCGATCCCCATCAGAAATTGCGACTGCGTGATGAGCTTCTGAGTTCGCATGCCTTGCTGTTCAGCAACCGCCGCGAGAGCGGTGAAGTTAACATCGGCCGTGATGTCTTGCTCGCCAGGCGCTTCGTACGGGGTTGCACTCACCGAGTGCTGGCGAATGGCCTTCAGCGTTCCGCGATGGCGTCCGGCGAGCTGCTCTTCGCGAGCGTATCCATAGTCGACGACCACCACAAACCCGCGCTCAAGGCTGGCTGCGTCGCGCATTTGGTTCTGGGACTGCAGTGAAACTTCGATGCGTTCTCCGCGCTCAGGATGGACTGAATAGCGGTCGAGGAACTCGAGTTCGTGGGGCGAAGGCTGCTCCCAGGTTTCGAGCAATCGTTCATCGCTGAGGTCGACGCGAAGCGACCCCTCGGGACTCAGAACCTCAACCGGCAGCGCATCAAAGAATTCGTTGGCGAAGACGATGTTGGGGGGGCTGACCTCGTTGTCCGCCACCAACGCCGCTTTACCAGATTCCAGATGCCGGCCCAGCGTGACCTCGATTCGCTGGCGCAACGCCGCCGAACGTTCGTCCAAAACGTAACGCAGAGCGTGAAAGAAATCGGGGAACTTCTTCTCCGACCAGTCCAGCACATCCTGCGCGAACCCGCCACGCCCGGGCCCAAGCTCTTTCAACCTGATGAGCTCGGGCGACCCCAGAACACGCCACATCTCCTCAAACTGCCGAGCGAGCAGGCGTCCGAAGACCGCATGCACATCGCTCGATGTGTAGAAGTCCCCGGCCTTGCCGAACTGCGCCGCGTTGCGCGAGTAGTAGCCGAGTTCCGGATCGTACAGGCACAGTTCCATATAGCGCGAGAAGGCAAGCGGCCCGTGTTCGCGGATCTCCTGCTCAATCTTCTGGCGCAGCGCGCTCACAATCCCTTCCGTTGCCGATCGGCGCGGTCCTGCGGGGTGCAAATGAACATTTCGACGAAGTAGTCGTGCAGAGCGTCAAAGAGTTGCCGCTGGAAGCTCCATTCGAACTGCGGGTCGTCCAGATCCCGCGGATGCAGATCGAAGTAGTAGGTGTGGACCGGGATCTTCTCGTCTTTGAACTTGATGATGACTTCAACGCCGTCGCCTTTAGCGCGCGCCGAGAAGTTCAGCAGAGGATGCTCGTAAAGATGGAGTTGTGCGGTGACACGTCCAAGGCGCGAATTGGCGGTTTCAGGCACATCGCGATTCTAGCGGAAAAAATCAGAGCTTAACCACCGAGGGCACAACCTTGTCCTGGTTCTTCATTCGTACCGCAGCGCCTCGATCGGATTCAGTCTCGCGGCCTTGAGCGCGGGCAGCATGCCGCTGATGATGCCGACGAAGCTGAGAATCGCCGTCGACCAGATGAGCGTGGCAGAGTCGATGTACAGGTGAATGTCCCCTTCGCTGGCGTTCTCTTCAAACGCGCTCCAGAGCGTGAGCGATCCCACGGACCACGACACCAGATAGGCCAGGATCACGCCCAACAAGCCGCCCAGCGCGGTAATCACGAGGGCCTCCGCCAGGAACTGGAACAAAATGTGCCACCGGTGCGCGCCCAAAGCTTTCTCTACGCCGATTTCGCGCGTGCGCTGCGTGACCGACACGAGCATGATGTTCATTAGCCCTACGCCGCCAATGCCCAGCGTGAGCAGGCCAATAAAGCCCAGCAGAATCTTGATCCCGGTTGAGATGACCTGCAGATCCATCAGGTCGGCAAACACGTCGAACACAAAGATGGCCCGCTGGTCCTTGGGATTAAAGCTGTGGTGGAAGGCCATCGAGTCGCGTACGGCCTTCACGACTTTGGCATGATCGCCTTCGTATTCCATCACGACAGAGCTTAAGTAGTAGGTGTTCGTCAGGTCGCTCATCGCACTGAACGGAACGTACACATGCTCGTTGATGTTGTCGTCCCCGTTTTGCACCTGATGTTTCAGCACGCCGACGATCTGGTAGGAGATGCCGTCGAGGCGGACATTTTCCCCGAGCGCGTTCTGTCCTGAGAACAATTTCTTCTTCGCATCGGACCCGATCACGGCGACGCGAGTGTGGGTGTAATCGTCGGCCTCGCTGAAGAAGCTGCCTTCTGCGACATCCATCTTGCGCATTCGGCCATAAGAGGCGTACACGCCGCTGACCCCGTAGTTCGAGCTGCGCGTGCCATAGGCGACCACGCAATTCTTGAAGGCTTCCGGCGAAACGCGCTTCAGCAGTGGAACTTCCGCGCGAATGGAGTCGAGATCGTTCACCGTGAGGCGAACCTGCGTACCAGCCTTGGTGCCTCCGGCCTGCAACTCGGTGCGGCCGGGAAAAATAAAGACCAGGTTTGTGCCGAAAGAGCGAAAGGCGGACCACAACCCGCGCTCGAAACCAGTTCCGTAGGCGAGCAGCAGCACAACCGTCGCGATGCCCCAAGCCATGCCGAGCATTGTGAGCACGCTGCGCCTCCGGTTGTGGTGCAGCGCGTGGTAAGCCTGGGTTGCGAGATCGACGATCATGGAAAACAGCTCCTGGTTGCTAACTCCTCGCTTTTAGCACTCTCTACTCTTGTCGTAGCGCTTCTACCGGCGGCAGCAGCGCTGCCTTGCGTGCCGGATACAAGCCTGCTGCTATGCCGGCAATCGCCAGCGATCCAATGGCCACGATGGCCGACGCCGGTATGATGCGGGGCGTATCAAAACCCTCGGGTGATGGCAGCATGGCCAGCAGCGTCACGAAACCTGTCGCGATGGCCAATCCAATGCCGCCGCTGAACGCAGTGAGGAACGCTCCCTCGATGAAGAACTGCGTCAGGATCGCACGGTAGGTCGCGCCAAGCGCCTTGCGCAGTCCGATCTCTTTTGTCCGCTCCGTCACCGACACCAGCATGATGTTGATGATCCCAATTGCGCCCAGCCCTAGCGTCACCACTCCCACCACGCCCAGGAACCAGTCCATAGCATCGAAAATTCTTCCCACCCGCTTCATGTTTTCAATCGTGTCCCAATCCTCAAAGGCATCCTGCAGCTTGGGACTGAAGCCATGGCGGCGCGCAATGATCTGGTGAATCTCGTTCTTCGCCTCGGCATGCAGATCTTTTGTGATCGGCCGATAGTTGAGGAACGAGATGGCATCCTCGGAATTCGCCTTAGTCATGGGAAACAAATCGCGCATGGTTTCAATGGGGATGAAGATGCGCGAGTTCGTCCCGTTATTGCCGTCGCGGCCAACCTTCGCGACCACTCCGACCACGTCGAAATTAATGCCATTGAGCAGAATCGTCGAGCCGACCGCCGGACGTCCGGGAAACATGTTTTTCAGAAGTTCCCAACCCACCACCGCCACTCTGCGGCGCTCGCTGTTGTCCTGGTTGTTAAACCAGCGCCCGGGCTCGACGGGAACGTTGCGAATCTGGTTGTAGTCGGAAGCCACGCCGAACACTTGGCCGTTGGTAGATCCATAGTCGCTGACCGCGCGAATGTCCTCGCGATTCAGCACCGGCGAAAGCGCGCCCACGAACTGGGCCTCATCCCGAACCGCCAAGTAATCTTTGTAAGTGAAGTAATACAGTTGCCCCGACTGCGTGCTGCCCTCGACCGCCGGAATCCGCCCGGGAAACATAAACATAATGTTTTGTCCGAGGGTGGCGAGCTGCTTTTCCTGGCCGCTGCGGAAGCCTTCTCCCAGACCCACCAGTAACAGCAACGAGCCCACGCCCCACGCGATCCCAAACATAGTCAGGAACGAGCGCAGCTTGTGCGCCCACAGCGTCGACAGGGACTGCCGGACAATGTCCAGAAGCATTCTCATCGGGATATCGCAAGAATCATGCCCCCACGCCTCCGGGGAGGAGCGTGGGGGCACCCGGGTAACGTTCAGGCGAGGGGTCTCAATCCCGCCTAACCATCTGATCAGATATACGCAGCCGGGTCCGGTAAAGTTCCCTGCTGGCATGTACCTACTTAGACCCCGGAGGGTCGAAAAAGGTTAGCCGATAGGCGAGTTCCGTTGGAGCCGCCCCGGGATAAAGCTTCTGTTTCAACTTGCCGATACCTAGAGAGGACATTACAGCGACGATTCTGTGGAGGTGTCGTGGAATCACTGAGCGAGCCCGCACGGCGAGCAATTCCTCAGACGGGCTACGGACTGTGTCGTGGATCCTGGACGCAGACTTGTTAGGGTAAGGTTCGGTAAGAAGCTGGCTTTTGCGGATATCGGACGCTACGCGAAGTCGTTGTTGGCGAATCCGTTGTTCCAGCCAAACTATTCAGAGGTTGTAGATCTGACGGACGTCGAAGAACTCGACCTTCAAGCCGACGAATTCCTGAAATAGGCGGACAAGATCGATCCATTCTCGCCCGTGGCCAAGCGTGCGTTTTTGATGCGAACCTCAACCCAGAGTCACGCGGCCCGCATGCACAAGGTTTTGCGCACGCAGAGGAACATTGAGATCTTTCATTCCGTCGAAGAAGCCGAGCGTTCGGTTGCTCTCTAACCTGCCGCCCGCACGCGGATCGCACGACAGGTCCAAGCCGCAGACCAAGCTATTGCGATGCTTTTTCTTTCGGCCGCTCGTACGCCTTCTGCAGGTACTTCCGTGCCTCTTCCAGTGCGCCGAAGGTGTTGTCGTTGGTCTGAGTAGCCTGGCGGTATTGGCCTACGGCACGTTCGCGCTGCCCAGTAATGTCAAAAATCTTGCCCAGTTGGATATGGCTCCAAACCTCGGTCCAGCGCGGCTCGCCGTCCCCATCAATGGCCGCCCGGTAAGCATTGGCCGACGACTGGTAGTTTCGCTGAAAGAAGAACACCTCGGCGATCCGATAGTGGGCGAGAGAACTGTTCTTGTTGAGATCCAGGGCTTTGTTGAACTCGACCAGCGCCCCTGACAGATCTCCCTGTTGCTGCAGCGCCTGGCCGCGCAGGATGGATGCGCGCAACTTCACATCGGTGGAATTCGTCAGCACATGGTGATCGGGATCGATCGCGATCCGCCGTGGACGGCCAAACGTCTCGATCGAAAACGGCGACGTTGTACCCACGACTTCAATGCGTTTGTTTTCGGTTTTTCCATCGGTGTCAATGCGCAGGTCGACAGGCATGCGGAATAGATCAAGATCCTGCGTGATCTCGCCGGTGACGCGGAATCCAGGGGATCGTTCCTGCTGGGCCTGCGATTCCTTGGCAAAATTCCCGCCGAGACGGTAGGTGGTGTACTTCAACTTGAATTCCGGTGCGCCCGTGGAATCGAGCCATTGCGAGAAGAACCAGGTCAACTGGTCGCCGTAGTTTTTCTCGGCGATGGCCTTGAAGTCGTCCATGCTCGCGGACTTCCCGGCAAACGCCGTGGCGAAGTCCCGCATGGTCTTGTTGTACTTGTCTTCCCCGAGCACCCAGCGCAGCATATGCAGAATCATCGCGCCCTTATCGGTGGCCAGCGACTGAAATTCGGTCGAGAAGATATCGAGTTTGCTGGCGCTCGAGAGCGGCACGGTGTCATAGGCCAGTGCGCCCACCGACATGTCCTTGACGGCCTCTTCGAGACCTGCCGCTCCTGCGGCGTTCTCCACATACATGGCTTCCGAATAACGCGAAAAGCCATCGCTCAGCCACCAGTCGTCCTTGCTTGCCGGACTCACCGAAACTCCCCACCACTGGTGCGCAATCGCATCGGCAAGCAGGCGGTAGTTGGTCTTCTCGGTAATCGAGGGACCAGCGATGCCGGCCATCTCCGGAGCCCACATGTAGGGAAGTGTGTCGCCCGGCAATTCCACAAGGTTCAGCTTTTGCGACGGCGGCAGCCCATACAGAGTAATGAAGTAGGTGAACTCCTGAACCGCGGTCGTGGTGTAGGCCGGCGCCTGGCTCTGATGCGTCGGCTTGAAGAAAACGTGCAGGTCCAGGCCGGCCTCATCACTTTTGTACTCCTGGAAGATCCCGGCAACGATAGTGCCGGGGAAACTGGGCTTGGTCGAAACAAATGTAAATGTCTTGGTAGGCAGCACGCTGGCGGTAGGCTTCTTCGGGGCCGCCGCCTCGCCGACGGTCGCCTTGCCGCTGCCGATCACCAGCATATGCGCGGGCACGGTCACGCGAATCGTGGAGGTGAACCGGTTCAGCCCATAGCCGCTGACCGGGAACCATCGTCCCGCATAAAACAGAAAACTGGTGTCATCGCCGATGTATGCCAGCTTCAGTCCGGGGACCGGGCTGTTGTCCGCGTTTTCGAGCTGTCCCTCATACTCGAAAGTCAGTGTCGTGGAGGCGTCCTTCGATAATCCCGCGGGCAGCGGAACCCGTATCGTCGAATCCTGGGTAACCCGCTCGGCCGACAGGGGCTGGTTCTTTTCGTCGACAACCTTGGTGACGTGCAAGTCATTATTCAGCTCGAAGACCGCGACGGCCACATCCTGCAAGGCGGTGAACCGGACCTTGGCGCGAACCGTGATCTGGTGAAGATGCGGATTGAGTTCAGCCTCGATCTGGTAGTCGTCCACGCCTATGCGGGCTTTTTCGGCCGCCCACGTTGGGACCGCGAACCAGACTACCAACGACAGAGTCAGGGAACTCGTAAGGACGCTCAGCGCGCGCCGCGGAGAAATCAACATTCAGGAGAGTCTCCAGGAAATGATAACCCATTTCCTAGGATGAAGATTCTGACGTAAAAGATGGTTGGCGCACAAGGTTTAGGATCAGCTATTCGCTTCTAGCTCCTAGCGTCTAGTGAAACCACCGGCCCTGAGCGCCAGAATAATGTCTGCGGCGCGGTCTGCCGGATGCTGCGCCGCCCCGGAATCGGGTTCTGGAGTGCGAAGTCGTGCTTTTACCCGCGCCAGGCCCTCCAACATGCGGTCGCGGGCAGGGCCGTCGGGCAGGATTTCCTTCACCTTGCCGACCACCTTTTCGGCCGTGAAATCTTGTTGAACCAGCTCGGGGACAACTTCCTCCCCGGCAATCAGATTGACCATTGCAAACCTCGGAACTTTCACCCGAGGCTTGCCCAGCGTATAAGTTAGCGGCGAGACGCGGTAGACCATCACGAAGGGCGTTTTCATCATGGCGGCTTCCACGGTTGCCGTGCCGCTGGCCACGATGCCCGCGCGCGAATGCCACAGCGCCGGCAGGGCATCGGGCACCAGCGTGATTCTCGTTTGGCCGATGAGACTCAGCAGGAAGCTGCGGTCCAGCGTGGGAGCCACGGGAAGAAGAAAGTCATAACTGGCACCCAGTTGAGCCCCCGCCTCAAGAATCGTCGGCAGGTTCATACGGACTTCCTTGACGCGGCTCCCGGGCATCAGAGTGATCCACGGCTTGGCAGGGTCTAATTGAAACTTCGACGCATAGTCATTGCGCTCGATCGCCGGGCTCGGCAATTCCGCCAGAGGATGCCCGACGAAAGTCGCGTCCACACCGCGCGCGCGGTAGAACTGCTCTTCGAAAGGGAAGATCACCAGTGCCTTGTCGATGTAGTCGCGCAGCAGCCGTACCCGCGCCTGCCGCCACGCCCAGAACTGCGGCGCAACGTAATACACCGTGGGAATGCCGCGCCTCTTCATCTGCCGCGCGACACGCCAGTTAAATGCCGGGGAGTCGATGACAATGGCGAGATCAGGCTTGCGCTTGTCGGCCTCTGCAATCAAACGCCGATACAGTCCAAGAATCTGCGGCAGGCGACTGAGAATCTCCGTGATGCCCACGACAGCCAGATCCTTCGCGTCGACCACGGTGTCACACCCGGCCGCCCGCATCCGCTCCCCGCCCACGCCAAAGAATTCGAGCGCCGCTGGTGTAGGGGCCGCCGATGCAGGGACCGCCGCTGTGAGGACAGCCGCCTTCGGCTGTCCAGCGCAGGGCAGCTCCGCTAGGTTTTGCGCCGCGGCCCGCCAGAGGGCGTCCATGAGTTGCGCCCCATACATTTCCCCCGAAGCTTCGCCCGCTGAGATCAGGATTCGCAAGAAAGCATTGTAAGGGAGCGAGAGTCATGTGTCGCGGCGCTCTCGCCCGCGCCACACC
>DATDGW010000027.1:0-6831 GCA_036521895.1 Candidatus Sulfotelmatobacter sp. | reverse complement strand
CCGGACTCACGGTGCGCGCCGAACTGGATGAAAACAAATATCCCAAGGGCATGAAAATCTCCGATGCCAAACTGGCCGCCATCCAGCTCGTGCGTCATGCCTTCCACGGTGACTGGAACTACACCATATCACCCCAATGACATGAAGCACTTATTTATGCACAGCTCCTAACCGTCGACGCCACTGCCCCGCCAGCGGCGGCGCTGTCCTGCGCCAAGCCAGGGAACGTCATACTGCACACTACCGCCACCAGGCTCCATCCGAGTCCCCACTTCCCGAGTCTCATGGTCTGCTCCTTTGAGAGGTTCGTGCGCCCCCCACAGGCAAAGCGGTGGCGCACATAAAGAAGGACAGGTCCTCTGGCGGGCTTGTCTTGCCGGCCTGATGACTTCGATTCCTTGTTTCTTTTGGGTCCTGAGAATGCTCCTTGAGGATGAGCTCGCCGGGACGCCAGGCGCTCCAAGACTCGCCCGGTCGGCGGGCACCCCCTTGGACAGGCAAACAACAGCCCCTTCCGCTGTCAGGATAGTGCGGTCGGTTCATCATTCGTTGCAGGGGCGTGTGTCGCCAGGGCAACTCGGATCCATCCAGTGCAAGATCATCGGCGCGGACAAGAACTCCCAGGCAGGGGCAGAACCGCAAGGTTTACAGGATCAACCCCGCAGCACTGATCGACGTTGGTCGCAACTGGAGCGCATGCCGATCGAGTCGCAGACACAATTCCTGAAAATACGTCCCCATCCCCCATCGAAATCCTCCAGCAACTGTTTACCCGCGCCTCCCTATCGGTTACGCTAATCATCCTATGCGCGCTCCTCTGATCTTCCTGCTCCTGATCGCCGCGGCCGTCTCCTCGTTGGCCCAAGCACCCAAAGCCGTTGCCGACCGCCTGGCGGCGCAGAACGCCCTTTTCGACGAACAGTACGAAACCGATCTGCGCAATTTTCCCGAGCGCGCGACCGCTTTCGGCGACTACCGGTACAACGACCGGCTTGCCGAATATTCCCTAGAGGCCATCCGCCGGCGTCATGAGGGCGATGTAGGGTTTCTCCAGCGGCTTGAGGCCATCCCCACCGAGGGCTTCTCCGACCAGGACCAACTCTCGCACGACCTGTTGATTCGCGTGCTGCGGCAGCGCATCGCCGATTTTGATCTCAAAGAGTATGAGATGCCCATCAACCAACAGAGTGGCATCCATACCAACCTCGCCGATCTTCCCCTGGCGGTGCCGCTCGACTCGGTCAAGCATTACGAGGATTACATCTCGCGGCTGCACCAGATTCCGCGCGCGCTGAGCCAGGTCACCGAAATCCTCCGCGCTGGCATGAAAGACAAACTCATGCCCGTGCGCTTCCTTGCGGAGAAGATTCCCGCGCAATGTCAGGGCATCATCGATGCCGATCCTTTCCTGCAACCGACCAAGAAATATCCAGCCAGCATTTCGCCCGAGGATCAGAAGCGTCTGACCCAGCAGATCACCGATGCCGTCAACACCGACGTCCTGCCCGCGTACAAGACGTTCGCCACCTTCATCCAGATGGAATACGCTCCGCAGGGCCGCACGGCGCTGTCGATCACTTCGCTCGCGGACGGCCAGAAGCGCTACGAAAACGACATTTACGCGCGCACTACGACGCACCTGACCGCGGACGAGATTCATCGGCTCGGCCTGCGAGAGATCGACCGCATCGCGGCCGAGATGACAGCGATCGCCAAGAAAGAGGGTTTCGCCGATCTCGCTTCGTTCCGTGCCTCGCTGAAGACCAATCCCAAATACATTCCCACTTCCGCTGAGCAGATTCTCGATGATTTTCGCCATTACATCGCGCAGATGGAGCCGAAACTTCCCGAACTCTTTACTCTGCTGCCCAAGTCGCCGGTGACCGTGGAGGCCATACCGGAATTTCAGGCAGCAGCTGCGACTCACTACGTGACCGGAACACCGGACGGCAAGCGGCCGGGCCGGGTTGTTGTCGCCACCTCTAAGTTTGCCGATCGCTCCTTAGTCGACGACGAGGCTATCGCTTATCATGAAGGCGTCCCCGGGCATCACATGCAGCTTTCCGTGCAGCAGCAACTCCAGGGGCTGCCGAAATTCCGCTTGCATGGCCTCGGCTTCAACGCCTACATCGAAGGCTGGGCTCTGTATGCCGAGCAGCTGGGGAAAGAAGTTGGTTTCTATCAGGATCCCGTCTCGGACTACGGACGCCTCTCCTCCGAACTGTTCCGCGCGGTACGCCTGGTGGTTGATACAGGGATTCACGCCAAGGGATGGAGCCGCGACCAGGTAGTGGAGTTCTTCCGCAAGTCGGGCGCGGTCGATGAACCGACGATCCAATCCGAGACCGACCGCTATATCTCGTGGCCAGCGCAGGCGCTCAGCTACAAGCTCGGACAACTCAAGTTCCGCGAATTGCGCGACCGCGCCCAGAAAGAGCTGGGCCCGAAGTTCGATCTCCGCAAGTTCCACGACGAGATGCTCGACGGGGGCACTCTGCCCCTCGATCTGCTCGATGCCCGCACCGACAAATGGATTGCGCAACAGAAGGCAAACCGATCCCCCGATCCGAAGTGAAAGTCCTGTGCGGCGACTTCGAGAGATTGGAGATTGGACTGGGTGGAAGCGAACGGTGCGCCCCCTCCCTGTGCTATCTTCAATGGGTTCATCGAATTGCGGTCTCCGCCATTCATCGCAAGCATGGCCACAACCCCTGAGCGTACAAAACCGGCAGTAAAGGTCTTCGTCGCCACCACGGTGATGTTGACCTTCATTTCGTTCTGGCGCGCCTCCGCCATCGTTCTGTCGGATCTGGCTTCCTCCGCCTATTACGCCGGCGGCGACGCGGAGAAGGTCATCGGCAAGAGCGCGCCCTGGTTCATCCTCGCGGTCATGCTGTTCAGCTACGCGGTGCGGGCGCTCTACATCGAGTCCAGCAGCATGTTTGTCCGCGGCGGCGTCTACCGCGTCGTCAAAGAGGCGATGGGCGGAACGCTCGCCAAGTTCTCGGTTTCGGCGCTGCTCTTCGACTACGTCCTCACCGGTCCGATCAGCGCGGTTTCTGCGGGGCAGTACCTAGCAGGATTCATCAAGGACCTTGGACTGCAGTTTCTGCATCGTGATCTGCGGTTTTCCGATGACCACTTCGCAGCCGGACTGGCGATCATGATCGTCGTCTACTTCTGGTGGAAGAACACGCAGGGCATCCACGAGTCCAGCCAAAAGGCGCTGCAGATTATGGCGATCACCACCGTCATGGTTGTGATCCTAATCCTGTGGTGCACGATCACGGTCTTGCGGGCGCCGGTTCAGTTGCCGCCGAGTCCGTTGCACGCCGGGGTGGTTCCGCTCAACAAGGAATCGCTCGGCTGGCTCGACGGAACCTGGTTCCGCCACATTACGTGGATCATCCTTTTCGTCGGCTTCGGCCACTCGGTGCTGGCCATGAGCGGCGAGGAAACACTGGCCCAGGTCAACCGCGAAATCGAACATCCCAAGTTGAAGAACCTGGAGAAAACCGGGTTGGTGATTTTCATCTACAGCCTGTTGTTCACCTCGCTGGTTTCGTTCTTCGCGGTGATGATCATTCCGGATCGCGTTCGCCCGGATTACTTCGCCAATCTCATTGGCGGCATCGCTATGTACTTGGTGGGGCCGACCAGCCTCAAGTTGCTGTTCCACGGCTTTGTCGTGCTGGTAGGCGTGCTGATTCTCGCGGGCGCGCAGAACACTTCCATCGTGGGCGCGAATGGCGTGCTGAACCGCGTGGCCGAAGATGGCGTCCTCACGGACTGGTTTCAGAAGCCGCACCACCGCTATGGCACCAGCTATCGGATCATCAATTTGATCGTGTGCATGCAGTTGCTGACCGTCTTCCTCAGCTTGGGGAATGTGTACGTCCTGGCCGCACTGTATGCCTTCGGAGTGATCTGGAGCTTCACCATGAAATCCCTGGCCGTGCTCGTGTTGCGCTTCACCGAGCCCGGCAACCGGGCATGGAAGGTGCCCGGGAATCTGCACATCGGAAAGACGGAGATTCCGGTTGGCCTAATTCTTATCTCCGGCGTGCTGTTCATTACCGCCATAGTCAACCTGTTTACCAAGTACGAGGCCACCATTGCCGGATTAATTTTCAGCGGAGTCTTCTTCACCATCTTCACAATCTCCGAGCACCATGTCACCAAGGAGCGCCACGGCAAGCCCGAGCAACTCGACCAGTTCCGGGTTTACGGCAATCAGGAACTGGGCAGCGGCGCCATGGGTGTGCGTCCCGGAAATGTCCTGGTGGCGGTGCGCGACCCGCGAAATCTCTACTACCTGCGGCACATCCTCAGCCACACCAACACCATCAAGCAAGATGTGGTGGTGATGAGCGCCCGCTTGTATCATCGCGAACATAGTTTCAGCGGCAGCTCGGTGTTTGAAGCGAGCCAGGTATTCGACCACTACGAGCAGGAGCTTTTCACGGCGGCCGTGGCTGTGGCCGAAAAGGAAGGAAAACCCATCTCGCTGCTCGTGGTGCCTGCGACGGATGTGTTCGAGGCGATCATGGTGACGGCGCAGCGCCTCGATTCCAGCCGCGTCATCTGCGGGCTTTCCAATAAGCTCACGGCCGATGAGCAGGCCAAGCTGACGGGCGATGCCTGGGAGCGCCTGCCCGAGCCGCGTCCGCGGCTGAATCTGGAAGTGTGCGCTCCGGACGGGACCATCCGCGAATTTGCGCTTGGACCGCATGCTCCGCGCATGCGCCCGCAGGATGTCGAACTCATGCACCGGCTCTGGCTGAGCATCACGGCCGATCCCAAGTTCGCCGGGGCACACCACTACCACATCGTGGCGCTGGCGCTCGAGGAACTGCAGCGCGAGTTGGGTACCGAGCAGCGCGCCCAGCTCCTGCAGAAGCTGCACGACGAGATGAGAGCGACGACCCGCACCGATCTAGATTCGTAAGGAGGTCCTCATGGCGCGTATTCCCGGCGCTCCCCGCAACCAGGGCGGTCCGCTCCGCCGACTCTTTGTAGGAATCGTCTACTCTCTCACGCAGCGCAGGCTTGGCCGGCTCATCATGCCCGTTCAGGTGACCGCTCATCACGCCAAAATCTTTTGGGGATACGTTCAGATGGAGCAATCCCAGGCCAGCAGCAAGCTCATCGACCCCAAGCTCAAGGGACTCGCCGAGCTGCGCGTGGCCACGCTCGTCGGGTGTCCATTTTGAATCGACATCGGCTCTGCCGTGGGCAGGGCAAGCGGCATCACCGCGGAGCAAATCGCGAATCTCAATAACTACCGCACGGATTTCAATTTCTCTGAACTGGAGAGGCTGGTCCTTGAGTACGCCGACGCGATGACGCGGACTCCGGTCGAAGTCCCCGACGCCTTGTTTGCCAAGTTGCGGGAAAAGTTCAGCGCAGCCGAGCTCGTGGAACTCACCTCTGGAATCGCGTGGGAGAACTACCGCGCTCGCTTCGATCACGCCTTCGGAATCGAAGGTGAAAACTTCACCGAAGGCGCGGTCTGCGCTTTGCCGGCCAGGTAGCGCTGGCGTCCAGTCGGCGATGGCGAGAGCCTGCGGTGAAGCCATCTTGCTCTCGGGGGTGAGGGCGGAACGCCCTCATGAAAAAAAGCCCCAGCGAGAGTCGCCGGGGCCTGCTAGATTGTTTTCACCCTAGCGGTGCGTTTCTTTCGCGCAGCAACGCTTGGCTGTCTTCTCGCTCTTCATCCCAGAGCAGCAGCTCTTCTCGCCGTCTTTCGCGCACTTTCCCCCGCAGCACGCCGCCGCAGTCTTGTCCTTCGCGCCGCTGTCTTTGCCGCAACCATCTTTGCAGAAGGACGCAACGGTCTTGTCTTTGTCGCCCTTCAAGCAGGACATGGCATTCTTGCCATCGCTCGACTTCATGTCCTTTCTAGAGCAGCAGGAAGCCGTTTCCTTGCCCTGCTCGGCCTTCCTGTCGCTCTTCATGTCATGGTGTGCACGGCACGAGTGCGCATCCTTCGAGTCAACGACGGCCATCTTGTCGCACATTGCTTGTCCGCTGGAACCGTGCTTTGCTGCGGTGTGGCAGGTGTGGTTCGGGTTGAAGTCTGGGCCCGCGTGGCGACGGTCAGGGCCAGGATTAAGGCAAACATTTTGTATCGCACGATGGAACTCTCCTCATTTGTATGAATCGCAGTTGCGGGCTCTCGCCCGATGCCAGAGCTTGCAGACGTCCACGAGCTGGAGCGTGTGCTTCCTAGAAAGGTGGTTGCGCCTTTGGCGCCAGGGAAGGACTCAGATGCGAAGAACCGTGCTTCGTACTGAGTACGGCTGAAGGGGAATGTTGCCGGTAGCCCCGATGGTGGCGCGGGTTGGAGCGTCGCGGTGCGGCTCCGCCATCACCACGAGTACGCCTTCCGAACCGGGTCGCACACAGGTGCTCGCGGCAGGCGGCGCCGGCTGACTTTGCGGCGCTTGTTTCACGCCGTGTGGGTGCGCTTCACAAGGCACGTCGGCAGGGAAGGAATGACCGCCACAGGCAGGACAAATCTCGAATGAACGCCCGGACAGCAGGAGTGATCGTGCATGCCGAAAGAACGCTCCCCCGGCTTCTGCGCGATCGAAGCCGGGGATTGCTGAGCGGGCGCAATTTCGTCCCAGTCGGCTACCGGCTGACTCGGCAGCGACGGGAGGTCTGTGATTAGCATCACAAGCGGTGGTGAGTCCCTAATCCTTGAGAAGATTCTCCAGCGACGCTCTCAGTGTGCCGAAACGAAAGGGGTATCCACTCATGACAAGTTGTGTTGGTTCGACGCGCTGGCTGCCCAACAGCACGGTCTCCCCCATTTCGCCAAACGCC
>DATDGW010000026.1:0-1691 GCA_036521895.1 Candidatus Sulfotelmatobacter sp. | reverse complement strand
GATTCATGAATCCAGCGCGCGGGAGGCGGACGCGTTGGTTCACAACAGCCGGCAGAATGGTTATGGGAACACGCTATCGCTGGCGGACTATATCTGGGGCTCGAATGGAGTCGCAGGCAATCAGTCGCTGCTACTGATCGTCGCCGATCGGTTGCAGAACAAGGACGAGTACCGCCAGATAGCCGCGGAGAATCTGCACTATTTGATGGGCCGCAATTGCTGGGACTTGTCCTGGGTGACGCAGTTAGGGACGAGGGCATTCCAGCATCCCCACCATCGGCCAAGCGGCGCCGACAACGTCGCCGCCCCATGGCCTGGACTGCTCTCAGGCGGGCCCAATGCGCATCCCTCTGACCCTGTTGCGGGGTTGCTGCCCCAGGGTCCGCCGATGCAGATGTACAAAGACAGTCAGGCGGCTTATTCCATGAATGAGATTGCGATCAATTGGAACGCGCCTTTGGTTCTCCTGCTGGCTGCGTTGAACTCTTAGTCCAAAGTTGCGGCTGTAGGAACTGGCGGAGAGAGAGCGATTCGATTACCGCGTTTCAGGCACGTGCCGATGAACCCTACACTTGTCAAACCGGGCCCCGATGAGACTGGCGTCGCTCTCGACCTAAAATGTTCGCGCACATTGTGCGTGGACGGGAATCTCCGCTAGGTCGAAAGTCTGAGTTGCTGCGCCAGTCGTCTGAATCTTGGTTGATCGCGGATCGCATCGTAAGCGGGGAATACCATTGCTGATCCCAGGAACGGATCGTGTTCGGTCAGAGCTGTCTCCAGCCATTGGAGGCCAGCGGCTGTTTCGCCCAACCCGAGATAGGTCCATGCAATGGGCACCGCTGGGCCGTAACCTGCTTCGCGACGGGCCCGCAGGTCCCGGACCACGCTGCGGGCTTCGGACGTTTGTCCCAGCACTCCGGCAACATAACCAAAGTAGCCCTCGCCCAGGGGCAGCCCACCGTTGAGCTTTCTGCCCGTGTTGGCCGTGCCCCAAGCTTCGTCCTTTAGGCCCAGCGCTGCCAAAGACAAGGCTAGGTAGAAACAGGTGTAGGGCGAGTCTGGCGTCAGTTCGAGAGCGATACGGCCGGTGCGGACCGCCTCGTCATAGCGGCGCGAATAATAGTTGGCCTGCAGCAGACGGAAATTCGTCATCAAATCCAGTGGCTCGAGTTCGACCGCGGTGACGGCATGGAACAAGGCTTCCTCATGCCGGCCAAGGAAACTGCAAAGAATGGGGTACGCCATGTGCGGAAACGCATTCCTAGGCTCCAGGCTGATTGCTCGCTTGTACGCCTGTTCGGCCTCGGCCCAGCGCCACTGAAAAACTCGGAGCATTCCCAAGGTGCTGTGGAGGCTGGTTGAATTCTCATCCAGCGTCAGCCCCTTCGACAACAAGTCTTCCGCCTGAGGAAGCGCACTGAGGGGAGGCAACGCGCCATACGCTGCGCTCACGTTGTAAAACATCGCCGCGCCGTAATAAGGCTCGGCGAAACTCGGGTCCAGCCGGATTGCCTCGAGAAAGTACTCGAAAGCGCGCCGCACATCGTCGGGCCGACGCTTCTTAAGAAGGTGTGCCCCCTTCAAGTACTGCACGTACGCTCTCATGTCGGTTGGGCGTTTTTCTCGAACCTGAACCGCGAGGCGAACGTGGAGCGCCTCCGCTACCGC
Source organism: Candidatus Sulfotelmatobacter sp. (assembly GCA_036521895.1). Lineage (GTDB taxonomy): Bacteria > Acidobacteriota > Terriglobia > Terriglobales > Acidobacteriaceae > Sulfotelmatobacter. The sequence continues at coordinate 23 of DATDGW010000026.1, read as the reverse complement.
GGCGCATACTTCGTCCTGGATGC
>DATDGW010000025.1:0-4419 GCA_036521895.1 Candidatus Sulfotelmatobacter sp. | reverse complement strand
GTAGCACCAGCGACCCTTCACGCGAAGTGGAGTAAGAGACAGAGCGTAGTCGAACTATTTCCCTGTCTCTCCTCCCCAAACCGGACATGCACCTCTCAGCGCATCCGGCTCTCTGTTCAAGTGTTGCTCATAGCAAAGCTGACATCAGCGTAACGCGATTCGATAGTTTTGCGTGTTTCATCGCGCAGGATGTACGGGTTTTCTGATGGCGTGCGCCAAGTGAAACGCCCCTTGCGGCTGGTGGCGAGACGCCCAAGCGCTACCTCTCTACAGAACCCCCGACTATTTTGTCCTGTCAGCACCCATGTCTTGGCACGTCCCGCCTCTGGAGACCGGACATGGTCACGCATCAGCGACCTGAAGCCACGCCGATACTTACGCGCAAGCCAATAACCAAGCTTCCAAAAGACCGTACGGTCCACCTTTCTAAACACAGTTGCTGTGAAGTCGGTGTATTGATAGAAAGCCGCCCATCCGGCGAGTTGCCGGTTGAGACTCTCCAACAGATCCATCCGATTCATGCTGTAATTGCCCGACAGTTGCTTAACCAGCCGCTTGGCGAAGCCGCGATATTTCTCCCAGGGGATAGTTGTTACAGGCCGCATGCTGCCGCGTGGCCCGCGTTTGCGAATAACACGATGACCGAGGAACACGAAGCCATCGTTCACATGCGTGATATGGGTCTTCTCCATATTTAATGTGAGCTTCAGCTCGTCTTCAAGGAACTCTCTGCATGCCTCGCGTACTGCTTCCGCGTGCTTTCGCGTTCCTTTGACAACGATCACAAAATCATCCGCGTATCGGCAGTAAGAGATTGCAGGTTTCCATTGCCGTTGTTCTCGTACAGTAATCGGACGCTGTTTGAGAATCGCGAAGTTCCACGCCCACCGATCCTTGCGCACCTTCTTGTTCAGGAAGTTCTTCTCCATCCAAGCATCGAATTCATGCAGCATGATGTTGGATAATAGGGGTGAAATCACGCCCCTTACACAAAAGGTAATTTAGACCGTCAGCAGACTCCGGCCCTCCGTTTTGGGGAGGACGCGAAGGAATCGGAATGCTGTGACGAATGGTAATGGTATCTTCGCCGACCAGAACGTCTTTGACCACGAGCCGCACGATTCTCTGGCGTTCGATGACACTAAGCGTTTCAGCGGCGCTGCGCAACCGAGCAAGGAATGCGGTGAGGGTTTCAGCCAAGCGCATGAATTTAGCGCGATCGTTGATCTGGTCGGCGATGGCCTGCAACTCGGCGCGGAATGTCTGTTGTCGCTGACGCAGCACAGGCATGCGTTCACGCAACTGCTCGATCGACACGAGTCCTTCCTGATAGGCGTTGAGCAGCCGTTCGATATTTTTGTCGACATGGGTCGACTCCCTCTGCAGACTTTGCTCACGTTTTCTGGTTGGATCAGAGGCACGCGCTGCTACCAGTCGACGATCAAGCTCCTGCTGGATCAGAGCTGGCTCTTCCAGCAGGCGGATCACCTCAGCCCAGACGATCTGATCGAGGAGCTCTTGTCGGACGAAGCGACCGTTGTCGCAAACTGGGCCGCCGAGTTTGCGCCAGCCCTCAGAGCCAATGCACTTGTAGTAGTGAATCTTACGTGCCGTCGTTTGCGTCGATGTTCGCGAGAAGGCGTAGCCACACTTGGCACAGCTAACCAGCCCCTGCACGATACTTGGTGCGATGGTACGCCGGCGCGATCGAATCTTGTTCTGCTGGAGAAGCTCTTGGGCACGGGCGAAGCTATCTTCCGCCACCAGGGCTGGCACGGGAATCTCAATCCACTCTTCGCGCGGGCGTTCGTGGCCTGCTGTCGTACCGGGCGTGGTTACACCCCGCCGACGCTGTGGGCGCATAACCCGTGTTCGCGCAGAGATGCGGGTCTTGCCGAAGCAGGCGGCGCCGCGATAGGTGGGGTTGCGCAGCACACCCCAGACCACCGAGCGCTCCCAGCGAGCACTTACCTTGCGAGTCGGGACGCCTTCGGAGTTGAGCTGCCGCGTGATCTCACCGATGCTGAGTCCCTGGACTGTGTACATCTCATAGACGCGCCGCACTACGCGCGCCTCGGCTTCATCGATCATGAACGCAGCGGGTGCTTCGTCGGTTTTGCGGATATAACGATAGCCATAGGGAGCATTGCTCATCACGCTCACCTCGCCCGATTGTGCCCGGTGTCGCTTACCGCGACGCGAGCGTTCCAGGATCTGCGCTCGTTCATACTCCGCGATCATGCCCTGGAACTGAACCAGGAGTTGATCTTCCGCGCTGTCGCCTTGTGGCGACTTCACGAACACCGTCTCGACCCCGTGGCGAGTGAATTCCTCGATGAGCAGAATCTGATACGCGTACTTGCGGCTCAAGCGGTCTGGCGAATACGCGAGCATAACCTGGATCTGCCCTTCGGCGGCGAGGTCGCGCACGCGCTCCAAGCCCGGCCGCTCCAGCGTCGCTCCGCTATAGCCTTCATCTTCGAAGACCCACTCTCCGGGAACCTCCAGATCGTGGCTCTTGGCGAACTCGATCAGCGCCGCCGTCTGGCTCGCTATCGTGTTCTCCTCGCGTTGCTGCTCGGACGAAACTCTTGCGTAGATTGCCGCCATCCTCATCGTCGAACTCCTTCACGCGCACGCCGACGGGGCGTTCGCGACATGGCACCAGAAGGTCGTAAGCCTGCGCGAGCTTCGAATCGTGCAGGCGATCAAACACATAGTCGATGTGGACTTGAAGTGGGCCGTGTCTGGCGCGCGGCTCAGCCATGCCTTCTCTGAGAACCAAGAAACGCAGCCAATGCGCGTGTCACAATCGCCCCGATTGTCAGACCACTGCTCTTCGCGTATGCCCGGAGAAGGCGCGCTGTTCCCACTGGAAGCTTGAGAGTGATGGGCACCGTAGCCTCGCAAACTTCGACGGGCCCCTCCAAATGAGCTGCTTTCTCCAGGTAGCGGTAAGCTTGACGTTCGGACAGGTCGAACTCTCGCGATAGCCGTTGCGTGGCCTCGAGCAACGAAACCCCGTCTCGGAGCAAGGCGAACGCGACGTTCAGCTGACGAGCCTTGTCCGCCTTGGTCGATCGCGTCATCTGTCATAAACGTATTACCTCTTAAGTCGCAAATCAAGCACCAAGTATCTTGTCCGCCACCCCGTCACAGTCCGGTCAAACTCAAAATTACCTTTTGTGTAAGGGGCGTGCTCACACCACCTTGAGGAACACCTTCGCTTGAGGCGCGAAACAGACCACGATCAACACAACCCGCCTTGATGAACTTCCAGAGCAAGGCAAGGAATCGCTGATCGGCAACCCGCTTACGGATTCCCTTCATCAATAGGCGATGATGAACAGTGTCGAAGTAGCTGGCAAGGTCGCCTTCTATAATCCAGCGCCCAGCAGTACCGTGTTCACCTCCGTCTTGTAGCTGAAGCTTCACCATGCGAATCGCGTGGTGTACGCTACGTGCAGGCCGAAAGCCATAGGAGGCCGAGTGGAAATCGCTCTCCCATATCGGTTCCATCGCCATCAGCATTGCACGTTCCACAACTCTATCCCGAAGACTCGGGATACCAAGTGGCCTGAGTTTTCCGTTTGTTTTCGGTATGTAAACGCGACGCGCCGGTAGCGGATGATACGAACCCGCTAACAACTTCTCGCGTATAGTCGCCAGTTCATGCTGGAGGTTCGCTTCCATCATGCGTTTGTCGACGCCGTCAACCCCCGGCGTGCGTGCTCCGCTGGATGCCAGCGTGATGCGCGCCGCTTCACTCAGCCAGTTCCTGTCGGCAATCAGTCTCAGGAGGCGATCGAACTTGCGTTCTTTGTTCTCCGTCGACCATGTCGCCAGCTTGCTTTGCATTTCACTGATTATCAAAGGTCTTCACCTCACTCTAGTCAGTTAATTAACCAAGCAAACCACTTCAACTGCCTCCCTTCGCCATGTGGCCGGATTTCCCGGCCTCGGACTACTACGGAGGCTCCGTCAGCCTGCACATCATCGGGGGACACACTCCCTTGACATCTGTGCAAACCTTCCCCAGTTCACATGCTGGACTCATCACATGGGCGAGGTTGCCTGTCGCAGTCTTTCTCCTTGCTTGCCGCAAGTCGTCGCAAACACCACGGTCTAGCTGCGCGCTCCCCATGGCTCCCTGATGACCGGCCTACGTATCCAGTCGGCATTCGTGTCGTCGATTGAACGCTGCAGATGCTCGACGACAATTCGCGTCCTGCCTATTAAGCGATGTAGGCAGGGGTGACGTTTCAACCCTCAGATGCGTTTCAACAGATTCGTGTTCCTCAACCGTCCCATGCTCAGCCTGGAGGCTCATCTTGGCGTAATCGCTTCGCCGCAAGCCCCGTTTCCCGCGGACTTCGTCACCTTGCCAGTGCCGGCAAGTTACCGCCGCTTCGGCTCATT
>DATDGW010000024.1:0-1963 GCA_036521895.1 Candidatus Sulfotelmatobacter sp. | reverse complement strand
CGCAACGTGATCATCGAATCGAACAGCGTCTTGAAGTTCTTGCGCCCAGATCTCTACCTGACAGTGCTCGATCCCTCGACGGAAGATTTCAAGAATTCAGCCCGCGAGTTTCTGGACCGCGCCAGCGCCGTAATCTGGCACCAAGCCCCGGATGGCCCCGCCTGGCAGTCAGTTTCCCTGAAGCCGGTATCCGATCGCCCGATTTTCCGCATTACCCCGCCGACCTACGTAACGGGAGAGATCGCAGAGTTCGTGCGTACAAGCCTGCTGGCGCGAACCTCGCAGGAACGCAAATTGAAAAGCTAGAAGCTAGTACTACTACGTTAAGTATCAAGGAGCGCGCGAGCGCTCGATCTTGCTTCCGCAGTAGACGCAGAAGCCGCTCCAGGTAATCAGTAGGTACTGAATCTCACGGCGCGTCTGTGGCAGGGTCCACCCAGAAGTTTTTTTTTCGCCGAAGAGTTTCTAGAGTTAGGAACGCATGCGCCATCATAACGAGCGTGGTGTGATGATGCCAGCCGATCCAGCTGCGTCCTTCGTAGTGATCCAGTCCAAGTTCTTCCTTCAGTTGCTGATAGTCCTGCTCGATTTTCCATCGACACTTCGCCACACGCACCAACCGGCGAAGGGTATAGGTTTCTGGCAAGTCGCAGAAGAAGTATTTGATGGGTTCTTTCTCGGACTCGGGCCATTCCACCAGCAACCATAATTTTTTATGGGGCGGTTCTCCGCGGACGAATCCATGCGATGGCTGTACCCGCATCGCCACGAAGCGCGACTCCAACCATCCCTTCGTGCCTTGCCGCCAGCGAACGACCTTCCACCCTTTTGTTTTCCGAGCCGCCTCGAGCACCGACATCGGACGCTGCTTGCCATAGTCGTGGCGCGTGGCCGGGGCACCTCGACCCGAGTGATGTGCTGGAACCGCCGCCGTCGGCGGCTCGGTCCATACTCCCAAGCTCGAGGAGATTCCCACAATATAAGGAAGGCCGCGAGTTTCCAGCCCGTCGCGAAACTCGGTAGCGTCTCCGTAGGCCGCATCGCTCAACACAATCTGATCGGCAAGGCCCCAGCCACGGACCTGATCAATAATGTCCAGACCCAATTGCCACTTCGTCTGGAAGGTCACCTCGCGGGGGATCCCCGCCTCCTCTCGCCGTTGCTGATCCTTCGCCCAACTCTCTGGCAGATAGAGGCGCCAACCCAGAATGGCGTGTCCTTGCTCGCCCACATGGTGCACGCTCACGGCAACTTGGCAGTTGCCGACTTTGCCCAACGTCCCGGAATATTGCCGCTCCACTCCCACCGAATGCTCCCCTTGCTTGGCAAAGCCGGTGTCGTCGATCACCCACGCCGAGTCCGGCTCTAATTCCGCCGTCATTCGTTTCCCCAGCAACTCCCATATCGGCCACCATTCCCACGGACTCTGACCCACCAACTGTTGCATCGCTTGCACATTTCCGTCGGGCACGCGCGCGGCCAGTGGCTCTATCGACTTTCGCTCGCCGTCCAACAACAGCCCGCGAACATACACTTCACTCCAGTGCTTTCGTTCCCTGCGGCCCAGCGGCTCCAACAGATCCGCCAGAAACTGTTCCAAACGCTTTCGGCACTTCTCGACCTGGGCGTCGGTCATATTCGCGACGGTAGCACTCGCAAATTCTCATGTCAATAACTTAACGTAGTAGTACTAGTGTACCGTCTGATAAATAACTGGCCAACTCAGCGTTTTGGTTTGCGCCGTCGGGGTCGGGTACAGCCGAGCCGTATCTGTTCCAGAGTTTGACGACAGCGCGATAGCTTTTCCACGATCGATTCCACGGTGGCGGTCCAGACAAAGGGTTTCGGATTCTCATTGCAAGCGGCCAGAAACTCCGTGATCGCCTGCTGGAGATCTTCCACGCTGCGAAAGCAGCCGCGCCGGATTCGCTGCCTGGTCAACTCGCCAAACCAGCGCTCGATC
>DATDGW010000023.1:0-2168 GCA_036521895.1 Candidatus Sulfotelmatobacter sp. | reverse complement strand
GGCGAATGATAGCGCGTTTGCGGCAATCCCGGAGCCGGGAAATTGCATCTTAGGATGCAGAGCAGTTAAATCTCACCCTGCCTCGCCGAGAATTGACCGTGTGCCGTCCGCGGCATACGATGAACAGTTACTCACCCATGGCTCAGCCTGTCTTCTATGATCCGCAACGCGCCCGGTGGAAACGCCTGCGGCGCCTGGTCGATGTTACGGCCGTAGTTGTCTCCGCACTGGTGATTTTCTTCGTCTACACGGCGCTGCGCGACGAGCCGCTGCCGGAACTGCTTTTCTCACCCCAAAAACGCGCATTCAAGGCGTTGAAGGAGAGTGAGAAGGACAAGGCCCGCGATCGCCAAAAGAAACAGGCGGCGCGCTCTCACCGCAAGTCGAAGCTGGCGGCATCGCAGGTCAAGCTGAATCAGAGCGAAGGAATTCGCGCCGCCTTTTATGTGCCCTGGGATGCGGCCAGTTTCTCGTCGCTGCGCGCCTACGCTCATCAGATCGACATTCTGTATCCCGATTGGCTGCACGTTCTCACGGCTGATGGACGACTGCAGGGCGTCGACGATCAGACCAATAAGTATTTCGATGTCGTGGAGGGCAGCACCGTGCTGCCGGTCGACGACCGCGTGATGCCGTTTCTGAAGGCGGAAGACCCGCAGATGGAAGTCTTCCCCATGGTGAACAATTCCGACGGCGCGAACTTCGTGGGAGACATCGGCGGTTTTCTGAATAATCCTGGTGCGCGGGCGCTGTTTCGGCAGCAAGCCTCGCAGTTCCTCTCGTCCGGGCACTATCGGGGCCTGATGATCGACTTCGAGTCGTTCCCTGAGAGTGCACAAAAAGGCTATGTTGCGCTGCTGCAGGAGTTGTCGGGCGATCTGCACGGGCGCGGCATGAAACTCTACGTTTTCGTCCAGGCCCACAACAACGAATACGATTATGCGTCGATCGCCGCGGCGGTCGATGGCGTCGTACTCATGAATTACGACGAGCACTATCCCGGCGCCGAATCCGGACCTGTTAGTTCGCAAGACTGGTTTGTGCAGAACCTGACGTTTGCCAAGAGCGTTATTCCGCAGGAAAAGATCATCTGTGCCATCGCCAACTATGGTTATGACTGGGTTCTGAAGCCGAAGAAAGGCAAGCTGCCTCCGGACGTGCACGACTCTACTGTTAGCGTGCAGGATGCGTGGCTGGCCGCGCGCGATTCCGAAGAAGACGTCAACTTCGACGATGACGCCATGAATCCGCACTTCAGCTACCTTGATGAGCACAGTTTCCGGCATGACATCTGGTTCCTCGACGCGGTGACGGCGCTGAACCAAATGCGGGCGGCGCAGAATCTCGGCATCCAGACCTTCGCGCTATGGCGACTGGGGAGCGAGGACCGCTCGCTGTGGCGCGTGTGGGACGTTCCCGGAGACGCGGGCGCCACTGACAAACTGAAGGATGTTCCGCCAGGCGCTGAGGTGGACATGGAGGGCCAGGGCGAAATCCTGCGCATCGAAGACAAACCCGCCCATGGCACCCGCGATCTGACCATCGATGCGAACAGCCATCTGATCACGGATGAGGTTTTCCAGACATTGCCGGAACCCTACCGGGTGGGACGCTATGGCTACAGCCCAAACAAAGTTGCGCTCACGTTCGACGACGGCCCCGACCCCGAGTGGACTCCGAAGATTCTCGATGTGCTCAAGGAGAAGAACGCGACCGCCACGTTCTTCTTGATCGGGATCCAGACGGACAAGTTTTCCGGCATCGCGAAACGGATTTACAACGAAGGCCACACCATCGGGAACCACACCTTCACGCATCCCGATGTCAGCAACATTTCGACCGCTTACATGAAGGTGGAACTGAATCTCACGGAGCGCCTCTTTGCCAGCCTGGTGGGCATTCGCACGACTCTGATGCGGCCGCCTTACGCGATTGATGAAGAGCCCGACACGGCCGACCAGGTGCGCCCGCTCGAGATTCCGCAGGAGATGGGCTACATAACGGTGGGGAATCGGATCGATCCGAACGACTGGAGCGACAATCCATCGGCGGAGAAGATTTCTGCATACGTGCTATCGCACCTGCCGCCATGCCGGCAGGAGAATCTGCGCTGCGGCAACATCGTGTTGCTGCACGATGGCGGCGGCGATCGCGCCGAGACGGTGCGC
>DATDGW010000022.1:0-15988 GCA_036521895.1 Candidatus Sulfotelmatobacter sp. | reverse complement strand
TTCATTGTCGGTGCGCTTTAGACGGATTGTTGCCGCCCCGCCGTAGCACCTAGCGTACTGGCCATGGGAGACCAGGTCTGATCTATGGTTTCACCTCCAGTCAGACAATCATCTTCAACAGCCTGCAGTTCGCAGACGTAGGCTACGTGCAATGGGATGCACGGTTTGATCGTTTCCTCCTTTCTCAAACAATCATGTCCAGCAGCTTTCCAGGTCGCAGCTTGATCCGGTTCTCCATGTCCCCACGGGCGCAGTACAACTCCTCATACAAGCTCTGCGCCCCCCAGCGGGACGGGGCGGGGAAGGTGGTTTCTTGCGAGCTCAGCGAGGTGACCACGAAGCGTGGATTGGCCCCTTTCTCCAGGTGTTCTGCTTTGGCGATCACCCGGCGGGCTCGCGACCAACTGTTTCTGGTCTGATAGACGAACTCGGTGAAGACTCGTGCCGCTTTTCCGGTCTGCTGAAATTGGGCCGCCGCTTGTGCCCCGGCCGCCACGATCTCCCGTAGCAGGCGGGCATTTTGCGCCAAGCCCACCACATAATCCACCCCATTTTCTTCGCACCAACTCAGCAGCTCGTCCCGACAAAAACCCGAATCGCCGCGCACAATGATCCGGACTTGCGGCCACGCTTGCCGGATCTGCCCCACGATGCGCTCTACCTCCGCCACGCTGCCTTTGGCCCCATCGATATTGGACGGCCGCAAGCGGGCGCACAACACAAACTCGCCACAGACGATGTACAGCGGCAGGTAGCAGTAATGCCCGTAGTAGCCGTGGAAGAACCGTTCTTCTTGCTCCCCGTGCAAGGGAATGTCGGTGCTATCTAAGTCCAACACGATCTCTTTCGGGGCTTCGCCATGCGCTTGCAGGAAAATATCCACCAGCGTCCGATCCACGGCAGCTTCGTCCAGGATGATCTTTTTATAGCGCTCCTTTTCCCCTAACTTCGCCGCCCCCAGTTCCATTCGGTTCAGAGTGCTCTTGCCCGCCAGTGCGGTGCCTTGATCGCGGACCCGCCGCCGATCCTTCCCCGTCAGATCCTCCTTCTCCACCAACACCGCCAACAGCGGATCGCGCCGCAACTCCTCGTGATCGTTCAAATCCTCATAGCCCAAAGCCAGTCCGTAAATCCGCTGCGCCACCAACTCGGTCACCGCGTGTTCCCTCAGCTCCGGATCCCGATAATCGCGAAAGCAGCTCGCGAATTGGCCGATGATATTCGTCCGCTTCTCCACTTCCCGCAATAGCAAGCCCCCAGCGTCGCTGGTGATGGATCCGCCGTCAAATTGCCCGCGCACTTCTCGCTGATTTAAGGGATGAAATGGAATCGGTTCTTGGGTACACTCTGTTGTCATAAGGCTGTCTTCCTTCGTTGGCGTAACTTCTACTTGTCATAGCTGTTGTGCCACGAAATGACAGCCTTTTTATTTTTTTGTGAGAAATTGCGGCTAACTTGCTTTGCGTTCATGCTGGCTGCGCTCGTGGCCTCAGCAGTTGGGAACCAAGAGAATGTCGTGAAGCCTAGTCAAGTCGTTCTCAAATACCTCGGAACGGCGGGATGGGAAATCACCACTGGAACCACGACTATTCTGCTCGATCCGTATTTGTCACGAATCAACGGACCGGCGCCACCCGGAGGAGGATCGGGACACGCCACTGCAGGAGATGCGCGTCGGGCGTACGCGTGGGGCGACCTTGCGACGCCGGACATCGCGGCAATCGACGCGCATATTCAACGGGCAAACTTTGTTCTCGTGACGCACACTCACTACGATCACATCCTGGATGTGCCTCACATCGCTCTCAAAACTCGCACCACAGTCATTGGCACGGAGAGTACCGAAAACGTGATGCGGGCCTATGGTGTACCGGAAGAGCAGCCAATTACCGTACGCGGAGGAGAGGACTATCAGTTCCAAGGGTTTTCGCTTAGGGTCATTCCGAGCATACACAGCCCGCTCGACCTCTGGGGAAGTAAGTTTCTGGCGCTGATCAGTGCGAAGAGCTGAGGCCGCTCAATTTCAACTGTGTAGAATTCCTCGCGGAAACTCGCGATACGCCGACTCTCGCGGTGCATCAATCCGGCGGAACACTGTCGGCTGCACCGCTGCACCGCACTACGGATTACGCTACGGTTTTGCTTCGGCTACCGGAGATTTCCAATGACTTAGAGGTCGTCCGCCTCTTGTAAGTCCATTAAAGTCGTCTATCGGCTGTTCTTTCACCGCGGCTATGGACTTTGGTGTCCTTCCCTCCCCCTGCGAATGAGCCATAATCGCTATGCACGAATCGCTTCTCCCTCCCCGGAGACCATCACCATGAAGAACCTCGTACCGGCGTTCGCCCTGTGCGTGCTTCTCGCGTTCACCACCCCAACCCGTGCGCAAGACAATCAAACTTCAGACCCCGACGTATCCGCCGTGCGCGCCACGGTCACCAACTACATCGAGGCTTACTACAATGGCGATGCCCGCCGCATGGAGCAAACCCTCCATCCTCACTACCTGAAGCACATGATCCACGGTGACATTCCGATGAGGGATAAGACCGGTCGGCAGATGGTCCAGGAAGTACGGTCGCAGGGGGTCCCCGACATACCCCAAGCGCAGCGCACGGAACAAGTCACGGTACTCGACGTGGCGGGAACCATCGCCTCCGCCAAGCTGATCACTCCAGGTTGGGTGGATTACATCACGCTGTCGAAGGCGGAGGGCGAGTGGAAAATTCTCTCGGTAGTCCAGCGAATCGATAACTAGAAATTCGCGGTTCGACCGCGAGAACGCCAGTGCTCTGGCGCGAGGGCAGTGAGGCTTGACCGTTGTGCGTGCGCACTGAATCCCCGGCGAGGCAATTGAACGAATCCGTCTACTCTCGAGCCGGGAAGCCTGAGAGCTGAGACCAGCCGTCTAGCTCTTCGCCCCCACAAACTTCCGCTCCAGCCTCTCGTACACTCCCTCCCCCCCGCCGCAGCGCTTCCTGCACGTTGTCGCAGATGTTTTCTTCTCCCATGACCTCGGCGAGCTCCGCCTGATGAATCAATTGTGCAGGCTGTTCACGCGCCCCGCACAGAATCAACCTGCGCCTGCTGCCGTGCAATTGCCTGGCGACCTCCTCGATCGCAAACAGGCCCGTAGCATCGCGTGCAGTCAGGTTCCGCAGCCGCAGGATAACAACCGGCGGCAGCGTATGGAGGTTCTCAGTAACCGCCCAAATCTTGTCAGTCGCTCCGAACAAAAACGGCCCGTGAATTCGGAAGATCGTCGCGTAATAAGGAATGTCCTTATCCCGCAGAATGTGCACGCGCCGCCCGTCTTCCACGTAGTCCTCGGTCACTCGTGACACGGTCGTTGTCGAAGCCACGCGGCTGATGAACAGCAGCGCCGCCAGAATCATCCCCGCTTCGACAGCACGGTCAGATCCGCGAATACCGTCGGCGCAAAGGTCACCAGCCAGATGCTGATGTCGGTCTTGGTCAGCTTCAGCAGTTGCGGAATCTCGCGCCACTCGCCTATGTTGTAGGCGACCACCATCAGAATTCCCCGCCAGAGCCGCCATCGGTACACCCCTGACCGGTGCTGCCGCAAACAGCAGAATGCACAACAAAGTCAGCGCGTGGATCATCCCCGCCACTGGCGTCTGCACCCCCGATCGAATGTTGGTCGCCGTCCGCGCAATGGCTCCGGTCGCCGGCAATCCGCCAAACATCGGCGAGAAAATGTTCGCCGCCTCGCGATGCGGAGGCGAGCGGCCGGACGAATGCGTCCGGGTCTACGTGATTCTTCAAGGTCGACTCCGCCTGTAAAATCACCCCATGTACTTCCTCCGAACCCTGGGATGGCTAGCCTGCGTCGTCTATTCGACCATTCCCCTGTTCTGGTTGATGGTCCATCCCCGAGCCCATCGCTGGCGCGCACGGGAGGGTTCACCCTTTCGCGTGTTGGTTCCCGCGTGGGTCGTCATGTGGATCGGCATCGGCGCACTGACTGGCCCGTGGCGCCACGCAGCCTTCTATTCGACACCCTGGTCTTGGATTCCGGCTGTCCTGCTGTTTGCGATAAGTATCCTCATCTACTCCCGCTCTGGTGCCCACTTTAGTGGGGCTCAGCTAGGTGGCCTGCCCGAGGTCCGCGCCGGAAATCACGACCAGCGCCTGGTCACGACGGGAATCCGCTGCCGCGTCCGCCATCCCGTCTATCTAGGCCACCTCTGCGAGATGCTTGCATGGAGCGTAGGAACAGGCCTCGCAGTCTGCTGGCTGCTGACCGCCTTTGCAATTGTCACCGGCGCAGTCATGATCCGCACGGAGGATGCCGAGTTGGAGAGGAGATTCGGGCAAGAGCACGTGAAATATAAGCTACGCGTCGGAGCCGTGCTTCCGAGACTGCATAAATGAACAAATCCATAGACATCTCTGGCGCGGTCCAGAGGCAGGTAAGACGCTTATTCGACGACATCTCAGCCACACTCCCTTCTGGTTGTGCGCAGGTTGAGTGTAAGCAGCCACGTAACGAAATCAGTGAGATGGCTCTCGTGCCGGGGAAATGAGCAGTCTGCAGAATTTGGCGCCATATTCTTAAGCGGAGATTTGGATGCCGCCTTCTTTGGACGTGGAAAAATCTCCAGCACATACGAATGTCCGTGGGAGTTCAACCTGAGGAAATCCGACCACTTTGAAAAACAGCTCGCGGTTCTCGAGAGGATGTGCCTTGCTGTAATCGCTGGCCGGTGCAAGCACCAACTTAGCCGCTGCTCGGTCCGTGGCACGATCAGTGTCAGCGAGCAGAAAATGTATCGCCTCGCTGACTTTCCGATATTGCACCCTCGACGGCAGCGCCAGTTCATCCAATACGCCCCCTAACTACACCGGCGCTGGGACATTCCACAACCTTTCCTCCCCTATCGCTATAATCCGACTTGGCTGAAAGCTGAGAGCTGACACCTGATAGCTTCCCATGCGCTTCGAACTCTTCATCGCGACCCGCTACCTGCGCGCCAAACGCCGTCAGGCATTCATCGGGATCATCACCGGCATCTCCATTGTCGGAGTCGCCGCCGGTGTCGCATCGCTGGTGGTCGCCATGGCCATCACCAACGGCTTCCGCCAGGACCTGCAGCAGCGCCTGCTCGGTTCCACGTCGCACATCAGCCTGCAACGCGTCGCTGACGATGGCATCCAGAACTGGCCTGCGCTCATGGACCGCCTCTCGAAAGAGCCGCATGTCGTTGCCGCAGCTCCAGCCATCTTTGAACAAGTCCTGATCTCGCGTGGACCGCGGGCACGCGGAGCAGTTCTCAAAGGGATGATCCCGCAATACGAACGCAAAGTCGGCGACCTCCTCAATTCCGTGAAGCAAGGATCAGCCGCCCCGCTGGAGGAGGAGCCCTACCCGCCTGCACAGCCACAATTGGCACCCGACAATACAAGCACCGCCCAATCTCCCGACTCTCTGGAAGGTGTCCAGCAACGGGTCGCTGCCATGCCTCCCATCGTTCTGGGAAAGGAAATGGCCGATAATCTGGGCGCCACGGTCGGATCGACTGTGCTCGTAACCAGTCCTCAGGGTGAGTTGACGCCCTTCGGCATGGTTCCCAAATACAACCGCTTCCATGTCGTCGGCATTTTCAACTCCGGCTTCTTCGATTACGACTCCAGCTGGGCCTTCGTACGCCTGTCGGATGCGCAGAAATTGTTCGGCCTCGGCGACCTTATCTCCGTCGTGGAGTTCAAGATCGACGACATCTTCAAGGCCGACCAGGTCACCACTCAGCTCGAAGCCGCCGCCGGCAAGGGTTTCATGGCCACCAACTACCTCGAGCAGAACAAGGCCCTGTTCCACGCACTTCGTCTGGAGCGTCTCGTCACCTTCATCACCATCGGCCTCATCGTCTTCGTCGCCGCCCTGAACATCCTGATCTCTCTCATTATGATGGTCATGGAGAAGACGAAAGACATTGCCGTGCTCATGTCGATGGGCACACGCCGCGCGCAGGTCCGCAACCTCTTTATTGCCCAAGGCGTACTCATCGGCACAATCGGCACCGCGATCGGCCTGGCGCTCGGCTATGCCATCTCGTATGCAGGAGGACATTACCACGTGCTGACACTGTCGCCAGAGGTCTACTCGATCGACTATGTGCCATTCGCTCCGCGGGCGATCGACGGCGTGTGGGTGGCGCTGTTCGCGGTATTGATTTCGTTCGTGGCGACGCTGTATCCCTCGTGGTCGGCATCGCGGATTCTTCCAGCCGAGGCGCTGCGTTATGAGTGAGAACTTCTCAGTCACGGATTTACGCATATTTCCGAGGACAAGGCAGGGGTTGGGAAGTGCACGCCTTCAGAGGTTGCGGAAAACAACGAGCCCGTGCACGACCGTGGAAGAGCGGCCCTTCGAGGGCCGCGCAAGGCATGTGGAATCAGCGAGGGCTTCAGCCCTGTGGTCGAGTGTTCCTGGATGGGCCCGGTCTGGGAAGGACACGCTGCAAGCAGCAGAGGACGCGGGCTTTAGCCCCTGAGGACACGGCCCGCATTCGTGATCTTAATCACATGACGACGATTTCCCCGGGTGTACAGTTTTTGGAATCACGGGTTCTGGAATCGGCAAGCGAGAAACGATTTGATCGCGGTACGCACTAATCTAAGGACAACGGCTGGCGGATACGGGCCCAACAGTAGGTCGCGATCTTCCGCACTTTAGCCCTTGGAACGAAAGGGACACAGCTTGCATCTAACGGAACAAGACTCGATGCTTCGTGTGGAAGGCCTGAGAAAGGTTTTCCGGTCGGGTGAATCGGATCTGGTGCTCTTTGAGAAACTGTCGTTTGATGTAAAGCAAGGAGAAATGCTCGCCATTGTGGGAGAATCCGGAGCAGGGAAGAGTACCTTATTGCACATCCTGAGCGCTCTTGATCGTGCTTCCGCAGGTGACGTATACTGCGCCAACTTGCGATTGAATTCTCTATCGCACGACTCGGCCGCAGACTTTCGGAATCGGGAGACTGGCTTCGTCTGGCAGTTCCACTACCTGTTGCCGGAGTTCACGGCGGCAGAGAACGTTGCTATGCCCTTACTGCTTCGCGGGCAGACGTGGCAACAGGCCGAGCCAGAAGCATCACGCTGGCTGCGTGAGGTTGATTTGGAGCAACGCGCGCATCATCGCTCAGGCGAGCTTTCGGGCGGAGAGCAGCAGCGGGTGGCTCTGGCTCGCGCGCTTATCACCCGTCCCAAGCTGTTGCTGGCGGATGAGCCGACAGGAGATCTTGACGGTCGGACAGCGGAAGCAGTTTTCGACTTGATTGCGCGTTTACATCGCGAGCACCAACTCACCTCCCTCATTGCTACGCATAACTTGTCCTTCGCCCGGCGCTGCCATCGCGTATTGAGGTTGCAGAAAGGGTGCGTGGAAGAGATTGCCCCCGAGTCGTTGCCGGCGTGAGCGAGGTGCAAGAGCGGCCCTTCAGAGCCGCTTTAGACGGTCAAGGATGTTGCGGGCTTTAGCCCCTGAGGCTTGACGGCAAGATTAGTAAGACAAAGTGCAAGAACTTGACGCAAGAGGTTCCTCGCCGGAGGGCTGGACAACCGCTCCTTCGGTAACGTGATCAAAGGTTTGTAAAATCGTTTCAGTACTTTAGTTTTGGGGCCCTTTGATTGCATAATGTAGGGATAGAATAAGGTGAGTAGGATTTAGGGATCGGGTTCGGATAGGTCGGGCGAGCAAGGTTCTTCTCGACCAGGGAAGGTCAGGGGGAAGGGGCATTATGTTTGAACGCTATACGGAGAAAGCCAGGCGCGTCATTTTTTTCGCACGCTACGAAGCCAGCCAGTTCGGGTCTCCCTATATCGAGACGGAGCACTTGCTCCTCGGACTCCTGCGAGAAGACAAAGCCCTGACCAATCGCTTCCTGCGGTCCCATGCCTCGGTCGAATCCATCCGCAAGCAGATCGAGGGACACACCACCATCCGCGAGAAGGTTTCGACCTCGGTCGACCTTCCGCTGAGCAACGAGTGCAAGCGCGTTCTCGCCTATGCCGCCGAAGAAGCGGAACGCCTGTCGCACCGCCACATCGGTACCGAGCATTTGCTCCTGGGTTTACTGAGAGAAGAGAAGTGCTTCGCCGCTGAGATCCTTCACGAGCGCGGCCTGCGCCTGTCCACCATCCGCGAAGAACTGGCCCGCAGCTCTCAGGAAAAAGCTCAGCCCCAGCGCCAACGTGAAAGCTCGTTGCTGGCAGAATTTTCGCGCGATCTGACCCAGGCCGCCATGGACAGCCAGCTCGATCCGCTGGTCGGCCGCGAAGGCGAAGTCGACCGCGTTATCCAGATCCTCTGCCGCCGCACCAAGAACAATCCCGTGCTGATCGGTGAGCCCGGTGTGGGCAAGACCGCCATCGTTGAAGGACTGGCGCAACGCATCGCCGACGGCGAGGTTCCGTCGTTCCTAGCCGACAAGCGCATCCTGGCCCTCGACCTCTCGCTCATCGTTGCCGGCACCAAGTACCGCGGCCAGTTCGAAGAGCGCCTCAAGACCATCATGAAGGAATTGATGGAGTCGCAGAATTCCATCATCTTCATCGACGAATTGCATACTCTCGTCGGTGCAGGCTCGGCGGAAGGTTCGCTCGACGCCGCCAATATCCTGAAGCCTGCTCTATCGCGTGGGGAAATCCAGTGCATCGGTGCCACCACTCCCGGCGAATATCGCAAGTCGATCGAGAAAGACCGCTCGCTTGAGCGCCGCTTCCAGGCCGTAAAGGTTCCGCCGCCGAATGAGACCGACGCAATCAAGATTCTGTTCGGCATCAAAGATCGCTACGAAAAATTCCACGCCGTCACCTACACCGACGACGCCATCAATTTCGCGGTCTCGCACTCGAACCGCTACATTCCGGACCGCTTCCTTCCGGACAAAGCCATCGACTTAGTCGACGAAGCCGGGGCCCGCGTGAAACTGCGCCAGACTTCGTTGCCTGAAGAGCTGACCGAAGTCCAGAAGCGCATCAAGTTCATCGTGCACCGCATGGAAAATGCCATCGCGAACCACGAGTTCGAGAAGGCGCGTTTCTACTCCGATGAAGAGCGCAAGGAGCGCGAGAACCTGCGCGCTCTGCGTGAGAAATATCACCTGGATGAGTCGTCCACCGGCGTCGTCAACCGAGAAGACATCGAAGATGTCGTTTCGCGCTGGACCGGTGTGCCCATCACCTCGATCAAGGAAGAAGAAACGCAGAAGCTCCTGCGCATCGAGGAAGAGCTGCACAAGCGCATCATCTCGCAAGACAAGTCGATCAGCGCTCTGGCTCGAGCCATCCGCCGTTCGCGCGCCGGCCTGAAGAACCCGAACCGCCCCATCGGCTCGTTCCTGTTCCTCGGCCCTACCGGCGTCGGCAAGACGGAAGTCGCGCGCACTCTGGCGCAATTCATGTTCGGCACCGAGAAAGCCCTGGTCCGCTTCGACATGTCCGAGTTCATGGAGAAGCATTCGGTCTCGAAGCTGATCGGTTCGCCTCCGGGATATGTCGGCTACGAAGAGGGCGGACAACTCACCGAACGCGTGAAGCGTGCCCCGTACTCCGTCGTCCTGCTCGACGAAATCGAGAAGGCGCATCCGGATGTGTTCAACATCCTGCTGCAGGTTTTTGAAGACGGCCAGTTGACCGATGGCCTCGGCAACACGGTCGACTTCAAGAACACGATTCTGATCATGACCTCGAACATCGGCGCGCGGCATTTGCAGAAGCGCGAAGGTTTGGGCTTCCAGTCGTCGAAGGAAGACATGGTGTCCGAGAGGGTCGAAGAACTGGTGAAAGGCGAGGTCAAGCGCACCTTCAACCCTGAGTTCTTGAACCGCCTGGACGAAATTATTCTCTTCCTGGCCCTGGGCGAGAGCGACCTGATCCAGATTCTCGAACTCATGGTTACGCAGCTCAATCAGAACCTGGCGCAGAAGGCGATCACGGTCACGGTTGCGGACGATGCCAAGAAGTGGATCCTCAACCAGACCTTGACCGACCGCAGCTACGGCGCGCGCCCGTTACGCCGCGCGCTGCAAAAGTACATCGAAGACCCGCTGTCGGAGGCGCTGATCCAGGGCACCATCACCACGCGCCCTGCCTTCATCGAGGTCTTCCTCGAGGACAACAAGCTCTTCTACCGCCCAGTAGACGCGGAGAAGACCGAAGGCGTCCTGTTGTACGAGAAATAACTGCTTTGTGTGGGACCGGATCTTGGACCCGGTCTCCGAGCGAAACTCGGCAGGTTTTGAGCCGTCAGCCCTCAGCTGACGGCTTATTTTTTGATGAATCTGAAAGAAACTTCCCAATTGACCCCGTGTTCAACCTGTGATTAGATGCCCGAATCCTTGGCGGGCCAGCGCCACAGCCCGCCACAATTGGGGCGTGCGACCGAGGTGAAGTATGAAGTCCACTTTGCATGCGGCCCTAGCCGTAAGCGTGCTAGGCCTCGTCGTCCTTTCTCTGACCCTGGGCGCCAGCGCACGGGATGTCGTCCTGCCCGCCGGTACTCTTTTGCAATGTACCCTCAACGAGCCTAACTTTTCCTCGGCCACCGCTGACGTCGGGGACCCCGTTCTCTGTCACCTGCGCGGAGTCACCGAGTTCGGTCAGCAGGCTTTTCCGCGCGGCAGCTATCTCGTCGGCCACCTCGAGGCGGCCAAGGATCCCGGCCACTTCTGGGGCAAGGGATATCTCAAGCTGCAGTTCGATCGCATCGGAGTCCCCAGCGGAGACCTGCCTCTCGAGGCCAAGATCATCGCCACCCGCGGCTACAAAGTCGATAAGCAAGGAAAGATCGATGGCAAAGGACACGCCGTCCGCGATGTCGTCGAATGGATGATCCCACCGCTATGGCCCTGGAAGGTCATCATGCTGCCGGCACGCGGTCCGCGTCCCACCTTAAAAGGCGAAACTGTGCTCAGCATGCGCCTCATGGATGATGTCCAAATCCCGCAAGTAGCGCAGACCTACGGCCCGAGCTGGCACTTCTTCGGACGCCCGCAGAGCCAGTCTTACCAACCCTCCATTTACGACGACAGCAAGCCACAACTCATGATGCGGGATGCTTGGGTCAGGAACACGAGTCAGGCGGTCCCACAAGCCTCCTACGCAAGTCTAGTAACGCGAACCATAACGCCGGCTCCGGCGAATGCTGCTCCAGGTATGCCCGTCTTCGTGCTGACCACTGGCACCATACTGTCGGTCAGCGGTTACGGATATACCGACAGCCGCATCACGTACTCTCTGGTCGGTGGCGGCACCGGCGTCATCAGTACCGAC
Source organism: Candidatus Sulfotelmatobacter sp. (assembly GCA_036521895.1). GTDB lineage: Bacteria > Acidobacteriota > Terriglobia > Terriglobales > Acidobacteriaceae > Sulfotelmatobacter. The sequence continues at coordinate 4,696 of DATDGW010000022.1, read as the reverse complement.
GACGTCGACTGGGCCACAACCACTCGCCTCAACGCCGAGCGCGGCGTACGCGTCACGCTCCACAACAGCCACGCGAACACCTCAACCCCTGGGTTCTAGTTGTGCTCATGTGGGGACAGTCGCTTTCGGCTGTCCTCCGAGCGCAGCTCAGTGCACTGACGTCCGCCAGCCCAAAGCTGGCGGCTTTTTTCTGCTGGAGGTAAGTGCGTCGTGGGGCGAGCGCCCCCGTCCGCCTGCTGCCCGATTACCCGGTAATTTTGCGCGACTATTTCCAATCGCAATCCATCCAACCAATCGGCACTTCAAAATACCTCCACCCCGAGGGGTCCCCATGCACAAGGTCAACATCGCCTCAAAATTCGCCGGAATCTCTGAATACTGGAAGCCCTACATCGCCGCCGAGCTGAACGGCCAGTGCGTCAAGCTCGACAAGATCAAAGGCGAGTTCATCTTCCACCACCACGACCATGAAGATGAATTGTTTCTCGTGGTCAAAGGGCGCTTTCGCATGGAGTTCCTCGACCATCACGAGTGGATCGAAGAAGGCGAATTCATCGTCGTACCGCGCGGCGTGGAACACAAACCCGTCGCCGATGAGGAATGCTGGTTCCTGTTGTTTGAGCCCAGCTCCACTCTGAACACCGGCAACGTCGTGAACGAGCGTACCCATACTCAATTGGAACGTGTATAACGTGTATAAGGAGCAACAGTAAAATAGAAGTATGGATCTGACCGTCTATTCGGCCTCTACGTGTCCTGACTGCCGCGTGGCCAAGCGCTTTCTCGCCAAGCACAACATTCCCTTCAAAGAAGTCGACGTCCAGACCACCCCGGGCGCCATCGACGAAATCGTCAAACACACCGGCAAGCGCGCCATCCCCCAGTTTGTGATTGATGGCGAATGGGTTCAGCCCTACGATCCCCGCAAAGGCTTCCTGTACGACGAAATGGCCAAGCGCCTGGGAATCAAGACTCCATAACGGAGCCATACTCAGCTGGTTTTCCTCAGTGTCCTCCTTATCCTCCGTGGTGAAATTTCCTTCACCTATCGCACGTACATTGTCTTCAGTACCGTAGCCAACCCGCGCCAGACGGGCGAAGATACTTACTCCAAGTACTCGGCCCGGTCAGCGTCCCCCCGCTCAACAGGCTGAAACAGAACGACTTGGGCGAGTACCGAGGACTGCTACTTCGACACTCATGGCCGATCCCCAGATCAACGAGCCCCCGACTTCCGACGATTCCCATGTTCGCGCACCTGAAGCCCAGCCTCCGCAAGAATCCAGCATGGTTTGCGACTGCTGGCAGCAAATGGTGCAGGCCGTCATGGGTATCGTGCTCTTGCTGGGCGCCCTCGCCATGGTCCACTATTACGCTCCTACCACAGCGTTGGGAGAGCCCCCCACTGACCTGCAAAAGCAAGTTCACGAATTGACGGCGCAGGTCGACCAACTCAAGCAGGACCAGGCCATGCCCTCCGTGGTCCTGAACCGCTACCGAAATTCCATCGGATACATTTACGGCGTCTATCAGGTTGGCTTCTCGAACCAGCGGCCGGTAATTCGCGCCCGGGTTTCTGGCACTGGATTCCTGGTCGGCAACGGCCTTGTGGCCACCAACCGTCACGTAGCCGAGCCCTGGTACGGGGACTCGGAAGCACAGAAGTTGATCGATCAAGGCGCGGTGGGGATGCTCGAAAGCCTGGTGGTTTTCTTCCCCGGCTCACCGACGCCCGTGAATCTGACGCCAGCAACTGTCTCGAAGTCCTCCGACCTGGCCGTGTTGCACACCGCAAATACCGATGTAGTTCGCGGTCTTCCGATCCTGCCCCTCGCCAAGGCGCCTAGCTTTCCCGGACAACTCGTCACGGTGATCGGCTACCCCATGGGTATTGCCGGCATGGTGGCCAAGTCCCCGGCGGGAATTTACGAGCGCATGGCCTACCGTCACAATGACATCAACGCAGCCAGCGAGTTGGCCGCACTCTCTTTGATTCGTCCCTCGACCACCTGCGGACATCTCGGCGACGTAGTGGGCGACAAACTCATCTACGACGCGCCCACCGCTCACGGCGGCAGCGGCGGCCCGGTCTTCAACACGAAGGGCGAAGTCATCGGCGTGAACTCCGCCTACATGGACGGCTTCTCCGGTGGCACCCTCGGAGTCTCCGTCGAGTCCCTGCGTCCACTGCTGCAGGAAGCACAAAAACAAAACTAGGCATCTCTGACCACCAGAGCCCTCGCGATCCTTCGTGTCCTTAGTGGTTCGCGCTCTTTCTGATTCTGCATCTATGCGCCCGCTTTCATCGCAGGGAGGTCACAGCAAAGTTCTCCGGGCTCAGCCGCGCCCTCATCAATACGACTTGCTCGCGAGTAAAAAAGAAGATCCCCATGTCGATCTCGCGCAGGCTCTGTTCCCGCCAGACGGGTGTCATGATGCCCACGTTCGAATGACCATGCGAGCCCAGTAGCAAATGGCCCAGTTCGTGTGCAGCCACCGCTCCCAGCAGATGGGCCACATCGATGCCTGCCTCGCGCTGTGTCTCCTCAACTCGGTCGAAGAATACGTTGCAATACCTGCCCATCCCACCTTCTCCAAGAAAGGCCACGCCGAAAACCGAGTCCGTCGACGTCTTGCCCGTCGGCACAATGTGCAGAACGAAGACGAGTTGGTTTGCGCCGTGAACCTGCCGGCACACATCCACGGCCACGTCAGTTGAGCAGTCTTCCCACTCGATTTCGACACCCGCCGCGTGAAAGATCTGCCCGGCATCGAGTTCTGCCTTTCTCAACACCGTTCGCGAAACACCCGCGTTGTTATTTACCAGAACTGTGATCTTCGGCAGATCCCGGTCTCCCGTGCCAGCCATCGCCATCGTTCCCCATAACAGAACAACCAGCTGCAATCCCCAACGTCTGAAACCGAATCCCATGGCCTTGCCCTCCGTATCTCAGGTTGGCAAGGTCGCCTAGGTACCGGGGTGCCTCAAGGCTCTGACGGTGACCGGCAAATAAAAAGTATGTGACCGCCTAAGCGGCAACACGTCAAATAGTTACAGTGTGGGGTGACATGGGAAGCCGGACTGGCGGAATGCTAAACTCAGGCGTTGTGGGAAGCGCGAAGGGATCGTCGGCCGACGAGGCGCGCACGCGCCGCTTTGGGGTGTTTGAACTCGACCTGCGCGCCGGTGAACTCCGGCGCAGCGGACTCAAGGTCAAGCTGCAGGAGCAGCCATTCCAGGTCCTAGCTCTCCTTCTAGAGAAGCCGGGAGAGATCGTTGCCCGAGACGATTTGCGCAACCGTCTCTGGCCCGCCGATACCTTTGTTGACTTCGATCACAGCCTCAACGCCGCCATCAAGCGGCTACGCGACGCCTTAGGCGATTCGGCCGAGAATCCAACCTTCGTAGAGACGGTTGCGCGCCGCGGATATCGATTCCTGGCGCCGGTCAGCACGACTGCGGCGAATGGCAACGCGTTAGCTGCCCAGCCATCCGCAGCCGCAGTGGTGCCCCGAGCCCCAACGGGTTTTCACCTCTGGTGGATCGCCGCTGGCGTAGCAGTGGTTCTGGTGCTCTTCGGTATCAAAGTCGGATTGTCGCTCGCACAGAACCACTCGGCGGCAGCACCACTCCGCATTTCGCAGTTGACCGCGAATCCCGCCGATGATCGCGTGCGAGCGGCAGCTATTTCCAACGACGGCAGGTACCTCGCTTTCTCCGACGAAACCGGCTTCTACCTGCGCCAAATCGACACAGGCGAAACGCACTCCATCCCATTGCCCGCAGGAATGGCCGCCGAATCCCTGAGCTGGTTTCCTGACAGCGCTCACCTGATCGTGGCCTTGACCACATCTGCTCAGCCACCGAGCCTTTGGGAAATCTCGACCCTTGGTGGCAGCCCGCGCAGGCTACAGGACAACGCAAGATCTCCCGCCGTATCTCCCGACGGCAAACAAATCGCGTTCGTCACCGGCCAGAGAATGCGAAACCAGATTTGCCTCATGGACGCCGACGGCGAACAGCCTCGCAAGGTGGCTGGCGACGAGGGCGATTTCTTCGGGTCGCTGACTTGGTCACCCGATGGCACACGCATCGGATACATCCGAGGCAGGCTCTCCAATGCTTTCGGTGTTAGCGGATCGATGGAGTTCGTCGACGTGCGCGACCAGCACGTGAACAGTCTGCTCTATCTCACAAGCGCGGGGTGGTTCTCTGCCATGAGCGGACCTTTGGCCTGGGCGCAGGATGGGCGCCTGATTTACGCTCTGGCTGAGCCGCCGCCCCGTCAGCTCGATTCCAATCTCTGGTCGGTCACTGTCGACCCCGGCGGACATCCAGCCAGCACTCCGCTCCGCCTGACCAACGATCGCGGCTCCGTATCGAGCATCAGTATTTCCGCCGACGGCAAGCGCATCGTCTACTTGAAGGGCCTCCCCCAGCCCGACGTATACGTCGCCAAGGTGGAGGGCCCAGCAGCCATCAGTGAGCCCGTCCGGCTGACGCTCGACGACCGTCAGGATTTGCCCTTCGACTGGACGCCCGATGGCAAGTCCGTCCTCTTCATCTCCGACCGCACCGGTGTTTTTAGCATCTATCGGCAGGCCATCGATCAGACCGTGCCGGAGCTGCTCGTCGGCGGCAGCCACCCGGTTCTGACCGGCAGGTTGAGCCCCGACGGCACCCAGCTTCTCTACC
>DATDGW010000021.1:0-16570 GCA_036521895.1 Candidatus Sulfotelmatobacter sp. | reverse complement strand
GATGTAAGGGCGCCGACCGGCTGGGTTTGCACCGTGACCGTCGCACTGCTCGCACCGCCTGCAATGGTCACGCTAGCCGGAAGACTTGCAACGGCCGGGTTGCTGCTGGTAAGTGTCACCACAGCTCCGGCTGGCGGTGCTGCGCCATTCAGGGTCACGCTGGCCACCGAGTTGCTGCCCCCGTACAACGTTTTTGGGTTGAGCGTTATCGCAGCCAGAGCCGCAGGCCTGACCGTGAGCGTGGCACTTCTCGTAGTGCTTCCCAGCGTGGCTGAAATTACTACCGCGGTAGTGGCACTCACTCCTTGCGTGCTGATGGTAACCGTTCCCGTTGATGAGCCAGCAGCCACGGTGACATTCCCCGGAGACACGACCGACGTGTTGCTGCTGGAAAGAGCAACAATCAGCCCTCCCGCGGGGGCGGGGCCGCTGAGAGTCGCCGTCGCAACCGAGTTGTGGCCGCCTATTACGACGACCGGACTCATCGTGAACGAACCTAGCGTGGGCGGGACAGCTTGCACCGTCAGAGTGGCTTGCGCAGTAATACCGCCGTAGGTAGCGGAGATCGTCACCGATGTAGTCGTGGATACGGGCTGAGTAGCCACGGTAAAGGTTGCGGTAGTTCCAGAAGGCGCAACACTGGCGGGAACGGACGCCACTGCGGCATTAGGTCACAGTCCCCCAGTCCAGCCCGATTTTCACAGGCGGGGCTCTGGGACCATCTCTTTCCCTTCTCCCCCGACCCCCGTTTGACCCTCCCGAATCCGTTCAATAGACTGAAAGATTCAGAACACCTGCAGGTTCCACATCATGGCTGACAGCATTCATGTAAAGCTCCCGGATGGGAGCGTCAAGGAAGTTCCCAAAGGTACGACCGCGCTCGACATTGCGAAGTCGATCAGTCCAGGGCTGGCGGATGCGGCGCTGGCGGCGAAAGCGAATGGCGATCTGATCGACCTGACGCGGCCACTGGAAAAAGATACCGACTTGCGCCTGCTGACCGAGAAGGATCCCGAGGCGCTCGAGGTGTACCGGCATTCGTCCGCGCATTTGTTGGCGGCGGCCGTGCTGGAGTTGTTCCCTGAGTCCAAACTGGGGCACGGCCCCGCGACCGACAGCGGATTCTTTTACGACTTCTACCGGCCTACGCCGTTCACGCCCGAGGATCTGGAAAAGATCGAGAAGAAGATGCAGGAGCTGGTGCAGCAGAACCTGCCGTATACGCGTGAGTTTCTGTCACGCGACCAGGGGCTGGCCGAGTTCAAAAAAGACGGCGACTTCATGAAGTGCCACTTCATCGAGCAATTCACCAAGCCCGATGAAAAGATCTCGATCTACCGCACGGGCAAGTTCACGGATTTCTGCCGCGGCCCGCACATCCCGTCGACGGGGAAGATCAAGGCGTTCAAGCTGTTCAATATTGCCGGTGCCTATTGGCTCGGCGATGAGAAGAATCCGCAGCTGCAGCGGATTTACGGGACGTCGTTCTTCTCGAAGAAGAACCTCGACGACTATCTCAAGCAGATCGAGGAGACGAAGAAACGCGACCACCGCGTGCTGGGTCAGCAACTGGATCTGTTTTCGATTCAGGAACTGGCCGGGCCGGGGCTGATCTTCTGGCATCCCAAGGGCGGGATTATCCGCAAAGAGATGGAAGACTGGATGCGCTCGGAGTACCTGAAGCGCGGCTATGCGCTGGTGTACACGCCGCATGTGGCGCGGCGGCAGTTGTTCTTCACGTCGGGGCACGAGGGCTACTACTCGCAGAATATGTTCGACGCCATGGAGCTCGATGACGCCGAGTATCGGCTGAAGCCGATGAACTGCCCCGGGCACATTTTGATTTACAAGGATTCGCTGAAGTCGTATCGAGATTTGCCGGTGCGGCTCGGTGAGTTGGGCACGGTGTATCGGTACGAGCGTTCGGGGGTGATGCACGGGTTGTTACGGGTTCGTGGCTTTACGCAGGATGACGCGCACATCTTCTGCACGCCGGAGCAGATCGAAGGCGAGATCGCCAGCTGCCTCGAGTTCGCGCTCGATGTGCTGAAGGATTTCGGGTTCGACAAATTCCAGACGGAGCTTTCCACCTGGAACCCGGAAGATCGCAAGAATTTTGTGGGCAGCGAAGAACAGTGGAACCGTGCCACGCAATCGCTCGAGAAGGTGCTCAAGGGGCGCGGCATCGAGTACCAGACGATTCCGGGCGAGGCTGCGTTCTACGGGCCGAAGATTGACATCAAGCTGGTGGATGCGATCGGGCGGTTGTGGCAGCTTTCGACCGTGCAGTTCGATTTCAACTTGCCGCAGCGCTTCGGCCTGGAATACGTAGCCGAAGACGGATCGCGCAAGCAGCCCGTGATGGTGCATCGCGCGCTGTACGGATCGGTGGAGCGCTTCTTCGGAGTGCTGATCGAGCACTACGCGGGCGCGTTCCCGGTGTGGCTGTCGCCGGTGCAGGCGGTGATGATTCCGATCAGCGAGCGGCATGCGGAGTATGCGAACAAAGTGGCGGATTCGCTCAAGGCCATTGGCGTGCGCGTGGGGGTGGATGCGCGCAACGAGAAGATGAATGCCAAGATCCGCGAGCATGCCATGCAGAAAGTGCCGTTCCTACTCGTGGTCGGAGATAAAGAGGCCGAGGCGGGGAAGGTGAACGTGCGCTCACGCGGGAAAGAGAAGACGGAAGACATGCCGGCTGTGGACTTCGTGGAGAAGATCAGGAAGCTGATCGCGGAGAAGAGTCCGAGCGTGTGACCACTGCTCGACTAGATCGCGTTCTCACATTCGGTGATCAACTCAGCTTTCTAATTCCGCACGAGTGGATCGAAGGCGAAGAGGAGCCGGATCACTACCTCTATCATGCGCCGATATATCATGCGGCCGAATGCTGATTCCGGCCGGTTTCGCGTTAGTCTTAGCACACTGAAGAATCCAGGCAAGGCGTCCGGCGAACAACTCCACGAACTGCTGGCGGGGAGAGCCCAGAAGGAACAGGGGATTCTCTACGAAGTCGGCGACAACATCGTAGTGGCTTGGGAGCAGTTGTCCGATGAAGATGGGCGCCGATCTGTAACTATTGGTGGGCAGTCGGCCATAGCCACGGCCCAAGTCTCGGCCACAAGGCCCTGTTCTCGTTCACCGTCCTCCGTGAGCGCCGCGAAGATCCTGAGACGCAAGCGATTGTCTCGCGAGTCGGCAAGCTGGTTGCAGATTCTAGATTCGCCCCGCCTAAGATTGTGTGATTAACCCTTCCTCGAACGAGCGTGCGGTACCATGTTCCCCGTGCATTCTCTCGCGCAGCGCGAGCTTTCCCAGATTCGGCGGCAGGAGCTGCTGACGGCTGGGGATCGTGTGGGCGTGGCCGTTTCCGGGGGGATTGATTCGGTTGCGCTGTTGCGGCTGATGCTCGAGTTGCGGGGCGAGTTGGGGATTGTCCTGTCTGTTGTTCATTTCAATCACAAGCTGCGCGGGGCGGAGTCGGACGCGGATCAGGAATTCGTTGCGAAGCTGACGCGCGAGTTCGATGTGGAGTTTCTCGTCGATGGCGACGATGTGGCGGAACGTGCGCGCGAGGAAGGCGTGAGCCTCGAGGCGGCGGCTCGCGAAGTTCGGTATGGATTCTTCCGTTCCTTGCTTGGAGAAGGTGCCGGTGATGAAGCTCAGGGGCTAAAGCCCGATCCCGAGAAGACACCTTCTCGCGGCCCTGAAGGGCCGATCTTCCACGGCGCTGCTCTGACCAAGATTGTCACCGGGCACACGCTCGACGATCAGGCTGAGACGGTGCTGATGCGGATCATTCGCGGGGCGGGACTGCGGGGGCTGGGCGGGATTCATCCGCGGATGCTGGTGGAGGAAGACGTCGAAATTTCCGGGGAGATTGTGCGGCCGCTACTCTCGGTGCGCCGCCGCGAGTTGGAGCAATATCTGAAAGATATCGGGCAGGCCTGGCGCGAAGATTCCACCAATACCGACGAGCGCTTCACACGCAACCGCGTGCGCAAGCTGGTGGTCCCGCTTCTGGAGCAGGAGTTCAATCCTGCCGTGGCTGAGAATCTGGCCGACCTGGCGGAGATTGCACGCGGCGAAGAAGACTATTGGGAGAACGAAGTTTCGGGCTGGCTCGGGACCACTGTGCATTGGTCGCAGCCGGAGTGGGCCCGCGTCGTATCGCCGAGTTTCATTCAGATCTCCCTGGCTGGCCCGAGAGCGGTATCTTCGCGGGATGCTGCTCTGCACATGAAAATCGATAATTCCCCCTGGCTGGTCATGAATGCGTCGGTCAGCCGAATGTGGTTTCTGGGCGAGCCCATTGCGGTGCAGCGCCGCCTAGTCAAGGCGGTTGGCGAGGATGCCGGGATTCCTCTGGAGTTCAAGCATGTGGAGGAAATCCTGCGTGTCGCAGCCGAAGACGGCCCGTCGGGCAAAGAGCTGTCACTGCCTCTGGGCTGGAAGCTGGTGCGCGAGTCCGAAGCGTTGGTCTTCGTGACTCCCGATTTGCGCGACACCGCGCCGGAGGATGACTACGACTACGAACTCCCAATTCCCGGCCGGGTCCTCGTCTACGAAGCAGGCTCGTACATCGAAACGCGGGCCATTCCAGCGGGCGGGGAAGCGGGGTATAATCCTGATCACCTTCTGGATGCGGAATCTCTGCCCGGACCGTTCAGGGTGCGGAACTGGCGTCCCGGAGACCGGTTCTGGCCGGCCCATACGAAGTCCCCCAAGAAGATCAAAGAGTTGCTGCAGCAGCGTCACGTGGCCCAGCCGGCGCGCAAGTCCTGGCCGGTGGTCGTGAGCGGCGCCGAGATCGTGTGGGTGCGAGGGTTTCCGGCGGCCGCGAAATTTCGGGCGAAGCCGGGCCGAGCCGCGGTTCTAATTGTGGATGAACCGCTGGCCCGCCAGCCGGCGACGGAAGATTAGGCAGCGATGTGCCGGGAGGCACACAAATTTCATGAGCGGTCCGCGAGTGCAGCCCCTTCGCCCGGTCATCACCACCGATCAGATCCAGAAGCGAGTGAAGGAACTGGCCCGGCAGATCTCCGACGACTACAGGGGCAAGACCGTCCAGATGCTCGCAGTGCTGGAAAACGCATTCATGTTTCTGGCCGACCTGGTGCGAGCCGTCGAGGTTCCGGTCGTGTGCCAGTTCATCAAGCCCAAATACACGCACCCTCAGAGCGGGGCGGCGCACGAGGCGATGGAGATTTTCTTTAGCCACGAGCCTGACATTCGAGGCCAACACATTTTGTTGGTGGAAGGCCTGGTGCACTCCGGCGTGACCAGCGAATTTCTGATGAGCGATCTGCGATCCCGCGGGGCAGCCTCGGTGAAACTGGTGACGCTGCTCGACCGGCAGTCGGCGCGCCGTGTGCCCTTGCAGCCGGATTATTTCGGATTCCTGGTCGATGAGACCTTTCTGGTGGGCTATGGCTTGGGAGCCGTCGAGCAGACCAATCGCAACCTGCCTTACCTGGCGGCGGCAAATCCAAAGGCTTCAGTGACTTAGGTCACACGAGCCAAGGCGCGCCTTTTTGTCAGGGAAAAGGTAGAATGAAGTCCTTAAAGGATTTTTACCAATCGAAAGTCGTAGATGGACATCTAATCGCTGTAGGAGCCTCGGGAGTTGGTGTAGGCAGCTGCCCGTGTCCGGAAATTTAGGAGTCTTCTAGGTGAACTCAACTGTAAAGACCGCGCTGTTCTGGTTGCTGATTATCGTTTCGGCGTTTCTACTCTGGCAGGTGGTCAAGAGCGCGCGTGACGGCCAGAAGGATGCAGAGCTAAAGACCTCCCAGTTCATGAGTGACGTGGATCAGAACGCCATCCAGGAATTCACGGTCAACGGGATGGAAGTGCGCGGAAAACTCCGCAACGGGTCCGCATTCCACACCACCGCCCCGGGAACCTATTTCACGCCGGAAATGCTCAAGAACCTGCGTGACAAGGGAGTGAACGTCGACTTCCGCGACATCAACAGCGGAAGCTTGCCCTTGCAACTGCTGGGCACGTGGGCACCGCTGATTCTGCTGGGCGCGTTGTGGTTCTTCATGATCCGCCAAATGCAGACCGGCGGCAATAAGGCCTTGTCGTTCGGCAAGAGCCGGGCGCGGCTGCTCTCGATGCAGCAGAAGAAGGTCACGTTCAAAGACGTGGCCGGCGTGGAAGAGGCCAAGGCAGAACTGCGCGAGATTATCGAGTTTCTGCGCGAGGCGCAGAAGTTCCAGAAGCTCGGCGGACGCATTCCCAAGGGCGTGTTGCTGGTTGGGCCTCCGGGGACGGGCAAGACGCTGCTGGCCCGGGCGGTCGCGGGCGAGGCGAATGTTCCTTTCTTCTCGATTTCGGGCTCGGACTTCGTAGAAATGTTTGTCGGCGTCGGCGCGAGCCGCGTTCGGGATCTGTTTGAGCAGGGCAAGAAGAATGCTCCCTGCATCATCTTCATCGACGAAATCGATGCCGTTGGACGTCATCGCGGTGCTGGCTTGGGTGGCGGACACGACGAGCGCGAGCAGACTTTGAACCAGTTGCTGGTCGAAATGGACGGCTTCGAATCGAACGAAGGCGTCATTCTGATGGCGGCGACCAACCGTCCTGACGTGCTGGATCCCGCGTTGCTGCGCCCCGGCCGCTTTGACCGGCGTGTGGTGGTAAGCCGTCCCGATGTACGTGGGCGCGAAGAAATCCTCCGCGTACACACCCGCAAGATTCCTCTCGCCGAGGATGTCGATCTCTCCGTGCTGGCTCGCGGAACCCCTGGATTCTCTGGCGCAGACCTGGCCAACATGGTCAACGAAGCGGCCCTGGCGGCAGCGCGGCAGAATCGCAAAGCCGTGCTGCAATACGACTTCGAACTCGCCAAGGATAAAGTCCTGATGGGCGTGGAGCGCAAGTCGCTGCTGCTCACCGACGCCGAAAAGAAGAATACGGCCTACCACGAGGCGGGACACGCACTCGTGGCGGCGAAGATGCCGAACTCCGATCCTCTGCACAAGGTAACGATTATTCCCCGCGGAATGGCGCTGGGCGTCACCATGCAGTTGCCCACCGATGACCGGCACAACTACTACAAGAACTATCTCGAAACCGAGATCGCCATCCTCATGGGCGGGCGCATCGCGGAAGAGTTGTTCCTGAACGTGATGAGCACCGGCGCCGGCAACGACATTGAGCGGGCCACGGAAATGGCGCGCAAGATGGTTTGCGAGTGGGGCATGAGCGATCTCGGTCCCATAACCTTCGGAAAAAAGGAAGAGCAGATTTTCCTGGGCCGCGAGATTGCGCAGCATCGCGATTACAGCGAAGACACGGCGATCAAGATTGACCAGGAAGTCCGCAAATTGGTCAATGCCGGTTACACCACGGCGAAGCAGGTGATTTCCGAGAATCGAGACACGCTGGAGAAAATTGCCCGCGCCTTGATTGAGCGGGAAGTCCTGGATGCGAACGAGATCAAGCTGCTGGTCGAGGGCCAGGAACTGCCGCCGGTGCAGCCGCCGCCAACCTCCAAGGACGATGGCGTGCAGCACGTGATCAAGCCAGAGCTACAACCCGGGCGCGCTAAGGGCGGCGAGCGCCCAGCGACGGCGTAAGATAGCGGTGAGATAAGCGTTCAAGGGCGGCCCAAGCGGCCGCCCTTAATTCTTGTAGCGCCGGCGTCCCGCCGGCTGTCGCGGGGCGTCTCGCCCGCGCGCCGCCCGTCTCCTGATCCGCGCTGTCGAGACGGCAGCGCTCCCCTGAAAACAGGCCTGTTACTCCCTCGATTCAGCGGTTTTCGAGGGGCTCAAGAAACGCGCGCTTGTGGTATAATTTGAACAGTTGCAATACGACCCTAAGTATTATGAATTTCAATAACTTGAAGTCTTTTGCAGGGGGCTTCAGAGCGGTCGAGTCGGGGCGAAAATTCCAGCCGAATTCCAGGGGCTCGTAACACCAGATTCACACAATAAATCAGGACATTTTCGCGGAGCGGAATGGCCACCAAAGAGATCAATACTCCCATCGCTGACACCAAAACAAAAAACGGAAAAGTGACTCCCATCGACGCACCGAACGGCACGAGCAACGGCGGCAACGGCGACGGCAGCTACAATGCCGATTCCATCAAAGTGCTGGGCGGCATGGAAGCGGTGCGCAAACGTCCAGCGATGTACATCGGATCGACGGGCGACTTGGGCTTGCATCACCTGGTGTACGAAGTGGTCGACAACTCCGTCGACGAGGCGCTCGCCGGATTTGCCACCAAAATCGAAGTCACGATTCACCTCGACAACTCAATCACCGTCATCGACGACGGGCGCGGTATTCCGGTCGACGACATGGTGATCGACGGCGAGAAAGTTTCCGCGGCGCAAGTGGTGATGACCACGCTGCATGCTGGGGGAAAATTTGATTCGTCCACGTACAAGGTTTCCGGCGGACTGCACGGCGTCGGCGTTTCGTGCGTCAACGCGCTCAGTGAAGATCTCGATCTGGAGATCTGGCGCGACGGCGCGACTTGGCAGCAGAACTATTCCAAGGGCGAGCCCACCAACAAGCTCAAGAAAACGGGCGCGACCAAGAAGCGCGGCACGAAGGTCCACTTCCTGCCCGACCGCTCCATCTTCACCGCGACTGAGTACAACTACGACACGCTGGCGCAGCGTTTGCGCGAACTCGCGTTCCTCAACAAGGGATTGCTGATCACGCTGACCGACGAGCGCGCCACCGATTCAAAGTCCGGTGAACCCAAGCAAACCGACTTCAAGTACAACGGCGGCATCGCGGAGTTTATCAAGCATCTCAATCGCGGCAAGCAGACGCTGCACGATAAGCCGATCTACATGGAAGACGACCGCAACGGCGTCCACATGGAGATCGGGGTGCAATACAACGACGCGTACTCCGAGACCATTTTCAGCTTCGCCAACAACATCAACACGGTTGACGGCGGCACGCACCTGTCCGGATTCCGCACCGCGCTGACCCGCACCATCAACTATGCCGGGCAGCAGATGGGCCTGTTCAAGGATGTCAAAGAAAATTTGACTGGCGACGACGTACGCGAAGGACTGGTCGCAGTCATCAGCGTGAAGTTGCCGCAGCCGCAGTTCGAAGGCCAGACCAAGGGCAAGCTGAACTCCGACATCGCGGGCACCGTCACGCAGTTCGTCAACGAACGGCTCGGCGCGTTCTTTGAACAGAACGCAACCGTGGGGCGCAAGATCATTAACAAGGCGGTCGATGCCGCGCGCGCTCGCGAAGCCGCCCGCAAGGCGCGCGATCTCACACGCCGCAAGGGTGCACTCGATTCCGGAGGTCTGCCGGGCAAACTGGCGGATTGCTCCGAGCGTGATCCGAACCGCTGCGAATTGTTCCTGGTCGAAGGCGAGTCCGCAGGTGGGACCGCCAAGCAGGGACGCGACCGCCGCTTCCAGGCGATTCTTCCGCTGAAGGGCAAGATCCTGAACGTAGAGAAGGCGCGCTACGACAAGATGCTTGCCCACGAAGAAATCCGCTGCATGATCACGGCGCTGGGCACCGGCATCTCGAAGGAAGATTTCGATCCGACGAAAGTGCGCTACGGCAAGATCATCCTGATGACCGACGCCGACGTCGACGGCAGCCACATCCGTACGCTGCTGCTGACGTTCTTCTTCCGGCATATGCAGGAATTGATCAAGCGCGGCAACGTGTTTATCGCGCAGCCGCCGCTGTTTTCTCTGAAGAAGGGCAAGTCGCAGCAGTACATCAAGGACGAGCGCGAATTTGTGAAAGTCATGGTGAAGCGCGCGGCTGATGGGCTGAGCGTGCGCTACGGCGAGGGCGCGGCCAAAGTGGAAGGAAAAGACCTGGCGCGCTTCATGACCGTGCTCGACGAATATCTGGGCTTCTTTGAGAAACTCGACAAGCGCGTGCGCAATGAGCGGGTTACTGAGCTGATTCCGAAGCTCGACCTGGCGAAGCGCACCGATTTTGAAGGCGACAAGAAAGCGCCGCCCAAGAAGATTGAGCGCCTCGAAAAAGAAATGAAGAAGCTGCAGAAGGAAGAAGGCTTCAAGAGCGTGGAATCGCGCTTCGATGAAGAGCACAACCTATGGGAAGTGCACTTCGTCAATAAGCACGGGGCGGAACACCTCATCAACTGGGTGCTCGCTTCCAGCGCGGAATGCCGCCAGCTGATCGCGAAATACAAGCAGATCGAACCCTACATGGAGCCACCGTTCGTGGTCGAGACGCTGGTCAAGGCCGCGCCTGCCAGCAATGGCGACGGTGCCGACGGTGCGGCAGCCGACGAAGACAAGACCGAGAAGAACGACAAGAAGACGGCGAAGCCGGCCAAGCGCAAGACTGAAATCGAGGTGGTGGAGAAGACGAACGTCCGCGATCTTCGCGATTATGTCATCAACGAAGGACGCAAGGATTTCACCATCCAACGCTACAAAGGCCTTGGCGAAATGACTGCGCCGCAGCTGTGGGAGACGACCATGGATCCCGAGCGGCGGACGCTCTTGTCGGTGAAGCTTGAAGACATTGCCGAGTGCGAGACCATCTTCACTACGCTGATGGGCGAGGACGTCGAAGCGCGGCGCAAGTTCATCGAAGAGAATGCGCTGGATGTGAAGAACCTGGACATCTAGAGCTTCGCGAGCCACGGACAGAATGCAAAACTTCGGGCGGCCTTCGGCCCGCCCGTTTTGTTTGCGGCCGCATTCAGGCTCTGACGACTTACAATGTGCCCTTATGATTCGACGCTGCTCGCTTGTCTGCCTTCTTTCAATCGCGGTTCTCACGTCCCCGCTGAATGCCGTTGATCCCTCAGCCCCCACTCCTCCCATGGGTTGGAACAGTTGGGATTCCTACGGCACCACCGTGCGCGAGGCGCAGGTCAAGGCCAACGCCGACTGGATGGCGGAGCATCTGGCGAAGTATGGATGGAAATACATTGTCGTCGACATTCAATGGTACGAACCCAACGCGCAGGGACACGACTACAAGCCGGGTGCGCCGCTGACCATGGACGAGTTCGGCCGCCTGATGCCGGCCGTGAATCGCTTCCCGTCGTCTGCCAATGGCGCCGGGTTCAAGCCGCTAGCAGATTATGTCCACAGCAAGGGCCTGAGATTCGGCATTCACATCATGCGCGGAATTCCGCGGCCGGCCGTCGCGAAAAATCTTCCGATCAAGGGCACGAACTTTCACGCCGCTGACATCGCCGACAAAGACAACGCATGCCACTGGAACCCCGACATGTGGGGCGTCGATACGACTAAGCCCGGCGCCCAAGCCTACTACGATTCCATCGCGGAACTATATGCCTCCTGGGGCATCGACTTCATCAAGGCCGACGATATGGGCAGCCACCTCTACCAGCCCGCCGAGATGAAGGCGCTGAATCTCGCTATCCGCAAGACCGGTCGGCCGATGGTGTTGAGCATTTCGCCAGGCCCGGCTCCAGTTTCGGAAACCGAGTTCTTCGAGAAGTATGCGCAGATGTGGCGCATCTCCGACGATTTCTGGGACGACTGGAAGCTGCTGCGCCAGCAGTTCGACTTCACGCGCGACTGGGCGCCGTTTGTAGGCAAGAACGGAACCTGGCCCGACGCCGACATGCTTCCGCTCGGCAAACTGAAAGTGACCGATAAGGAAGGAGGCGGCACGCCCACAAACTTCACGCCCGATGAGCAGCAGACCGTGATGACCCTGTGGAGCATCTTCCGCTCGCCCCTGATCTTCGGCGGAGACCTGCCCAGCAACGACGCGGCGACCACCGCCCTGATCACCAATGAAGAAGTGCTCGAGGTCGACCAGCGCAGCCACGGCGGACATCAGGCGCTCGATCGAGGAATTATCCGCGCGTGGGTCGCCGACGGCGCGAAGCCGGGAGAGCATTATGTGGCCGTCTTTAATATCGGAGACGCCACAGAGAAAGTCGTTCTGCACTGGCCCGATGTCGGACTCCCCGCGAAAGCCGTCGCACTCCGCGACCTGTGGGCGCACAAAGACATGGGACCAGCCGACGGCCCGCAGCTTCAGTTGCCCGCGCACGCAAGCGTTCTCTATCTTATCGGCGAATAAGCAGTTTCCCCTCCTCAGTCCTTTCAGTGAATTCCGTCGATGCCGGGCAATTGGCGCTTCAAAGAGCGCGCAAAATCGGACCCCTTGGATCGTTCCATCGGCGGCCGCCACAGTTCCGCGGGAACAAAATCGCGCGGCCAACACTCTATTCCGTGCAGAGACTGCAGGTGGAATGCGCGAAAGGAACATATATGCCGGTGACCTTTGGAAGTTGGAGATCGTTCTTGACCCGTGGCAGGAACTTGAAGGCAGGATGGCTCGCAACCGCCGGCATTGTTGCGCTCTACGGGGGAGTGATTCGACCGCATGAGGGCTTGCCGGGCATCAACAATTCGAAGGTCACGGGTCTCGCGGAACCGAGAGAGGAGCCCCTCGGCCTGTGGCACCAAATGGGGGTCGCAGACCAGACGGGTCGCACGCGGGGCGGGAGTCCCGATGCCGACAAATTCGTCGTAGAGCCGCATCTGGTGCAGATGGCCATGTTGAGCGAGCCTGAGGCTCCCGTGGCGGCACCTCAGGACGCGGATAGCGATCGGAAGATGGTCCGCACGAGTTCGGTCGACCTCATGGTTCAGAAGCCGGCTGAGGCAGCTGAAAAGATTCGGAGGCTAGCGGAGGGCCTGGGCGGTTTTCTGGTTAGTTCCCAGGTCAGCGGTGGCTCAGATGCCACCGGCGGCTCGCTCATCGTTCGCGTTCCGGCTGCACGCTTCGAACAGGCGCGTGCGGAGATTCGCAAGCTGGCGCTGCGAGTGGAAGATGAAAGAACCGAGGCGCAGGATGTGACCCGGCAGTACATCGATCAGGCCGCGAACCTGCGCAATCTGCGGGCGGAAGAGGGACAGTACCTGACCATCCTGAAGCAAGCTAGGACGGTGAAGGACACGCTCGATGTGAGCGAGAAGCTCAGCAGTGTGCGCGGACAAATCGAGCAGCAACAGGCGGAGTTCGAGGCGCTCTCGAAGCAGATCGAAACCGTGGCCATCAACATCTTGCTGCGGGCAGAGGCCGAAGCGCGAGTATTTGGATTGAACTGGCGCCCGCTCTACCGGATGAAGATGGCGCTGCGCGACGGGCTCGACGGCCTGGCGGAATATGCGTCGACGATGACGGCCATTTTCTTTTATTTGCCGGCTGTCGGGTTGTGGCTGGGGACGATTATGGTCGGTGCCGCTTTGGGATGGAGGGTATTGCGATGGGCCGGACGACGGGCGTTCGGGGCAAAGATCACCGCGACTGCACCGCAAGTGTGATTCCTGGGCGGCACGGAGTTAGATGCTCGCCGGAGCGTTGCTGCCTTCCACCTCGGGCTCCTCGCCGCGGAACACCCGCGAGATGCCGCGAGCGATTCGGCGCATGGGCAGCTCGCCTTTGGCATCGGCAAAGAAGATTTCGCCGGTGCGGCTGCCGCGATAATACCAGCGCTTGAGCAGGGCGAGATGCTCCATATTCTCGAGCGCAGACTTGGCCTTCACCGGGGGAAGGGATTGCAGAACCTCGTTTACCCGCGCTTCCATCGACTGTGACTTTGCGTGCTCCGAAGGCTGAATGCTGAATGCGACAGCTCCGGCGATTCGCCCGCAGTCTACGCGGAAGAAAGCAACGCAACCTGCCACCGCACTCGGCTGGAGCATGAGTGCTGAGAGCTGATCGAGGCGATGTACGATCTCTGGAAGCTGGCTCACGATGGGCTTGAGTTTTTCCACGCGCACATGAATTGCTGCCGCCTCTTCAAACGCCAGCCTGGCCGACGCCGCTTCCCGCTCGGCTGCGAGTTCGCGGCTTAAAGAGTCTCCGCCCGAATCGAAATGGGCTTGCACCCGGCTCACTTCGGCGGCGTATTCTTCATCGCTGCATCCCTTGAAGCAGGGAGCCAGGCACATCTTCATCTCGGAATAAATGCAGCCGGGAAATTTCGGATCAGGATGCAGATCGTCGACGCAGCGCCGCATCTTGAAGAAGTCGAGCGAATCGTTCATGAACTTTTCGGCCGCGACGCGCGAGACAAACGGCCCATAGTAGAGAGAGCGTCCGCCGAGCCGGCCAAGCCGTGTCGTGATCGAAGCGCGCGGGTATTGGTTTTCCAGATGCAGCCTCACCAGTGGCGCGAATCGGAAGCGCATGCGGTCAGAGTACGTTTGGGGAAACGCAGCCCGCAGAACGCGGTAGAGAAGAAAGCCGGACTCAAAATCAGATCCCATCGGCGAGTACTCGACCAGACGAACGCGATCGCGCAGGTTGAGCTTCTTCGTCCGCTCCTCGATCGGCCCGAGCAACCGCTGCAACCGGCGTCGCAGATTGGCAGTCTTGCTGATGTACGGCTCGGCCTGAGCGCCCGCGGCCTGCAGCAGGAACACCGCAGGCGCCGCCGGGACCGCGGCAAACACCTCCGCATCCCGCTCAGGCGCGAATTCCAGGCGCTCGGTCAGCACAGAATCATTGTAAGCAAGTCTTCACCACGGAGGCACAGAGGCACGGAGGATTCACTCCGTTCGTTCTTCTCGGTGTCTCCGCGACTCCGTGGTGAGGTCTTTACCGGAAGTTGGCGTTGCGGAATTTCTGGCGGAAGTCCGTTCCTTCCAGCGTGACAATGCGGCACATCTCATGCAGCCGCGAACGCATGCGTTCGCCGATGCGGTCTCCCAGTGTTTCGCCACGGGTCGCAGCCCTTGCCGGGGAGATGGACCCGGCCGCGCCCGCCGCCGGCTGATCGTCAAAATTCGTGGTGATGATCGTAGTGCGGTTGTCGTTGTACCGCGTGTTCAGGATCAGGCTGACCGTATCCCATACCCACTCTGTCGGCTTCACCGCGCCCAGTTCGTCCAGTACCAGAACGTCGGTTTCGAACACAGGACGCAGCACATCCAACTCTGTGGTCTGCACCGTCGAGTTGTACGAATTCTGGATCTCCTTCAGCAGCTCGCGGTAGTCGTAAAACAGGCACGGGATGCCCCGGTTGACAATGAGTTCCTTGATGATCCCGACCGCCAGATGAGTCTTGCCCGTTCCGATCTTGCCGATGATCAGCAGGCCCTTGTCACCGCGCGGGTCACATTTCTTGGCAAAGCCGGACGCGATAAAATGCGCCTCGTCCAGAGAAGCGTGGGCCCCAGGAAAGTCGGTGTCGTAGTTCGAGAGCTCGCAGTGCTCGTAGCGGCGCGGAATGCGGGCCGCCGTCAGAAGCGATTCGCCCCGGGCTCGCAGCCGGCAGTCGCAGCGGGTGACGCGGCGGTCGTTGGCGCTCCCGCCATTGGAGCCGTCTACCGTCTTCCATCCTGTTCCCTCACAGAGCGGGCAACCCGCCGCCGCAGCCTGGGACCCTGCCGTCTTCGAATCAATCATCTTCAAAACCAATATCTCCTCTTTCGACTTTGCACCCGCAGGCGGCTTTCGCGCAAGCCGGAAACCATGCCTGCCTGTGTACATCCTGTGAAGGAAGCCGGTGCCCTGTGGAGGCCGTAGGAAAAACCTCCCCGGGGAACCTGAAAAGCCGCCCGGGTCGCCCCAATTCGGACCCGAGGAGTGCGAAACAGGCTTCCGGCGCGGATTTTCACAGTTGACTTTCGCCACAGACGGAGGAGAATACGAGCCGTCAGGTTTCCCAACTCAGCCATAGCCAGTTTTCTGCCGTTATAGGCGGGGTATGCAAAGAGACCTGCGAGGAGAATCTAATGAATAAGGCCGATCTGGTTGACAAAATTTCAGGCGCTTGCGAAATCAGCAAAGCGCAGGCCACGACTGCCATTGATACCGCCGTCGAAAGCATCACGTCTGCTCTCCGCAAGGGAGATCGGGTAGCGTTGATTGGCTTTGGAACCTTCTCGGTGTCGCAGAGAAAAGCTCGGAACGGACGCAATCCACAAACCGGCGCTACGATTAAAATCGCCGCCCGCAAAGTCGCGAAGTTTAGCCCGGGCGCCGAACTCAAGAAATCCGTCAACAAGAAGTAGTCCGAACCAGGAGTGCAAGATCGCGAGAACGGCAGGGGGTCGGCCCTGCCGTTTTTTTTGTGTGCCGAGCATGTTCGAAACCTCGAGGGTGATTGTGTCAGGAAGACGCGAAAGCGTTATGCTGTGCGAAAGATGAAGGTAGGCCCTTCGGAGCCGCCTTGTAGGAGGAGGCTTCAAACTCCCATAAGCTGCTTCGGTCCAAAAACCGCGGTGGTGAACGTTATCGGGTGCGTCACTATGCCTCCCTGCCGAAAGTCGCCCCAGCACGATAGGTCTCATAACCCTTGACGAGGAAGCGAGCAGGAGAGCGTAGTGCGGGAAATCCGCACGCTACGTTCGACGAGGCGGGGAATGGAAACCAGTTCACGGTGCAGCTAGTGAGGCACTCTCAGAGGAAACGGAGAGAACCCGATAGGCCACACCTACGGAGCATGGCGCCATTCCTCGACCCTACTTATAGGGGGGCCTCCGGAAACGGAGCCATGGTGGAAATGAGAACCCAATTCGCAATCGAAAGAGCGGACTTGGTAACCCTCCACCAACAGCCGGCGCGCCGATGAACAAGAACCGGA
>DATDGW010000020.1:0-4814 GCA_036521895.1 Candidatus Sulfotelmatobacter sp. | reverse complement strand
AGGGCGTATGCGGTCGATGCAAAGGTGCGCCAGCACCACCGGCGCGAGCCGGCGCGTCTTCCAGAAGTAGATGGAGAACACGGCGAAGATAGTGACGAGAACGATTCCGTTGGTGGATCCCTGATAGAGGTGGTAACTCATCTGCGACGCTGATCACAATTGCCAGCGCGCCACTGCCGCCCAGTCGACGACCTCAGTCATCAAATAGCCGCGGACGATCAGCTCTCCGAAAAATGGATTCAAGCCGATGAATGCGATGGAGAGTCCCGAGATTCCGACGCCCAACATGCCGTGCATGGATGTCGTGCTCAGATAATGTCCAGCGTAAGCATGAACGCATATCTGGACGGGCATGAAGACCGCGTAGGTAGCCGCGGTCGCGCCGAAGGTCAGGATCAAAGCCCTGGGACCATCCATCCAGTGAAAGACCCAGCCCATGCTCTTCCAGCCTCTTCCTTGCCCTGACAGAACGTACCAGAGCACAGCCAGCGAACCAGCCTCGGCGATCATCCCTCCCACCAGCCGCACTCTGAGCTGTGACCAATCGGTCGACGAGGTCGTTCCCTCGATCCGGTAATAGGCTGACGCAGCGATGAAGTGCCCGAGGCCGACAAACAGCACGATCCCGAGGGCTAGCAGACGGCGAGTGCGACCTTCGACGTTCCCATTTGGTAGCGGCGGCCTTGACTCTGGTGGGCCAGCGAGCGGTGCTTGCGGGGGCGTGGGCGTCAGGGGCATTTCCAGCGGATGCTACAACACCACGGTGATTCCTGGGTTGATTCCCTGGAATAAGGGGATTGTTCCAGCCTTCAGTTCCCAAGGGGCGTCATCCTGACCGTAGCCGTCTTTCAGGCGGAGGGAAGGATCTTGCGCGTAGACCGGGCTCGTCCGGATGAGCCCCGCGCGAGATCCCTTACCCGGCTGAAGTGCGCCGAGTTCGGGATGACGCCTTCAAGCGAGAGCAGCGATTCGGTTTGACCGATTTCCACAGCGCACGTTAGAATGGTGAAGTTTGCCTGTACTGGCCGACCCGTTCTGGGGACGCCTGTCCCGGCTGCTGAAGCGCCGGGACGGAAAACAGCAAGCACAGGAAAATCAGCAGGCCCCTTGGGAGCGCCCGTGTGCGCCCTGGGGTTCCGTTTGAGAGTTCCATTTACGGGCTGAATTTCACGACATTCTTGGAGGCAGGCGTATGTACGCGGTTATCCGCGCCGGTGGAAAGCAGTACCGGGTGGCGCCCGGAGACGTGATTCGAGTGGAGAAAGTAGGCACCGGCACTGACGGTGTGGTGGAGTTCCCGGTGGTGGCGGTTTCCGGCGAAGAGGGCCATGTGGGCCAGCAGTCGAATGCGCGCGTCGTCGGCCAAGTCGTGGAAGAAGGCCGCGGCGCGAAGATCCTGGTCTTCCATTACAAACGCAAGAAGCAGTACAAGAAGCTGCGCGGACACCGGCAAGCGTACACGGCGGTGCGCATCTCCGAGATCGCTTTCGACGGCCAGAGCTTCAAGGCTCCCGAGCTACCCGAGAAGGAAGCGAAGCCGAAGACGGTGAAGCCCGCAGAAGAAGCGCCCGAAGCGCACGAAGCACATGCGGCGGCTAAGAAGACGCCGGCCAAGAAGAAGGCCGCGCCAAAGAAGGCCGCCAAGAAGTCGCCGAAGAAGAGATAGGATCACGTAGGGACGGACGCGTTCGTTCGTCCAGGTCTTAACTGAGAACTGACAACTGACAACCGAGAACTGAGAACCGTCTTATGGCACACAAAAAAGGGCAAGGCACATCACGAAACGGCCGCGACTCAAACGCGCAGCGGCTTGGATTCAAGGCATTCGGCGGGCAGCTGGTTCCCGGCGGCACCATTATTGTTCGGCAGCGCGGCACGCGCGTGAAGCCGGGCCTCAACGTGGGCCGCGGCAAAGACGATACGCTCTTCGCCAAGATCACGGGCCGCATTAAGTTCCTGAACAAGGGCTCGATGGGCAAGTTCGTGGTGGTCGAGCCCGTCGAAGTCGAGTAGCACTTCCCGTCGCGGCCGCTGTCTTCTTGTGGCTGCGATCCTGTCCGGTTGTGATCCGAGGTTGTGATCCGGGGTTGAGATCATAGACAGCGGGCGGTGTGACGAGTTCTCGCGCTTCGGCTTGCACTCTCCGCCCGCCGCGAGTCCCAGACCTGGGATGAAGCCTGCCACATCTTCGCCGGTTACAACTACTGGAAGAACGCGAACTTCGGGGACAACCCCGAGCATCCTCCGCTGGTCAAACTGCTCGCTACGCTGCCTCTGTTGCGCTGGCCGCTGAACGTGCCATCTCATCCGGGAGTATTCTCGAAGGAAGAGGACTTCCTGACCGCGACACAGTTTGTGTACTCGAACGATGGGGAGACGATCCTCTTCCCCACGCGCATGGCGGCGGCGCTGCTGACCTTGCTGTGGGGTTACTGGTGTTCGCGGTGGCCAAGGAAATGTTCGGCTCGATCCCTGCGTTCATTGCGCTCACGCTGCTGGTGTTCGAGCCGAACATTCTCGCCCATGGCGCGGTGGTGACGACCGATGTTGGGTTCAGCTGCTTTCTGCTGGCGACTCTCTATGCGTTCGATCGCTACGTGAAGAAGCCGGGCGCGGGAGGCCTGGCGCTCGCGGGCTGGCGGCGGGATTGGGCTTGGCGACGAAGCACTCGGCGATCCTGATCTTCCCAATTCTGGCCGCGCTGGCTTCGTGCGAAGTGGTGAGAGCGCAAATCGGCGCGGAGGCCGCACAAGTTCGAGAAGGCATCGACAGGCAGTCGGCCCGGTTGCTGGGCGCGCTTGCGATCATTGCCATCATCGCAGTTGCGATCTTGTGGTCGTTCTACGGCTTTCACTTCCAGCCGCTGGGCTGGTGTCGACGCAGGTGCGCGGGTGACCGAGTACGTCGACAGGCTGAAGAATACGACCCAGAAGAAGATGATCCTGGCGGCTGCGCATTGGCATCTGCTGCCGGAGTCTTATCTGTGCGGCTTGGCCGACGTCGGCATCACCGCCGAGTTCAGCCACACGTACCTGCTGGGCAAGGTGTGTCCGCACGGCGTGTGGCCGTATTTTCCGCGGCGGCAACTCGCGCTCGCAGGCCGTTCGACATATCCGCTGGCTTCCCTGATGATAGAAAGAAGAGAAAAGACATAGGACACGCATGTTTATTGATGAGGCGAAAATCAAGGTCAAGGCCGGCGACGGCGGGAACGGCTGCATGGCCTTCCGGCGGGAGAAGTTTGTCCCGCGCGGCGGACCTTCGGGTGGCGACGGAGGCAAGGGCGGCGACATCGTCATGGAGTCAAGCGAGCGCCACAATACGCTGGTTCACTTCCGCTTCAATCCCGAACACACCGCGCAGCGCGGACGTCACGGCGAAGGCTCGAACAAGACCGGACGCGACGGCGACAGCATTGTCCTGAAAGTTCCGGTCGGCACGATCGTTTACGACGACGAGACCGGCGACAAGCTTTTCGAGTTCACGCAACCCGATCAGAGCTTCGTGATTGCCCGCGGTGGGCGCGGCGGGCGTGGCAATGCGCGCTTTGCAACATCAGTACATCAAGCCCCGCGCGAGCATGAAGAGGGGCGTCCGGGCGAGGAGCACGTGTACCGGCTCGAACTGAAGCTGCTGGCCGACGTTGGGCTGGTGGGCTATCCGAATGTGGGTAAGTCGACGCTGATCTCGCGCATCTCGGCGGCGCGCCCGAAGATTGCGGACTATCCGTTCACCACGCTCGAACCCAACCTGGGCGTGGTCGCGGTGGACGACGCGAAGAACGAAATCAGTTTTGTGGTCGCCGACATTCCCGGTTTGATTGAAGGCGCGCACACCGGGGCCGGACTGGGCACGCAGTTCCTGCGGCACATCGAGCGCACGCGCCTGCTGGTGCATCTGGTCGATGTCTCCGATGCGAGCGGCCGGCCGGATGTGACCAAGGACGTCGGAGTGATTATGGGCGAGCTGGGCAGTTTTGGCGCTCATCTCGAAGACAAGCCGATGATCATGGCGGCCTCGAAGATCGATGCCATGAACAAAGACAAGCTGGCCGCGCTCAAGCGCTATTGCAAGAAACACGGGCTGAAGCTCTACGAGATCTCCGCGGTCACCGGCAAAGGGATCGAGGAGCTGAAGTACGCCATGGCGGAGGAGGTACAGAAGGTCCGCGAGCGGGAGCTGGGCGAAGCGGTGGGGGAGAGTTCGTAGGTGAGGGACCTTCCAGTTTTTTTCTTCGCGGTTCCGCAAAATATTCCATTCATTGAGGTTACGGTTGCCGGATTAGCGGCTGTCTCGGCAAAATATTGATCCGGAAGGACTTGCAGGTAAAATATTGTGCAATAAGGGGTTAGCATGCGGCCTTGCGGTCTTGGGTCGCTGCTAGAGGTCGATCTGCGTAAAATATTGGATTTGTTGGAGTTGCGGTCGGAGAGCTCGATGGCCTGACGGCAAGATGTTGCGGAATAAGGGCTTTGGTGGTGGTGTTTCGCGACGATAGGTTGCCTGACGAAACTAGGCTGTAGATCGCTGGAGAGGGTTGGGTCGTCGATTTGGGGCAGTTCTCGCGCACGGAGCCAGTAAAGGTTGTTTGTCACAGGAATTGCGATTCTGGGGTGTGGGAGGGGCCGATGGCATTTTGACCTTGAACAATCGGGATTTTCCGCCTGAATGTTTAGCGCAATATGATATTGATCGACTGTCGCCAGATGAATTCCTGACTCCTCAGTATCGCTTAAAACCAGGGGTGGTTCTCGACAACGCTGGATGTACACGCGGTTGTCATACGAGAAACCCGAGACGCCGTCACTTGGCGT
>DATDGW010000019.1:0-8707 GCA_036521895.1 Candidatus Sulfotelmatobacter sp. | reverse complement strand
CGGCGTAGGCGGCTGCGGCCTGCACGAAGCTGTTGGAGATTTCGCTTTCGGCCTGACCCAGGATAATGCGGGCTTGACGCTCGCGCTGGGCTTGCGCCTGGCGCGACATGGCGTCTTCCAGACCGGACGGAATTTTCACGTCGCGAATCTCGACCGACTGGACTGTGATGCCCCAGGGATTTGTCTTCTCGTCGAGGATGCGCTGCAGTTCGCGGCCCAGGGTTTCGCGCTCGGTGATCATTTGCGCGAGTTCGTGGCGGCCGATCGATTCCCGCAGAGCGGTTTGGGCGCTGAGCGTGATGGCCTCGATAAAGTTCTCGACTTCGAGGATCGATTTCTCAGCGTTCCAAACCATCCAGAAGACGATGGCGTCCACGTTTACGGGGACGGTGTCGCGCGTGAGCGTCGATTCGGCGGAGACGCTGGCGACGCGGACGCGCTGGTCCACGTAGGGACTCAGCGTCTCGAAGACCGGGACGATGTGGCACAGGCCGGGGCCGCGCAGGCCGACGTAGCGGCCGACGCGCAGAACGGCGACCTTTTCCCACTGGCGCACCACCTTGATCGCGAACAAAAAATAGACGCCGACCAGAGCCCCGATGATGGCCGGAGCGGGATGATGCACTGCCTGAGATACGGCGATGCCAATCGCGATGCTGATTACGAACAGCAAGAGGGCGATGCCACTGACTTCGTTTTTTCGAATGTTGGCCATGACTATCTCCTTTTTGGCAACAAGTCGCGCAGACGATCGATCAGATCTTCAAGGGTGAATCCGGCGGCGCCTGCGCGGGCCGCGAATTCCCCGGCCATCTGGCCCAACTGACGCTCGCGTTCGGCAGAATTCTTTTCCAGCTTCTTGCTTGAGATGAACGTTCCCGTGCCCTGGTGGGTTTCGAGCAGGCCGCCGAGTTCCAGTTCGCGGTAGGCGCGCATTACGGTGTTGGGATTGATGGCGAGATCGACGGCGAGCTGGCGGACCGTGGGGAGCTGATCTCCGGCGGCCAGCGAGCCGGAAGCGATTCCGCTGCGTACCTGATCGATCAACTGGCGGTAGACAGGGACGCCGCTGTGGAGGTCGATCGAGAACCGGGGCGGCGCGGGAGTGTTGTTCCTTCCCATGTGTATCAGTGTACTATATAACTAGTACATTAAGTCAAGAAAAATCTTGACGAGGGTTCGGACGCCGCCGGTTGCGGGCGATTTGTCTGGCTCGCACGGACGTAACTTGTGACCACCTATGTAGCCACCTACGATTTTCGAGAGATCGTGAGCGCAGGAAGAGTGTGCCTGAGGAGTGGGTATCGTGGAGGGCAGCAGGTGAAACCGGATATGCCGTTTGAGCTGGAAGGGAAGCGAATCGAGAAGGCCGACACCCGCAGACTCGTGTTGGCATGGATGGGGACGAGCTTAGTTGTCTCGGCTCTGCTGATACTCAATCGACTACACGCCAGTCCTGCCACGCGTCGGATTGTCCTCTCGGCCCTGCTGCCTTACGGATATTTGTTCTATCGACTCGCCCACAAAACCGGGGAGATGAAGTCGATCCTGCCGGCTGAAATGGAAGCGAAGCGCATCAAGATCGGCAAGCGTCATAATTGGCTGGTTTTGGCTTTGGTGCCCGCGATGGGCATATTGCCGATCGCAACGATTTGGTTTGGAGCAGCGGTTATCCCCTCTCACAACCATTCGGCCCTTTTGTTGGCACTTGTCATGACCGCTCTGGTGGCGGGATACGGAATCTACCGAATCATCCAGCATGACAACGCCCTGTGCCGCCAACTAGGGTATCTGTGCCCGAATTGTCACAAGCCGCTCTACGAACCGCATGCGGCCACGTATTTGAATGGGCTGTGCCCGAAGTGCAAGAAGAGCGTGCTTGCAAAAGACGAAAGATTGTCAGCAATCTCCCGTTGACGAAGGAATGACGAACCAAGTGCGGGGCGATGACAGTCTCTCCGCTCGCCTACCCTAATCTCGACTCAGTCGACCGCAAGATCCCCTGCGAAAAGCATCGCTCAAAACGACCGCAAAGGTTATGCGGCCAAGCCGAGGTGGAATTGCGCCAGGGCTCTGGCGCAACACAAAAGCAGCGCGACATGGACAAGATATTCACCTTGGCATTGGCGATGGCGGTGTGCCTGGGGACAACGGCTGTGCTGGCCAACAGCGGGCGGCGCGCGGCGCGTGTTCGCATGCGGATACGTACTTGGCCGCCGACGGAGCATTTCGGGACGGGCTTTACGGGCAAGCTGGCTGCCGAGGGCGGAAGGCCGCCGCGTCCGCTGATCGGGCGCTGGTCGACCGAGTGGGACCAGGCTGCGTTTGCGGCTGCATACGGGCGCGGGTACCAGGAGTCTCTTGCAAGCGCGGCTGCTGCCGGGCGGAACAGGGCGGAGTGATCGGAGGGGCTTGTGGGACTGCGCAGGATCCCTCCTTTCGCCTGAAGAACGGCTCCGGTCGAGATCACGCCTTGAGTGGTTTTGCGCGAGGGCGATACGCCGGCGCTACGTTTTCGTTGCTTTGAAGCCTTTGCGGCGTTGCTCGCTGTAGCGGTGCAGCGCGTCCAGGATGATGGGATACGCTTCACCTGGAGGGCGTATCTCATCGACCTCGACGGCCTTGCCTTCGAGCAGTTTGTAATCCTGAAAAAATCGGCGGAGCATGAGCAGACGGTGCGGCGGCATCTCCGACGCTTCTTTATAGGAGTTGAACTCGGGATCCTCCGTCGCGATGGCGATGATTTTGTGGTCCTGCTTGCCGGCGTCGATCATGGTCATAAGGCCGATAGCGCGGGCGTGAATGATGGTCAACGGGACGACCGTCTCCTGGCACAGCACCAAAACATCGAGCGGGTCGTCGTCTTCGGCGAGCGTTTGCGGAATGAATCCATAGTTCGCGGGATAGTAGACGGCCGAATAGAGGATGCGGTCGAGGCGGATCAGGCCGCTGGACTTGTCGAGTTCGTACTTCACGCTGGAGCCAAAGGGAATTTCGACCACGCAGTCGAACTCGTGGGGAAGCTTGTCGCCGGGAGTTACGTCGTGCCAAGGATGGATCATAGGAGGAAGTGGATAGGTCTTTTGACTTCTTCATTCTATCGGACGCGGGCGGTAGAGGATGTCCGAAGCCGACGGACTTCAGCGCTCCCGCTCCCAGAAGCATGTCGTAGGGGCGCGGGATGATGGCGCCGTTCTCGTCGTAGCCCGCGGCGAGTCTGTCACCCTGCGAGGCATTCATGGAGATGGTGGTGTCGCGCATACCGAGTGGATTTGCGATTTTCTGTTTCACTATCTCTTCATAGGGCATTCCATACACGCGTTCCAGGACAATGCTGAGAAGTACAGCGGCCGTATTCGAATCGCTGAATTTCTGACCCGGGACCGCCTTGAGTTCCACCTTGTGCAAATCTGCCAGGAAATCTTTGCGAGTGTAACGGTCGAGCATTCCTCTGGTCTCCGGCGATAGCGGAGCGGCGAACGGAGGCGGTTTTCGGGAATATCCGGCAAAATCCGGCAAATTGAAGGGCAGTCCGGAATTGTGATTCACGAGTTGGTCCAGCTGGATGAACCGACCCTGGCATTCCAGATTCGGATAATCGCCATCCAGGTACTTTCGCACATCGTCGTCGAACTTTACTTTCTTTTCGAGCACCGCCTCGGCGAGGAGAATTCCGGTGAATGTCTTGGTGATGGATGCGATTTGATAGAGAGTGTCGACAGCTGGCGAGTCCTTTTTTCCCTTCTGGATTGTCCCGTAGTTGTAGGTGTAGGTCTTGCCATCCTTAGAGTACGCCGATGGCCAGCCCGACCGCTTGGGGAGCGCTCTTGAAGAACTTGTCTGCGCTTCGGGACACGATGGTCGCAACGTCTTCCGACGGTGGGATAGGCGAGAGATGGGCTTGCGTTGCGGAGACCGTGATCAGCGACAAAACGACGAGCCGAGCCACCTTGGAGAGATAGTTGGGGATCATTCTGTTCTTTCGAGTAACGGGTACACGGAACGTGGAGTTTAGACGACAATCCATATCATCTGTTAGCTGGGATTCGATTCGCTGCAGAGCCGGGCGCTCTACTTTTGGGAGCATGCGATAGTGACGCATCAGGGACGAAATCTTGATTCTCGCTGGGGCGCCGCGTACTCTACAATAAGGGTTTCTCCCTTTTGGGGCTCTTTATGTCGAATCAAGGCATGACCTATCTCAAGTTCGGTGGAGCGACGGCGGTGATTTTGCTGCTGCTCGGCTACCTGGCCTTCACCGGCGTGCAGGACAGCAAGAGTTACTACGTGACGATTAAAGAGCTGCACAAGATGGGCGATGGCGCTTACTCGAAGCGCTTGCGCGTTGCCGGGAACGTGCAGCCGGGCTCGATCAAGCGCGTGGGAACGCATGTGCAGTTTGTGCTGATGGAAGAAGATCAGACACTGCATGTGGACTACACCGGGACCGAAGCTCCTCCCGACACGTTCAAGGATGACTCGCAGGCTCTGGCCGACGGACGTTTCGACCGCGACGGCGTGTTTCATGCCAAGCAACTGCAGGCCAAGTGCGCGTCGAAGTATGCCCCGCAGCAGCCGGGGACGCCGGCGAACGGGGTGCAATCCTCCGAACCCGCGAAGAGCATGACGCGGGTGCAGACCACTCCGGCGGGCACCGCGAACTAAATTCACAAGAGTGTTACTCGTGGGCAGCCATGTTGTCCTGTAAGTCCGCGGGATTTCTTCCCGTATTCCCTCTGGCACACGGCGTATCTTCCTGCCAATTCGCAAAAGCGAAGAGATGCGCTATCGTACCTGTGACATTCTGGCCGTTCTCTTCCGGTGCTTGTGACTGAAGCCATCCCGCAGCGTTTGCCCGTCATCACCGTCAACAACGTCGTCAAGCAGTTTGGACGGTTTGCCGCCTTGCGCGGAGTGACCGCGGAGTTCGATGCGGGACGATTTCACGCGATCCTCGGGGAGAACGGTGCGGGGAAGACCACGTTGTTGCGGGCGCTGGCGGGACTGGCACAGCCCACGCGGGGGGAGATTTCGATTTTCGGGAAGACGCCGCAGGAGGCTTGCCGCGATCTGGGATATATGGCGCATCCGTCGCTGCTTTACGACGAGATGAGCGGGATGGAGAACCTGCGGTACTTCGGGCGACTCTATGGGATCGCCGAGGCCGGACGATGTGAAGAGGTGATTCGGAGTGTGGGATTGGATCCTGAGTTGACGCGGCCGGTCGGGCAATATTCCCAGGGGATGCGGCAGCGGATGGCGCTGGCGCGGGCGATTCTGCACGACCCGAGGGTGCTTCTGCTGGATGAGCCGTTCTCGAACGTCGACGTGCATTCGGCGCGGGCGATGGTCGGGCTGCTGAAGGGCATGCGTGACGCGGGGAAGACGGTTTTTGTGATCACGCATCAGGCGTTGCTTTTGGAAGGTGTGGCCGACGAGTTTGTGTGGATGCAGGCGGGGGAGATTGTGGATCGGACGGCGAGCCTGGCTCGTTCGGCGGGCTCCGCCGAGGGCGTCCGATGAATTCGCTCTGGGCTGTGACGCTGGCGACGCTGGTCAAAGATATTCGGCTGGAGTGGCGCTCGAAAGATGCGCTCAATTCCATGCTGTTTTTCTCGTTGCTGGTGGTGGTGATTTTTGTGTTTTCGTTCGATCCGCTGGCGGAAGAGTCGCGGCACATTGTCGGTGGACTCGTGTGGGTTGCGTTTCTGTTTGCGGCGGTGGTGGCGCTGAATCAAACGTGGGCGCGGGAGTTGCGCAATCAGGTGCTGGATGCGTACCGGGTTTCTCCGGCTCCGGCGAACGCGTTGTTTCTGGCCAAAGCGCTGGGGAATTTTATTTTTGTGAGCGTGCTGGAAGCGCTGATGACGCCGCTGTTCGTGATTTTTTATAACTTGCGGGTGCTGGGTTCGGCGTGGCAGTTGATTCCGATTGCGGTTCTCGGGACTTGGGCGCTGGTGGTGAATGGGACATTTTTCGCGGCGATGTCGCTGCGGACTCGGAGCCGCGAGATCATGCTGCCACTGCTGCTGTTTCCGATTTCCATTCCGGCCGTGCTGGGCATGGTGGCGGGCACGACTGCGATTCTGACTGGCGAGGATTCCGCGCACTTCTACATCGTGTTGCTTCTCACCTACGATGTGGTGTTTACTACAGCTTGTCTGGCATTGTTTGGCATGATTCTGCACGCGGAATGAAACGTCTCTTCCCCACCCTCTCGGTGATCACGGCGATTCTGCTGGCGTACGCCCTGTATCAGGCTCTGGTCGTAGCTCCAACGGAGCGCACCATGGGCGATGTACAGCGGATTTTCTACTATCATGTGCCTTCGGCATGGACAGCGTTTCTGTTGTTCTTCATTAATTTCATCGCATCGATTCAATATCTGGTTAGCGGCAAGTCTTCGACGAAAACTGCGGCGAAGTGGATCGTGCTCGCCCTCGGAGTCGTTGGCGCGATTGATTGTTTTCTGCCGCGGGTGCAGCGGCTCTTTCCGGCGGGGATGCGTCCGAGCGCGGTGGCCATCACGGTGCTGCTGATTCCGATATTTTATTTCCTGATGGGGAAGTATTTTCCCGGACAGAATCTTGACGTGCTCGCGGTGACGACCGCCGAAGTCGGCGTGGTTTTTTGTACGATCGTGCTGGTGACGGGGCCGATCTGGGCGCGGCCGGTGTGGGGGATCTGGTGGGCGCCAGGGGATATACGGCTGACGTCGACGCTGGTGTTGTGGCTGATTTATGTGAGTTATCTGGTGCTGCGGCGCTTTTCGAATAGCGCGCAGACACAGATGTTGGCGGCGGCGCTGGCGGTGTTTGGCGCGCTGGATGTGCCGTTGGTTTTTTTGTCGATCTGGTTTTTTCGCACCCAGCATCCATCGCCGGTGATCGGGGGCGGCGGTTCGCTTGATCCGCGCATGGGACATGTCCTTCTAATTAACTGGCTCGCGTTCTCCTGCTTCGCTTTCCTGGTCTGCTGGTCGCGGTTCCGGTTGGAACTGCTGCAGCGCGAGATTGAAGAAGCGCATGCGATGGAATCGCTGGCGGGTGCAGGAGTGGCGGCCAAGGCCAGCCTGCCGCTCGGTCGGAGTTCGCGATGAGCGCGATCAAGTTTCTGTTCGCCGCTTACATTGCTACGTGGGTGATCCACGGGGTTTATCTGGGGAGCCTGGTTCGACGATTCAGCCGGCTGAGGCAGCAGTTGAAGGAGTTGGGGAAGAAGTAGGGGAAGAAGTAGGGGCCTGCGGCTGTCGGCGTCCGGCTTCCGTGTTGGCGACACCGTGTCGTCCTTCCGGGACTCGTCGAATTTTTTTCTATCTCACCCGGCACTGCCGTGCCGGGCTTTCACGTGCTGCCGTCCTGCGGCTCCAGAGTTTGGCGCAGATTTTCGCCGCCTGTCCAAGAATTCATTTCTCAATACTCCGAACCTTGGAATTAGATAGTTTGCGGAAGCCAGCAGGCGAGAGCCGGAAGTCCTCAGTTCAGTTCGCGGCTTTCCATTCTTTCTGCAGGGCGGAGAGGAAATCTGGGCTGCCGTTGGAGCGGAGGAATTCGTAGTCTTCGATCATGGCAGCGGTGCCGATGCGGGCGGAGCGCAGGGGGTTTTCGACCCGGATAACGCGGGCGGTGAAACGGACGCGGACGGCGTCGGTGAGGGTGACGTGGGGTGGGAAGGTCAGGGTGACTTCGAGCTTGGTTCCGGCCTCGACGGCACGGTCAAGGTAAAAGAAAACACCGCGGGCACTGACGTTTTGGGTCTCGGTGTGGAACTCGCTGGCGCCCTGGAGTCGGACAATGGCGGGCAGGCGCATGTCGAATCGCCGCATCATCCGCCGTTCCTGTGAATTTGGTTGCATGGCCAGAACGCTCTGCCCAGAGCGCGTACTAACAGAAAGCAAAGCAGACGGCTAATGCTCCACATGCTCAAGGCCTGAATTTGAAGAAGTGGATCCGACCCTGTAGCAGTTCAATGTATAGAAACATCAGCAGTTTGCAACAGCAAAATGCCATTTGAAACTGATTCGGTTAATCTGTCCGGAATTCGGAACAGACCCGGTTCCGTGAGCCGCGGGAGGACGCACGAATGCGCATGGCTCAGACGGGAGAAGAGCAATCGACCTGCCATCGCAATTTCGCAGGAGCCGTAAGTTTTCAGCGAACATTGAGCGGGTTGCACAGACGTTGACCGAGGAACGCCGGGGAGACTTAGGCAATCGGTTGCGGCAGGAGGTTCTTTCTTTTTCCACGGCGCAGATGGGAGACGAGAAGTCTGCAACTCTGTTCACCCACTTTTGTGCCAGGGAGCGGCATCTTTCGACGGCCTCGACCGCATCTGACGAATCTTGGGGTCCCGGCCAGCCTGAGGTTCGCTTGACTTGTCTATCCGGTAGATGTTTAAGTAGTTATTTAATTTTTTCCGCCAGTTCCAGTGACAAGCAAGCCGCGGTCAGGTTCGCCGGCGCGAGGCTCGACGGATTTGTGCGCCGTCTCAAATCTCTCCACTGATCTGAGCGAAGCATGATCGCAAGAACGATCGGAATAAGCACGGTCGAAAGAATACTGGT
The DNA here is from genome assembly GCA_036521895.1 of Candidatus Sulfotelmatobacter sp. Lineage (GTDB taxonomy): Bacteria > Acidobacteriota > Terriglobia > Terriglobales > Acidobacteriaceae > Sulfotelmatobacter. Next base: position 144 of record DATDGW010000019.1, on the reverse strand, counting down.
TTGACTGCATTGGAGGAACGAGTGAACGTAGATCGCCGTTGGTTGGGAACATCCGTGGTACGAGTTCGTGTTCTGGCCGCTGGGCTGATGCTGCTAGGGGCAGGATGCGCAGTTCTCGAGTGGGGTTCCCGCTCACGCCACACC
>DATDGW010000018.1:0-3530 GCA_036521895.1 Candidatus Sulfotelmatobacter sp. | reverse complement strand
GTAAGGGAAGGGCAAAGGAAGCCGCTGGCATCGCGGAACTCAACGCCGAGGTCAACAGCCCGCTTACCAAGTGGGGCTACGGCTGCCTGGCCATGGCCCACCAGGCCAACCAGGAAAACCAGAAAGCCGAACTCGACTTCGAGAAGATCCTCGAACTCGACCCCAAGGACGAATGGGCCTCCGGCCAGCTGAAGTCCCTCCGCGCCGCCCACCAACCCCAGTGATCCCGCCTCCCGAATCCGCCCACTGTGGCAATTAGGACTGGACCCAAAAGGTGAGACAGCTAATAAAGGATTGCCGGGCAGGCCCATCTAATTGTTAAGCGGCCCTCCCAACAGGATGTGCTCGTCCTTGGTGTCAAGGGCGGAGCAAAACCAGGCCAGTGGGGCGGAGTAAAAGTAGGCCAGTAGATAGCTGTGTGGTTGTGGGATTGCGGGGGGAAGGGCCTCTGGAGCGTAGCGTAAGAGGCCCTTTTCCCCCGAGGCGCGTTCGGGGTGGGTCTAGCGTTCTGCGGATGGAGTTCGTTTACGGCGGCTTTGCTTGAGTCGGTAGCTGTCGGCGTTCATCTCCAGGATGTGGACATGGTGGGTGAGCCGATCGAGCAGGGCGCCGGTCAGCCGTTCGGAACCGAGGACTTCGGTCCATTCTTGGAACGGCAGGTTGGAAGTCACCATCGTTGATCCGCGTTCGTAGCGCTGGCTGAGCATCTCGAACAGCAGTTCGGCGCCGGTCTTGGACAGAGGCACGAAGCCCAGCTCATCGACGATCAGCAACTCATAGCTGGCGATCTGTTTCTGGAAGCGGAGCAGCTTCTTGTCGTCGCGGGCCTCGATCAACTCGCTAACCAGGGCGGCGGTGGTAGTGAAGCGCACGCGGTGTCCGCGCTGGCAGGCGGCGAGGCCCAGAGCCAGTCCGATGTGGGTCTTCCCCGTGCCGCTGTTGCCCAGCAACAGAACGTTCTCGCGGCGGGCGAGGAACTCGCATCGCGCCAGTTCCAGCACCAGAGTCTTGTTCAGCGACGGGATAGCGAGGAAGTCGAAGCTTTCCATGGTCTTGACGACTGGGAACTTCGCCTGGCGGATGCGGCGTTCGGTGGCGCGGCGCTCACGGTCCAACAACTCAAGTTCGGTGATGCGCAGCAGATAGTGTTGATAGTCCACCTGCTCGACCGCACACTGCCGTGCCACCTTGTCATACTCGCGCAGGATGGTGGGCAGCCGCAGTTCCTTCAGATGGTGGTCGAGCAGCAACTGCGGCGTGTCAGCCGTATGAGCCGCAGTGTTGGTCGCAGAAGCCTCTTTGCCGCTCATGCGCACGCCTCCGCCAGCAGTGTCATGTAATCGGCAGCCTGCGTGGTCCTCACCTGCGCCATAGGCAGATGGGGATAGTTCTCCATGTCCAGGCGCGGCGGTCTTCGCTCGATGCGGCACAACAGCAGATGACGGACCGCGTCGAAGCTGATCGTGCCCAGCAGCAAGGCATCTTCGACGGCGTGAGTTACTTCTGCAAGGATGAAGGTCTCCATCAGTCGGAGCACCTGCACATACTCGCGGCTGCCGTGCTTCCTGAGCCGGGCTTCGAGCAGGCGCCGCAGTTGCGCGAAGCACTCCGGCAATCGCCACCCAGCCAGCGGCGCGGCCTGATCCAGTGCCCGCGTCTTCTGTTCCAGCAGAGCCAGGTAATGCAGCGGATCGAAGACCACCGTCTCCCGTTCATAGCTGCGTTCGTGCCGGGCAATCACCTCGCTGCCACAGGCGATCACCACCTGATGCACGTAGCCCTTCACCCATACCTGGCGGTGGCCGTACTCGGTGGGCACGGAGTAGTCGTTTAATCGGTAGCGAACCAGCGACAGTGAACTGACGCGGCTGGCGATCTTCTCGCAGGCTTCATAGGGCGCCTCCGGCAGCGGCAACATCGCCGCATGGTCGCGCTCGAAGCGTTCGCCGATGGTCTCTGTGTGCCCGCGCAACCTTCGAAGTCGCCGCTTCCGGCTCTCGGCCTCCAAACGCGTGTTCAGTTCTTCCCAACTCGATACGCGCGGAATCGGAACCATGAAGTTCCGTCGTGCATAGCCAATCAGGCCCTCGACCTTGCCCTTGTCGTTGCCCTTGGCCGGCCGTCCAAATTTATCGGCGAACAGATAGTAACTCTGTAACTCGGAGAAGGCTCGTGTCCGGTGCCGCTCTTCTCCGCCCAATATCTTCGCCACCGCGATCTTGGTGTTGTCATAGAGAATCCGTGTGGCCACGCCGCCGAAATACGCGAAGGCCCGCACATGGCCTTCCAGGAACGCTTCAGTGGTCTCGGCCGGAAACGCCACGACGAAGCAATCGTCAGAGTGCGGCAGATCCATCGCCAGGTAGTGCGCCTTCTGCTCCACTCCCGCAATCACAACCAGCGCTTCGCCGAAGTCCACCTGCGCCTCGCCCGGCGCATGTGTCAGCGGCACGAACATCTCCCCACCATGCAATGTCGTTGTGCGCACGTAGTCCTTCACGATCGTGTAGCCACCCGTGAATCCGTGCTCTTCTTTTAGCCGCTCGAATATCCGCTTCGCCGTGTGTCGCTGCTTGACTGGTCTCTGCTTGTCGTCGCTCAGAATGGCGTCGATGACGCCCAACCATGGCCCAAGCTTGGGCCGCTTGACCGGTTGCTGTCGCTGGTAGCCGGGCGGCACCGCGTACTGCAGCATCTTCCGTACCGTCTCTCGCGAGAGCCCAAACTCCCTGGCTACCGCCCGCTGACTCTTGCCCTCGACTCGAACCGCCCGCCGTACACGTCCATAAATCTCCACCTCGAACATCCCTCCGGTGTCCCATGAACCCTGCCTGCATGGCAAATGATCACGAAACGAAGATCCGGCGGTGGACCACTTTTACCCCGCCGCAGCGCTCCGCTTACGCGGCGCACTGTGGCCTAGTTTTGCACTGGCGCTCATAAATCTCCATAGGCTCACCGCATCCGCGGCAAACGCCTCCGGCTTCCTTCTTGTCTCCAAATCGAAAGTGCCTCGCCCCAGCATCTGTGCCAGCACTCCGCTTTGTGCGCGAGGCACTTCCGATCTTGGCTAGCGACAATACGTCCTGAACGTGCTTCCGCGATGCGCTGATATAAAGATGAAATGTTTGGATGGGGAAAGACGGAAAGACAAACCTGCCAATAACTGAAGAGGAGCGGCTGTGGATCGACCGGTCGTTCTCGCGGCTGGCCGACTTGCTTGGAGCACAGCGAATGCGCGATGCGGTAGTACTGCTGCCTACGCCAGAGCACTTTCCTGATCGGTACGATGGGTTTGAAGAGGCATTAGGGGCAAAATCTGGAAACACAAGTCATTGATTTGCAGGAAAATACGCGCCAGGAAGAGTGTTCCGTCGAAGGGGCCGCCTGGGCGGAGTCAGACATCATTGTTCGAAAGCGAACAACGCCACAACACTAACTAATCGAAGTTCAGCGTGACGAAGTCGGTACCGGGGTAATGATAGCGCGCTTGGGTTTTTGCCGGGCGGCCTGTTTGACCAGGTGCTTGA
>DATDGW010000017.1:0-1725 GCA_036521895.1 Candidatus Sulfotelmatobacter sp. | reverse complement strand
GCGGATCGCCGGCGACCCTTTACGCCAGGCACCGTACAGTTGGCCGGCCTCGCGCGTATCGCAGTGATGCTCGGCGAAGATCGCCGCCATCCGCTGGCAGTCCTCCAGCCTTTGGCGCGCCACCGGTACCAGAAACTTCATCGCCACCTGCGCCGGAATCTTGCCCTCGCGCACCTGCTGCTGGATTGCTTCCGGCAGAACTTCCGCCAGCGCCAGCCGCCGCGACACCCAGCTCACACTGCGATCGAACCGGCGCGCCAACTCATCCAGCCCGTAGTCGAAGCGCCGCTCCAACTCCGCCAGCAGCCACCCCACCTCCAGCGCAGTCTCGTGTTCGGACAGTCGCAGGGACCGGTCCAGCAACACCGCCGCCGCCTCGCTCATCGGCCACACCACCGCTGCCACCGTGTCCCGCCCCAGTTGCTCCAGCGCCACGATTCGCTTATAGCCGTCGATCACCACGTAGCGGTCCGCCTGGTCTTCAGCCGCCACCACCACGATGGGCGTTTGCTGCCCGGCCTCGGCTAGCGACGCCAACAACCGCCGCTGCCGTGCCGCATGGCGCACTCGCAGGTGCTCCCAGCGCCGGTCGAGTTGGTGAAACTCCAGTTGCATCGGACAGGCTGAATGTAAGCCGAGCCCCGCCAGCCAATCAATATCTCCGGGTTAAATCCCGCGCCTGTTTCCACCGCTGCTCCCTTTCCCTGACGCGTTCCAGCGCGCCCCGGCACTCCGCCGAGCAGAAGTGCTGCAAGGGACTTCGTCGCTGGGGCGTGAACCTCTCGTAGCAGCCAGGTCGGTCGCACGAATGGTCGAAAAAAATGTTCTGTAATGATTACCCTCGCGGCCTCGTTAACTGCCTCCGGCTCTGGAGGTTTCCGGCTCTTCACGCGCTCCCGGTAGCGCCGGCTTTGACCGCTCCGTTGCTGCTTGCCGGCCCTGCTCGCCCGGTATCTTTCCTGGGCCTTCCAACGCGACCATTCCCGCGCCCCTTCCCGGCACTCTTCGCTACAATAACGCTGGCGTGCCTGCCGGGGATGGAAACGCTCCTCGCACCCTTTCAGCAGACAGCACCGCTTCCGCGGCCGACGGGGCATTCCCTTCCGCCGACCCTCTTGATTTTCGGGATGACCTGTAGGATTCTCGGAAGGGCCCATGGGAGGTGATGACTCCCAGAAGCTCCTGCCCTGGAGGGGATTCCACTCCTCTCTAGGGCCCAAACCTCCGGCTCTACTACCAAATCAACAATGTAACTGATACTGCGCTCGGAAATCTCGCGCGGGGGACACATCGTTCTGCCAGTGCGGCCAGGGCCTTCAGCTACAGACCGCCTGGGGCACTTTTAGTAGGCAAAGGCGGGTCGATTCTGGCGCGCGCCGAAGTATACGGGAGCGGTTGATCAACAATGCGCTACTTTGTGAGAGCTCTCCTGTTATGAAGCACCCGGCAAAAGTATACGAGTACCTTCCTGGATTGTGTTTCGGTCCGAGACGATTCTCAACGCCTCGTCGAAACGTGCCTGCCGCATGTTTTGCGAGAGTTGTCCCCACTGAACCCTGCCGAAGACGGTTTTCGCCTGGTTGTCCGCAAGACTGACCTCGCCGCGCCGTCTCTCCCCGTCCTCGCACTAACGCAGCTTCGGCCAGGCCGGCGTTCCGGCTCAGCGCCCAGAAGCGCCGTTGAAAGTCATTGTATCCGGGCACGGGCTCACTCCGATCGAGCGGC
>DATDGW010000016.1:0-24282 GCA_036521895.1 Candidatus Sulfotelmatobacter sp. | reverse complement strand
GAATCGCAACTGGACGAAGACGATCTCCCGAGAGAACGTGAACGTCAGGTGGAGGGTTTTGTATCCCGATCGCCTGGCCATGACCAATCATGATCTTTGAAAGTGGAACCATAATTTGCTCCAGCACATCTGGCACTTCATCCTTCTGAAACTGCTTCGCCCAATCCTCCCCCGCCTTCTCCGCCGCCTCCGCCGCATGAAAGTCCGCCACGATCCTCCGCGCCAGATCCTTCTTGGCCGCCATCGGATGCGTCGCCGTCTTCATCTTCTCGATATCCGCCACCTGCACGTCCGTCAGCAGCTCGTAATATCTCCACATCATCGCGTCGGAAATACTCATCACCTTCCCGTACATTTCCAGAGGCGGCTCGTGAATCCCAATCGCGTTCCGCAGCGACTTCGACATCTTCAGCACACCGTCGAGCCCCTCCAGAATCGGCGTGGTCAGCACCACCTGCGACTCCTGCCCGTACGCGCGCTGCAGTTCGCGTCCGACCAGCAGATTGAACTTCTGGTCGGTCCCCCCCAACTCAACATCGGCCTCGAGAGCGACCGAGTCATACCCCTGCACCAGCGGATAGAGCAGTTCATGCATCGAGATCGGCTTCTCTTCCGAAAAGCGTGTATGGAACTCCTCTCGTTCGAGCATCTGCGACACCGTATACTTCGCCATCAGTCGCACAAAATCGTCCGCCGTGAACGCGCCCATCCAGCGCCGGTTGAAATCGATCACCGTCTTCTTCGGATCGAGAATCTTGAAAACCTGCGCCTTATAAGTCTCCGCATTCTGCTCGACCTGCTCGCGGCTAAGCGGCGGACGCGTCGCCGAGCGTCCCGTCGGATCGCCGATCATCCCCGTGAAATCGCCGATCAGGAAAACAGCCGTGTGCCCCAGATCCTGAAAGTGCTTGAGCTTTCGCAGCACTACGGTATGCCCCAGGTGCAGATCCGGAGCCGTCGGGTCCATCCCCAGCTTTACGCGCAAAGGCTTGCCCGTAGCCCGCGACTTCTCCAGCTTGGCGCGCAGTTCGGCCTCGCGAATAATCTCCGCGGACCCCTTCTTGAGATAAGTCAGCTGCTCATCGACAGGTGCAAAGGTTGACATGAGAAAGGACATTATAAGGAATGGCCCCGGGAAAGACCGAGCGAAGAGGCTAGAATATTGCACTGCTGATCGGGTCAAAGCTAACGGTCAAAGTGTATAGTTCGCGGGTGAGTGTGCAAATCAGAAGAGCCGCAGCAGCCGACGTCCGCCGCCTGCGGGAAATCATCGCAGCCTCCGTCCGCGAACTCCAGTCCCGCGACTACTCCCCCGCCCAGATCGAAGGCGCCCTCCAGTCCGTCTACGGCGTCGACACTCAGTTGATCGCGGATGGAAGTTATCTCGTCGCCGAAGATATTTCGCAGACCGATCCCGTCATCGTCGCCTGTGGCGGCTGGAGCAAGCGCAACACACTATACGGCGGCGATCAGTACTCCCGACGCGAAGACTCCCTGCTCGACCCCGCGCGCGAGGCCGCCAAAATCCGCGCCTTCTTCGTCCATCCGAAATATGCCCGCCGCGGCATCGGCGGCATGATCCTCGAAGCGTGTGAAGACGCGGCCCGGGCCGCCGGTTTCACTCGATTAGAAATGGGCGCAACACTGAGCGGGGTAGCGTTCTACAAAGCGAAGGGATATGTCGAAGTTGAGAATCAGGCGGTCCCGCTCGGCAATGGCGAAACGCTTCCGATTGTGAAAATGACAAAGGAACTTAACTAAGAAGTCAATATGCAAAAGTCAGAATGCAGAAGTAACTTCACTTCTGGATTCCAGTTCCTGCCTTCTGACCTGCCACGAACCGTCGCCCGGCAACTTCGAAACTCCCACCCAGCACAATCTTGATCGCTTCCGTGTAAGCCACGTGTTCCTGCTGGAGGATGCGCGCCGCCAAAGTGTGCTCATCATCGCCATCGAGCACCGGCACCGTCTTCTGCACAACAATCGCGCCGTGATCCAGTTCCTCGTCCACGAAATGCACGGTGCATCCGGAAACTTTCACACCATAGGCGAACGCCTGCTCCTGCGCCTCCAGCCCCGGAAACGCCGGCAACAGCGACGGATGAATGTTCAGAATCCGCTGCGGAAACTGCTGCACGAACCACGGCGACAGCAGCCGCATATATCCGGCAAGGCAAACGAGATCGACGCCAGCCTGCTTCAGCGCGGACACGACCTCGCCGTCGTGCTCCTCGCGCGGCTTCCCTTTGGAAGGAATCACCCGCGCCGTCAACCCCCGCGCGCGCGCAGTCGCAATCCCCGGCGCGCCCGCCTGGTTCGAAATGACAACAGAAATCCGCGCATCCGGGATGCGCCCCGCATCAATGCTGTCAGCAATGGCGACGAAATTCGACCCGCGCCCGGAGAGAAGTATGCCCAGAGAATGCATTGTGGATTGTTGATTTCTGATTGAGAAATGAAAAACCGCGGCGGGAATCAATAATCAGCAATCAGCAATCAACAATTCATCTAACTGTATGTAACCTTGCGCTCGCCCTTCACAATCCGCCCGATCGTATACGCCTTCTCGCCCACACGCTCCAGCACCGACTGCGCCTTCTTGAATTTCGCCGACGGCACCACCAGCAGCATTCCGAGCCCCATGTTGAACGTGCGCAGCATCTCGTCCTGGGGCACGTTCCCCAGTCGCTGCAAGTGCTCAAAGATCGGAAGCACCGGCCACGAGCCCGTTTCAATCACCGCAGCCGTCCCGCGTGGCAGAACACGCGGCAAGTTCTCGGTAATGCCTCCGCCTGTGATGTGCGCCAGAGCTGCCACGCACTGCCCATCGATCAATTTCCGCAGCGCGGGCCAGTAGCTTTTGTGCGTGCGCATCAACTCGTTGCCGACTTTATTCTTCACCTCGTTGACGTAAGTGTCAGCCGAGTAATGCGCTACCTCGAACAGCAGCTTCCGCGCCAGCGAATATCCATTCGTATGCAGCCCGTTCGACGGCAGCCCCAGAATAATGTCGCCAATCTGCACGTCCTTCCCGGTGATGATCTTCTCCCGGTCCACCACCCCGACAATAAAACCCGCCAGATCGTACTCTCCATCGGGATAAAACCCGGGCATCTCGGCCGTCTCGCCGCCAATCAGCGCGCACCCATTGTGCTTGCACGCGTCGGCGATGCCCTCGACAACCTTCTCCGCAATCGACGGATCCAGCGTCCCCGTCGCCAGATAATCCATGAAGAACAGTGGCGCCGCTCCCTGCACTGCAATGTCGTTGACGCAGTGGTTCACCAGGTCGGCCCCGACTGTCGAGTGCAGGTCCATCTCAAACGCAATTTTCAGCTTGGTGCCCACGCCGTCGACGCTCGCCACCAACACCGGATCGGTGTACTTCGTCCTGTCCACCGCAAACAGCCCGCCAAAGCCGCCAATCTCGCTCAGCACGCCCCGCGTGAACGTCTTGTGCGCCAGGTACTTGATGCGCTGCTTGGTGCGGTTGGCGCGGCTGATGTCCACACCGGCATCGGCATAGGTGATCGGCGTCGGGCTGGGTGTGGGAGTCTTGGCCACAGATTTCTTTCGTGTGTTTCGTAATCCTTGCGTGGGGTTAGCGCCGGGTGCCGAAGCAACAACCTAAGGCCGCTCATTGTAGCACGTTCATCCCTGCGCCTTGGGAACCAGCGGGTGAGCTTGGGAATTCTCGAACCGATCCGTAAACGATGCAGATACACTTTCTCCGCATTCCGCGAGCGCGCACGCCCGTTCGCCAACGAGGGCCCGGACTAGTGAGCGATGAAGTCCGAGAAGAAGTACGCCAGAACTCCGAACAGCGCCAGACCAGAGATGCCGTAGGCTGTCAGAACCCACGCTCCACGGCCTTCATGTTTCCGGATGGCGGAGGTGGTCGTAGAGGACTGCTCTTTAGTCGATGAGACGACAGGGGCCCGATCTTCCATGCAAAAAACCTCCCGCGGAAAGATCGTGGCGCAAATACGTTATGCGTCACGCCTGCCCCGCTTCATGTCGAGGCAAGTCTATCTAAGCCGAATTCTACCCCCGATTCACGCGGGTGGCCGACAAAAATGTGACCTGGATCACAGTATTAATATGCAAATTAGTTGTCATACAGTGAAAAAAGCAGCCTCATCAAACACCGCAGCCCGGCTTTTTGGAATTTCAGCACTTCCTTGCTTTGGGCCAACGTCCGCTCGGCCGAAGCCGCTCTTCTCGCCCCTGCCCGCGCGCTGACTCTCACATGGGATAATAGCTAAGGTCCCGAACCAACTATGCGCAATCGTTGCCTCGTCCTTTTCTTTTCGTGCCTACTGACCGTCGGCGCCCAATCTCAGCAGATCAGCCCTGCGCCGTCGCAGTCTGCAGAACCCCGGAAGACGTCCGTCCCTGCCGATCCCGCCCAGCAATCCGACAAAACTCCGGTCGGCGGCGCGGCTGCAAAACTAGCCGATGCGAAGTCTCCCGACTATGTCCAGGAGTCCTTCGTCATCGAGCAGATGCACTCGCACTACCGTTTCGAGGCCGACGGTACCGGACGCAAAGAAACCACCGCCCGCATCCGCGTCCAGAGCGAAGCCGGCGTCCAGCAATGGGGCCAAATTCAAGAGGGCTACAACTCCGCCAACGAGCGCGTCGAGATCCCCTATGTGCGCGTGTTGAAAGAAGACGGCACCGTGGTCAAGGCTGGCGACGACGCCGTGCAGGATCTCAGTGCTCCAATCGAGCACGAAGCTCCCGTCTACACTGACTACCGCCAGAAGCACATCACAGTTCCCGGCCTGCGTCCCGGCGAAGTCCTCGAATATGACATGGTCACGGTGATTCACACCCCGCTGGCCGCCGGACAGTTTTGGGCCGACTACGAATTCGACCAGAGCAACATCACGCTCGACGAAACTCTAGACGTCGATGTCCCCGCCGGCCGCACTTTGAAACTGAAGTGCAAGCCCGGCATGGATCCGAAGATCACCGAAGAAAACGGCCGCCGCATCTACCACTGGTCAGGATCGCATCTCGAGCGCGACGACGATTCCGCGAAAAAAGACAAAGACAAGAAGAAAAAGAAACATCGTCCCGAGGACGACCGCCCCGACATCCAGCTAACCACTTTCGAAACCTGGGAGCAGGTCGGCCGCTGGTACGCCGGCCTCGAAAAAGACCGCCGCAAGCCCTCGCCCGAAGTCCGGGCCAAGGCGCTGGAACTCACCCAGGGCCTGAACACCGATCTGGCAAAAACGGAAGCGCTCTACGATTTCGTGGCCAAAAATTTCCGCTATGTCAGCCTCTCCCTCGGAGTCGGCCGTTACCAGCCGCACGCCGCCTCCGACGTGCTTCACGACCAGTACGGCGATTGCAAAGATAAGCACACGCTGCTCGCCTCGTTGCTTGAGGCCGAAGGCCTGCACGCCTGGTCCGTGCTCATCAACTCCAGCCGCAAGCTCGATCCCGACGTCCCCTCGCCCTCGCAGTTCGACCACGTCATCACCATGCTTCCTCTCGGCAAAGATCAAGTCTGGATGGACACCACCGCCGAGATCGCCCCCTTCCGTCTGCTGTCTTACTCGCTGCGCAAAAAGCAGGCCCTCGTCATCCCTCCAATCGAGCCTCCCTCCTCAGTCGCTCCACATCTCGAAGAGACTCCCGCTGACACTCCCATGCCCGACACCGAAGTCTCCGAGATCACCGGAAAGATCAACGACATCGGCAAACTCGAAGCGCACGTGCACTACGAGTTTCGCGGCGACGAAGAACTCATGCTGCGTTCCGTCTTCCGCCGCGTGCCCGAGGCCAACTGGCAGCGCGTCGTGGAAAACGTCAACTCCGGTCTCGGCGGAGATATCTCCAACCTCAAAATCAGCGACCCCGCCGCCACGCGCGAGCCGTTCACGATGTCTTATGACGTCTCCAAAACCAACTTCCTCGACTGGTCGAAGAAGAAAACCGAAATCGTTCTACCCCTGGTGCAGTTCAATTTGCCCGACGTCAATGTCGACGACAACGACGCCGATGCCGAACCCATGAAGCTGGGCCCCAAGGCGGACTACGCCTACAACATCAAACTCGAGTTGCCCGCCAAGTACACCGCGCATGCCCCGCTGGCCTTCTCGCTGAAACGCGACTACGCCGAATACCAGGCGACCTACAAACTTGATGGCGATGTCTTCACCGCGGGCCGCAAACTGAGCATGCGTCAGGACGAACTCCCCGTCGCCCGCGCCGCCGATTACGAATCCTTCCGCCGTGCCGTCAGCGCTGACCTCGCGCAAAAGCTCTCGGTCGAAAGCTCCGTCGCCGGAGCCCCCGTCCCTCCGCCCGACATGAAGGCCGATGACTTGGTCGACAGCGCTCGCGCCGCTGCCGACAATGGCAACCTGCCCGTGGCACTGGTGCTTCTGAAGCGCGCCACTGAAGTCGATCCCAAGAACAAGGTCGCCTGGAACAATCTCGGCCTCGTCTACTTCACGATGCGCGAGAACGAGCAGGCAATCGCCGCCTTCCAGAAGCAGATTGAAGTCAATCCCTACGACCAGTACGCCTACAACAACCTCGGCCGCGTCTACTGGAACGAGCGCAAGTACGAAGAAGCGGCCAAGGCCTTCAACAAGCAACTGGAGAACAATCCGCTCGACCAGTTCGCGCACTACAGCCTGGGCGCCATGTACTCCGAGTGGCACAAGTATGATCTGGCGGTCGTGGAACTCGAAAAGGCCGCAGCTGTGGTTCCTGACAGCGCTCCCGAGGCCGGTTCCTTGCAGGTGAGCCTCGGCGACGCCTACCTCAATCTCGGCCAGGACGAAAAAGCGCTGGCCGCCTTCGATCACGCCGTCGAACTCTCGGCCACACCGTTGGTCTGGAACAATATCGCTTACCAACTCTCGTTGAAGGACTCTCATCTCGACCGCGCCCAGCAGTACGCCGAATCCGCGGTATCCGCCACCGCCGCCGCTCTGCGCAACGTTTCGCTCGACCGCCTTTCGAAGAATGACTTGCCTCTGGTTTCATCGCTTATCGCCTATTGGGACACGCTGGGCTGGGTCCACTTCGGCGAAGGCGATCTCAACAAGGCGGAAAAATATGTCGCCGCCGCTTGGGAACTCGGTCATCACAGCGAAGTCGGCGATCATCTCGGGCAGATTTACCAGAAGCGCGGCGAGAAAGATCTCGCTCTCCGCACCTACGCGCTCTCGATGAACGGCTTACGTCCCGCTCCCGAAACCCGGGGACGCTTGGCCTCTCTGGCGGGAGGCGACGCGAAAGCCGAGGCCGCCGTCGCACGCTACAAAGAGGAGTTGCAGCACCAAAGCACCATCGACCTCGGCAAGGCCACGCAAACCAGCAACGCTGACTTCTTCATTCTCTTGAGTGGCGGGGGGGGCTCACCCGCGAAAGTTGACTCGGTGAAGTTTGTCAGCGGCGATGAGAAACTGAAGTCGTACACCGCAGCGCTCAAAACCGCGGACTACCATCTCACCTTCCCCGACGACACCCCGGTCAAGGTCTTCCGTCGTGGCACGCTCTCCTGCGCCGTCGCCACCGGCAAGTGTGCATTCGTACTGACCCTGCCGGACGACGTCATGTCCGTCGATTGAGTTGCGCGCTGAAATAACGTGGGGAGTGCGGAGGTGAGCTGGCGACAACAATCCCACCAAGGCGCAACGTGGATGTTACTCCGGGGGCTGTTCCGGGCGAAACGGGCACCGGTAACGTGTGCAGCGTTGGCGCGTGCACTCAGGGCTCACGCCGATCGCGTGCAGTCTTTCGTCGTCAGCAAGGTGAAGGCTGTCATAGAAGCCGGCAACGCCGTCCGGACAGCCTAGGATTCGCGGCATCGCATTCTCCACATAATTCATCATGTCCACCTCACGGACTGCATCGAGAGATTTCACCACCCCGCGCTTGATAGACGAGAACGCCGCTCGAATGGTTGTACGTAAGAATCCCTAGCCGTGGAGCGGGGAGACCTCACCAATCCGGGCAATACACGATGGCTCGCCCTCCGCACCTTACTCGCTAATAGCGCTCTGCATAAAAGCTTCGCCAGTCCCCGACATCCTCCTAGAATCAAAAGCGAAGAGGCCAAGAATGAGAAGTCTACTGCACCTGGCACTGGCAATTTGCGTGGCCGCAACAGCATTCGGCGCCGAGACCGCAACCAAAGCTCAGGCTCGCGTTCAGGCAGCGGGCGCAATCCTGCAAGCAATCCAGGCCGCACCCGATCACGGCATTCCAGAAAAGGTGCTCGCCTCGGCCGCCTGCGTGGCCATCGTTCCCTCCATGCTCAACGGCGGCTTCGCTCTCGGCCTGCGTTACGGGCGCGGAGTCGCGACCTGCCGCACTGCCAAAGGCTGGAGCGCTCCCGCATTCTTTGTGGTCGAGGGTGGCAGCTTCGGCCTGCAGTTCGGCGGACAAGCCGTCGATTTGATCATGCTCGTCATGAACGATGACGGCATGGCGAATCTGCTCGCCAGCAAATTCAAGCTGGGCGGACAAGCCAGCATCGCTGCCGGACCCGTGGGGCGCCAGACCGGCGCGGAAACGGATTGGAAAATGCGCGCCCAAGTGCTGACGTATGCCCGCGCTCGCGGTGCCTTCATCGGCGCCACCCTCGAGCACGGACAAATCAAACAGGACAAAGACAGCACCCGCGCCTTCTACGCGCACCTGGTTCGTCCCAGGACTTCACTCAGGGGAGAAATCGACGCGCCCTCCACCACCTACCCGTTCCTCGAACCCTTGTCCGAGTGGGCTCGAGCCGCGGCGGAAAAGTAGCTCGCGTCTCGCGAACACGGGCGTCCCGTGCGGGGTCGACTATTCCGCGCACCGCCGCTGGTGCCACGCCGTCGCCTGCTCATAAGCGTAAGCGAGCCGTAACACCAGATCCTCGCGCCAGTGCGGCCCCGCGATCTGCATGCCGATTGGCAACCCACTCTGCGTAAAGCCGCAAGGCACGGAGATCGCCGGTAGTCCCCACACATTAAACGGCCGCGTGTTCCGCAACAGTCTGAGTTCTGCAGGACGCAGCGCCTCCGGATTCGCTTTCAACTCGGCAATCGCCGGAGCAGGCATCGGCAGCGTCGGTGTCACTAACACATCCACATCCGCGAAGACTGCTCGAATGCGGCGGCGGCTCTCCTCCAACTCACGCCGCCTCTGAATGTACTCCGCCGCAGAAACTTTTTCTCCCGAGCGGATCCGCCGCACTGTCTCCGCCTGGTACAACTCCGGACTCTTCGCGGCGTTCTCCGCGTGATACGCATGCGACTCGGCCGCCTGCAACATGCGGTCGGTCGGCAGGTCCAACTGCACTTCCCGCAACTCTGCACCCAGGCTTTGCAACCCCCGCAACGCATGCTCCATCGCCGCCGCCACTTCCGCCTCAAGATCGTCGAAGAAATAAGCGCGAGGCACGCCCACGCGCATTCCCTTCACGGTCGCGCGCAGCCCCGACCGATAGTCCGTCGCCGGAACATCCGCCGAAGTGATGTCCGCCGAATCGTACCCCGCAATCGCCTGCAGCACGATCGCCGCATCCTCCACCGTCGCGGCGAGCGGTCCAACGTGATCCAGCGACGCCGACAGCGGAATCACTCCCCGGCTCGACACGCGCCCATACGTCGGCTTGATCCCCACGCACCCGCACAACGCGGCCGGTTCGCGAATCGAGCCCGCGGTGTCGGTGCCAATCGCCGCATAAGCCAACCCCGCGACAACCGCTGCCGCCGATCCGCCCGACGATCCGCCCGCAATCCGCCCCACATCCCACGGATTGTGCACGTCGCCAAAGTAGCTGACCAGCGAACTCCCGCCGTAAGCGAACTCATGCAGATTATTTTTTCCGATGATCACGGCACCAGCCTGCCTCAACCGCCGCACCACATCGGCATCCTCACCCGGAACCCGATTCTTATATAGGGCGCTAGCCGCGGTAGTCCTCACACCCGCCGTGTCGATCAGATCCTTCAGCGCCACCGGCACGCCATGCAGTGCACCGCGCCACTCCCCGCGTGCAATCTCACCCTCAGCCCTGCGCGCCTCCTCCAGCGCGGACTCAGCCATCACCGTGATAAACGCATTGAGCGAAGCATTGAGCGTTTCGATGCGAGCGAGGCAGTCGCGAGTGATCTCCACCGGCGAGATCTCCCCCCGCCGCAGTCGGGGTGCCAGTTCAGAAATAACAGAGAAGTCAGTCATGCGATGAGCCATTGTAAAGGCAAAGCAAATCGCCTCTGTGTCCTCCGTGTGTCCTCTGTGGTTGGTTGCGTCCCTTGGTGAACCTTAGTGTCCTTCGGGTTTCCGCCTTTGCTCTTTCCGCCCCACCGAAAAGTCCTATAATCAGAAAAGTCAGTTTGCTGGGGGCCCAAAAAAACTTATGTCCGAAGTGACGATCGCTCCCGTTGCGACGCACGGTTTCTTTGTGGATGGTCGGTGGCGGGAGGACGGCGACGTCGTCGAGATCCACGCCCCCTACGACAACAACCTCATCGCCCGCGTCGTGCAAGGCCGCCGCGAGCACGCCGAGGCCGCCATTGCCGCCGCCGTCAAGGCTTTCGGCACTACCCGCCGCCTCCCCGCCTTCGAGCGCCAGCGCGTCCTCCGTCAGATCGCGGCCTTCATGACGCAGCGCAAAGAAGAATTCGCCCGCACCCTGGCGCAAGAAGCCGGCAAGCCCATCAAGGCCGCGCGCACCGAAGTCGAGCGCGCCATCTTCACCTTTAATGTCGCCGCCGAAGAGACCACCCGCATCTACGGCGAATATCTTCCTCTCGACTGGCAGGAATCCACCGCCGGACGCTGGGGTATCGTGCGCCGCTTCCCTCTCGGTCCCATCGCCGGCATCACGCCATTTAATTTCCCGATCAATTTAGTCGCGCACAAAGTCGCTCCCGCCATCGCCGCCGGATGCTCCATGGTGCTGAAGCCCGCGCCTCAAACTCCGTTCTGCTCGCTGCTTCTCGCCGAATGCGTGCAACAAGCGGGATGGCCCGACGGCGGACTCAACGTGCTCCCGCTCTCCAACGACGACGCCAGCCTCCTCGTCACCGACGACCGCATCAAGCTCATCAGCTTCACCGGCAGCGCTCCCGTCGGCTGGGAGATCAAACGCCGCGCCGGAAAAAAGAAAGTCGTTCTCGAACTCGGGGGCAACGCGCCCGTCATCGTTCACAGCGACGCCGACCTCGAATATGCCGCCGAACGCTGCGTCACCGGAGGCTTCGGCTACGCCGGACAAACCTGCATCTCCGTGCAGCGCATCCTCGTCGAACACTCCGTCTACGGCAGGTTCACCGACATCTTCGTCGACCTCGTAAAGAAACTAAGAGCCGGCGATCCTCTCGACGAGTCCACTGACGTCGGCCCGCTCATCCGCAATAGTGACGCGGTGCGGACGACGGCGTGGGTGGAAGATGCAGTCAGCGCCGGCGCACGTTTGCTCTGCGGTGGCGGACGCAAGGGACAAGTCGTCGAACCCACCGTCCTCACTGGCACCAAGCCCGACATGAAGGTAAACTGCCAGGAAATCTTCGGCCCCGTCGTCACCGTCGAGCCCTACCAAGACTTCGACCAAGCCCTGCGCCAGGCCAACAACTCCGCCTATGGCATGCAGGCCGGCGTCTTCACCCGCGACGCAAAGCTCCTCTTCCAGGCCTACGAAGAACTCGAAGTCGGCGGCGTCATCGCCGGAGACGTCCCTTCCTTCCGCATCGATCAAATGCCCTACGGCGGCGTCAAAGATTCAGGCCTGGGCCGCGAAGGCCTGCGTTACGCCATAGAAGAAATGACCGAACCCAAATTGATGGTCATGAATCTGCGCTAGCCGCACCTCTCACCCGGGCGTCATTCCGACCGGAGCAGTAGTCATCACCTGCCCTTCGCGTAATCCCGACCGGAGCCGCTTTTCAGGCGAAGGGAGGAATCTCGCGTGCTGTGAATCGAGTCAACTGCTCTCCGCGTTGAAAAACTCAACATTTTTAGCAGTAACGTTCCCGCCGAAACATTTTTCTTTTCCGAAGCGCAAAAATCCGCGACAAATCCTGGCGAAATATTTATAATTTCGAGTTTCACAGACAATCCAGAAAACCAGTGGGTGGTTTTCTCTTTCGCTGTACAAACTCAGTATTCAACCGAATCGCGGACGATCCGCCGGGTCTCCTGAGCCAGATCTCATAAGGGAATGTCGCAGATCTTTCATCGCAGTACGAATACCCTGTCGCGCGTCACCATTTTTGGCGCGGTATTCGTCATTGCTGCCCTCGGCTGGATGGCCATGGAAGTCCAGCGTTCCCCCTACGTTACCTACGCCGGAGTCCGCAAGCCGCAGCCCGTCCCCTTCAGCCACCAGCACCACGTCACCGGACTCGGCATCGACTGCCGCTACTGCCATACCTCGGTCGAGACCTCGAGCTTTGCCGGCATTCCGCCGACCAAGACATGCATGAACTGCCACTCGCAGATCTGGACCAACGCCCAGCTCCTCGAGCCGGTCCGCGCCAGCTTCAAGTCCGGCGAATCGCTGCAGTGGACGCGCGTCAACCAGCTCCCCGACTTTGTCTATTTCAATCACAGCATTCATATCAATAAAGGAGTCGGCTGCAACACCTGCCACGGCCCGGTTGACCAGATGCCGCTGATGTACCAGCAGGAGAGTCTGCAAATGGAGTGGTGCCTGAGCTGCCACCGCGCCCCGCAGAACAACCTGCGCCCGCGCAGTGAAGTCTTCAACATGCGCTACCAGCAGCCCACGGGAGCGAACCCAGTAGTAGTCGACGGCCAAACTTTCACGGATCAAACGGACCTCGGCACAGCCCTGGTTAAAAAGTACAACGTGCGCAGCGTGAAAGACATCACGACCTGCAGCACCTGCCACCGCTGAGATGGCGAGATTGTTCGAAGCAGGCCCGTAGGGCCGAAACAATTTAGCCCAGGACTTTAGGTCCTGGGGCAGGTCCAAGAAAATTGGAACACGTCCCGCAGGGACGGCACAACGATTTACCCGAATGACGAACGAAAACAAATCGAACGGCGCCAAACGCGAAGACGTCTGTCCTTCGAAACAACTGGACCTGAACCTCGTTCGCGAACGCATCGACGCCGCCACGGCCCACGACGCCGCCGAAAAAACCGGCCCGGAATATTGGCGGAGCCTCGAAGAACTCGCCGGCACCGAAGAATTCAAAGAGGCCCTGCACCGCGAATTTTCCAAAGGCGCCTCCGAATGGGTCGACTCCGTGTCGCGCCGCGGATTCCTCAAGGTGATGGGCGCCTCCCTCGGTCTAGCCGGCATGACCGGATGCGTCCGCCTCCCGCTCGAGCCCATCGTCCCCTACGTGCGCCAGCCGGAAGGCGTCATCCCCGGCCGTCCCATGTACTACGCGACAGCGAGCACGCTCGGCGGATACGCCAGCCCGCTGCTGGTCGAAAGCCATCTCGGCCGTCCCACAAAGATCGAAGGCAACGACCTGCACCCGGCCTCGCTCGGCGGCACCGACATTTTTGCGCAAGCCTCGCTCCTCGGCCTCTACGATCCCGACCGCTCTCAAACCGTCATGTCGATGGGCGACATCCGCTCCTGGCAGTCGTTCCTCGGCGCGATCCGCGGCTCGCTCAGCGCGCAAAAAGCGTTGCAGGGCGCCGGCATGCGCATTCTCACGCCGACGATTTCTTCGCCCACGCTCGCCGACCAATTGCATGATTTCCTGAAGATTTATCCCCAGGCCAAGTGGCACGTCCACGAGCCAATCAACCGCGACAACGTCCTCGAAGGCGCCAAGCTCGCCTTCGGACAGCCCGTCGAGACTCGCTACGATCTCTCGCAGGCCGATGTCATCGTCTCGCTCGACGCCGACTTCCTCTACGCTGGTTTCCCCGGCAACACCCGCTACATCCGCGACTTCGCCACGCGCCGGAAGCTGAATGTAGACCCGCAGGAAATGCGAGAGGACTACATGGGCCTCAAGGCGCGGGGCATGAACCGCCTCTACGTCATCGAGAGCACGCCGAGTTCGACCGGAGCGAAGGCCGATCATCGGTTGCCTTCGGGCTGGCCCTACATTCAGACCTTCGCCACCGCGTGGGCGGACATTAGCACGGAAAAAAGCGGGCAGCGTAGCGTCGAGGGCACGCAGTCCCGAGAGAGCAATTTTCTCAAAGCGGTCGGGACAGAGCTTCAGAGTCATAGGGGCTCTAGCGTGGTTATCCCAGGAGATCACCTGCCCCCTGCGGTGCACGCTTTGGCTCATTCGATCAACGCCAGCCTGGGCAACGTCGGCAAGACCGTCTTCTACACAGACCCCGTCGATGCGAATCCCGTCAATCAGATTGACTCACTCAAAGATCTGGTCGCCGACATGAACGGCGGCAAGGTCGATCTACTCATCATTCTCGGCGGAAACCCCGCCTACGACGCGCCCGCTGACTTGAACTTCTCCGAGGCGCTCAAGAGCGGCAAAGTCGCCCTGCGTGTGCATCACGGCCTATACCAGAACGAAACCGCGGAACTTTGCCAGTGGCACGTCCCGGCGACTCATGAACTCGAGGCCTGGGGCGACGCCCGTGCCTACGACGGCACGGTCAGCATCATCCAGCCGCTGGTCGCGCCTCTGTACAACGGCAAGAGCGCGTTGGAATTTGTCGCTCTGCTTTCCGGCCACGACGCAGCCGGATACGATCTCGTCCGCGCCTACTGGCAGAAGCAGCACACCGGCGCCGACTTCGAGCAGTTCTGGCGCAAGTGGCTGCACGACGGATGGATCGAAGGCACCACGTTCGCTCCGAAATCTCTGAGTGCGAAATCAGCGACCGCATCGTCCGAAACGAAGCCCGATCCCAACCTCATCGAGCTCAACATCCGCCGCGACTCCACCATCTACGACGGACAATTCTCCAACAACGGCTGGCTGCAGGAACTCCCCAAGCCGATGAACAAGCTCACTTGGGACAACGCCGTCCAGATCGGTGCCGCGATGGCGCAGCGCCTGAACATCAAATCCGAAGACGTTGTCGAACTCGAGCTGAACGGCAAAAAAGTCACCGGCCCCGTCTGGATTCAAGCCGGCCATCCCGACAACTCCGTCACCATCACCCTCGGCTACGGACGCAAGCGGGCCGGCCGCGTCGGCACCGCGCAAGGTTTCGACGCCTACGCCCTGCGCACCACCACCGCCCCGTGGATCGCCACCGGCGTAAAGATCCGCAAAACCGGAGACACCTACAAGCTCGCCTCCACCCAGGGCATGCAGAGCATGGACACGCCCGACGGCGCCCATCGCCCCCTGGTCCGCGAAACCACGCTCGAGGAATACCGAAAAGAGCCCAACTTCGCGCAGGAAGACGAGCCGCCGAAGGGCCTCACACTCTACGAACCGTATCCCTACGACAAGGAAGACTACGCCTGGGGCATGTCGATCGACCTCAACTCCTGCGTGGGCTGCAACAACTGCATGCTGGCCTGCCAGTCGGAGAACAACATTGCCGTCGTCGGCAAAGAACAGGTCGTCATCGGCCGCCACATGCACTGGATTCGCGTCGACGCCTACTACCAGGGCGACCGCGACAATCCCAAGGCATTCTTCCAGCCCGTTCCCTGCATGCAGTGCGAAAATGCGCCCTGCGAAGTGGTCTGCCCGGTCGGGGCCACCAACCACACCACCGAAGGCCTGAACGACATGGTCTACAACCGCTGTGTGGGCACGCGCTACTGCTCCAACAACTGTCCTTATAAGGTTCGCCGCTTCAACTTCCTGCTCTTCCAGGACTGGGAGACCCCGCAATACAAGATGATGCGCAATCCCGACGTCAGCGTCCGCAGCCGCGGCGTCATGGAAAAGTGTACATACTGCGTCCAGCGCATCAACGAGCACCGCATCGACGCCGAAAGAGAAGATAGAAAAATCAACGACGCCGAACTCCAAACCGCCTGCCAGCAGTCATGCCCCGCAGGCGCAATCGTCTTCGGCAACATCAACGACCCCCACAGTAAAGTTTCCAAACTGAAAGCGCAGTCCAGAAATTACAGTCTGCTAGGCGAACTAAACACGCGTCCGCGCACCACGTACCTGGCAGAAATAAGAA
Source organism: Candidatus Sulfotelmatobacter sp. (assembly GCA_036521895.1). GTDB lineage: Bacteria > Acidobacteriota > Terriglobia > Terriglobales > Acidobacteriaceae > Sulfotelmatobacter. The sequence continues at coordinate 8,205 of DATDGW010000016.1, read as the reverse complement.
ACCCGAACCCGGAGTTGAAAAGCTGAGCACCGTGGAAGAGCGGCCCTTTAGGGCCGCGTGAGACGCATTAAGCAGTTTTGGGCTTTCCCTGAGGGATTTCGCAAGCCAGATGCCAGAGCATTACAAATCGGCCACCGAATTCGATCGCGCTCCCGTCATCGAACCCGGCCACACCTTCGGCACGGTCACGGAAAAGATCAGCGCCATCGTGCTGACCCGTCCCGCTTCCAACGGATGGTTCCTCGGCTTCGGCATCGCCTTCATGCTCACCATGATGATGCTCTACGCCATCGGATACCTCGTCCTCAAAGGCACCGGCATCTGGGGCGTCACCATCCCCATCGGATGGGGCTTCGCCATCGTCAACTTCGTCTGGTGGATCGGGATTGGCCACGCCGGCACCCTCATCTCCGCCATCCTCTTATTACTCCGCCAAAGCTGGCGCAACTCCATCAACCGTTTCGCCGAAGCGATGACGTTGTTCGCCGTCGCCGCCGCCGGAATTTTCCCCGCCATTCACGTCGGCCGCCCCTGGCTCGCCTACTGGCTCTTTCCCTATCCCAACACCATGGGTGTATGGCCGCAATTCCGCAGCCCCCTCATGTGGGATGTCTTCGCCGTCTCCACCTATGCCACGATCTCGGCGCTGTTCTGGTTCGTCGGCCTCATTCCCGACTTGGCCACGCTGCGCGACCGCACTGAAAATCGGGCGCTGAAGATTGTCTACGGCATGCTCTCCTTCGGATGGCGAGGATCGGCCCGCCACTGGCATCGCTACGAGACGATGTATCTCCTGCTTGCCGGACTGGCCACGCCTCTAGTTCTCTCAGTCCACACCGTCGTCAGCTTCGACTTCGCCGTCGGCATCGTCCCCGGATGGCACACCACCATCTTCCCGCCCTATTTCGTCGCGGGCGCTATCTACTCCGGCTTCGCTATGGTACTGATGCTGGCCATCCCCATCCGCAAAATCTACGGCCTCGAAGACTTCATCACCGAGCGTCACCTGCGGAACTCCGCCAAGGTTATGCTCGCCACCGGACTCATCGTCGCCTACGGATACGGCATCGAAGCCTTCATGGGCTGGTACGGCGGCGATCGCTACGACGCCTTCACGCTCTGGAACCGCCTGCACGGCCCCTACGCCATTCCCTACTACATGTTGCTGATCTGCAACATCTTTATTCCGCAGGTCCTCTGGATCCGCAAGCTGCGCACCAGCCCGGTCGCATTGTTCTTGATCTCCGGTGTGATTCTCGTCGGCATGTGGCTTGAGCGCTTCATCATTGTCGTTGTCAGCCTGCAGCGTGACTTCCTCACTTCCTCGTGGGGCATGTATTACCCCACTCGCTGGGACTGGATGACCTACATCGGCACCATCGGCATGTTCCTCGCGGCCATGTTCCTGTTCCTGCGCATCCTGCCCGCCATTTCGATCTTCGAAATGCGCACCCTCCTGCCCGAAGCGGAGGTGAAGGAATAGCGTCATGAAACGCGATCCTGTCTACGGCATCATGGCAGAGTTCGACTCCGCCACCGCTCTGGTCGAAGCCGCTCGCACCACGCACCAGGCCGGCTACAAAAAGATCGACGCCTACAGCCCCTTCCCCATCGAGGGCCTGGCGGAAGAAATCGGATTTCACTTCGACGAGATTCCCCTCACCGTCCTTATCGGGGGAATCATCGGAGGACTGAGCGGCTACCTCATGCAGTACTGGATGGCAGCCGTCGATTACCCGCTGAACATCGGCGGCAAGCCGTATCACTCGTGGCCCGCCTTCATCGTCATCACGTTCGAGATGACGATCTTGGTCGCAGGAATCTTCGCCGTCCTCGGCATGTTGGCCTTCAATGGCCTGCCCATGCCCTACCACCCGGTATTCAACGTCCCGCGTTTCTCCTCGGCCTCAAAAGATCGTTTCTTCTTAATAGTGTTCTCGTCAGACAAAAAGTACGATCCCACGAACACGCGCAAATTCCTCGAAGCCCTGTCCCCCCGCTCCGTCTCGGAGGTGCCCAGCTAGATGCCGCACCTCCAAAAAATGTCGACCGGGTGCCCCATCCTTGCGCGTTCTTTGCGCAAGGGTGGGATTCCCCGGACGTTTGCATCTAAGGTTTTCCTTCGTGCACCTTCGTGGCCTTCGTGGTTAAGGGTTTTTGCAGCGGTCACCGCAATCACCCTAACCGCCGCCTGTCGCATCGACATGCACGTGCAGCCGCGTCAGAATCCGCTCTCCCGCAGCGACTTCTATTCTGACCAACGTTCCGCCCGCCCGCTGGTCGAAGGCACGATCGCCCGCGGACAGCTCCACGAAGACGCCTATTTCTACACCGGCAAGACTGGCAACAACCCCGGCGATGTCATGCCCTTCCCCGTCACCAAAGAAGCCCTAGCCCGCGGCCGCGAGCGCTTCAACATCTTCTGCGCTCCCTGCCACTCGCGCCTCGGAGACGGCAACGGCTTCGTCCCCTCCCGCGGATTCGCCCGCAAGCCTCCGTCGTTCCACATCGTGCGCCTGCAAAAAGCCCCCGTCGGATATTTCTTCGACGTGATCACCGAAGGCTTCGGCATCATGCCCGACTACGCCTCGCAGATTCCACCGCAGGATCGCTGGGACATCGTCGCCTACGTCCGCGCCCTGCAGCTAAGCCAGAACGCAACCCTGGCGGATGTCCCCACAGGGCAGAAGGTTCCCTCCGAGCCGCCAAAGTTCCGCGAGCCCGGATCAGGCGCGACGCTTCCTGTGGTCGCACCTGTGGCCCGTTCGACATCCGAAGACGAGAAACACGAACCACCAGAGAAGCCCGACCAGCCAGAGAAAGAAGAACAGAAATGAGCACGGCGCCCGCAAAACAATTCGATCCAACGCCCCCGCCGGTGGTCAAGACCATTGCGCAGCGGTCGCTGATCGTCGGCGTCGTCTTCGGCATCATGGCTGTCCTCCTCGCCGTCAAAAACCCCGACGAGTTCTACCGCGCCTACCTGCTCGGCTTCATGGCATGGCTCGGCGTCGCCCTCGGCTCCATGGCCATCCTCATGATCCGCCACCTCACCGGCGGCGGCTGGGGAGTCGTCATTCGCCGTATCCTGGGCGCGGCCATGCGCACCGTGCCACTGCTGGCGGCGTTGTTCCTCCCCATCATCCTGGGAATCCACCGGCTCTACATCTGGGCGCAGCCCCTGGAAACGGTCCAGGACAAGCATCTGCGCGAACATCTCGCCGACATCACCCAAACGTATCTCACCACGAAGGGTTTCATCGTGCGCGCCATCATTTACTTCGCGATCTGGAACCTCCTCTCGTTCCTGCTCTCGCACTGGTCGAAGCAAGCCGACCGCGCCGGCGCCCCCGACAACACCGACCGCTTCAAAGCCGTCTCCGGCCCCGGCCTCATCCTCTACGGATTCACCATCTCCTTCGCCGCCATCGACTGGGTCATGTCGCTCGATCCCAGCTGGATCTCCACCATCTTCGGCCTGGTCATCCTCATCGGCGAAGTGCTCTCGGCCATGTGCTTCGCGGTCGTCGTCGAGCGCATCCTGTTCAAGTACAAGCCCATGTCGGAGATGTTGACTCCCGACTTCGTGCACGACCACGGCAAGTGGATGCTCACCTTCATCATGGTCTGGGCCTACTTCAGCTTCTCGCAATGGCTCATTATCTGGGCCGGCAACCTGCCTTCGGAGATCACCTACTACATGCGCCGCTTGAACGGCGGCTGGGGATCGGTCGGCCTCTTCGTCGTGATCTTCCACTTTGCCGTCCCGTTCGCCATCCTGCTGTCGCGCCCCTTCAAGCGCAACATCTACAAGCTGGTCTGGCTGGCTGCGTGGCTCTTGCTGATGCGCTGGGTGGATCTGTGCTGGATCATCGAACCGAGTTTCTCCAAGACTTTCAACGTAACTGTGGCCGACATCGTCGTCCCGATCGCCATCGGCGGGTTCTGGCTGGCGTACTTCTTCCGCAACCTGGCCGCGCTGCCTCTGCTGCCGGTCTATGACCCGTCAGCCATTGAAGTTCTGCAGCCGGCCCATCATCATCCGGAAAACGCGTGACGTGCGCAATATGATCTACGAGATATGAGCGACCAACCCCATCCCGCGAATTCGAACGGCAACGGCGGCTTCGAGCGCCAGGACATCAGCGCCGCCGGAGTCCTCTATTTCTTGCTGGGTCTTCTGGTCGCCGGATTGTTCGTCTTCTTCTTCGCCGACGGCATCTATTCTTATCTCGACAAACGCTCCGAAGCCGAGCAAGCCCCCGTCAACCCGCTGGTCACGAATGCTCCCTCCGACTCGCGCCACATCTCGAAGGAGTATCCGCCAAGCGCATTCCCCAATCCCAAGCTCGAAGAAGACGAGCGCGGCCAGCTGAACGGAATTCGTCTCCAAGAAGAACAAACGCTGAGCACCTACGACTACCTCGACAAAAATGCCGGCACCGTCCGCATCCCGATCGACCGTGCCATGGACTTGATCGCCCAGCGCGGACTCCCCGTACGCACCCAATCCCCGAGCGGAGAAGCGCCCGCGGCACAACCGAAGCCCGCTCCCGAAAAGAAGAAGGTGGCAAAGAAGTGAGAACCAAGAATCAAAATTCGAAGCCCGCAGCAACTCGGGTGGGGACAGCCGCCCCCGGCTGTCCGGTCGAGCCAAGCTCGACTGCTTGCGCGGCCAGGAAGGGTAACAACGGTCGAGTTTTCGCGGTAGTCCTTGCGCTGCTAACAATCGCATCGGGCCAGGCAATGTCGCAAGGCATGTCCAAAGGCATCATGTCCCCGCCCGCGAACGTCCGCCCCCCGTACCTGCAGAACGTCGGCATCGAGCAGCACCTCGACGGACAAGTCCCCGCCGAACTCACCTTCACCGACGACACCGGACGCACCGTCAAACTCGGCGACTACTTCGGCACCAAGCCACTCATCCTGAACCTCGTCTACTACAACTGCACCATGCTTTGCGGCGAAGCCCTCGCCGGACTCAGCGGCGCCATGAAGATGGTCAAGTTTGACGTCGGCAACCAATTCGACGTGATCACCGTCAGCTTCAATCCGCTGGAGACGCCGGAAACCGCCGCCGCCAAAAAGCAGGAATATCTCAAGCGCTACGGCCGCCCCGGCGCCACCGCCGGCTGGCATTTCCTGACCGGACCGGCGGAGTCGATCAACGCGCTCACCAAGGCTGTCGGCTTCCAGTATCAGTACGATCCCAAAAGCAAGCAATACGCGCACGCCACCGCCATCATGGTGCTCACGCCGCAAGGCCGCATCTCGCGCTACTTCTACGGCGTGGACTATCCGCCGAAAGACCTGCGCATGGGATTGGTCGAAGCCTCGGAAGGCAAGATCGGCAACGCCGTCGATCAGGTGCTGCTCTACTGCTATCACTACAATCCCGAGACCGGAAAATACGGCGCAGTCATCAGCCATATTCTGCGCCTGGGTGCGGGAGTCACCATATTGCTGTTAGCAGCTTTGCTGTTCATTCTGTTCCGCCTGGAAAAAGCCGCGCCGCCGCGCAGAAACTGGAGTCACGCAACAAAGATTTAGAACTGCACGCGATCGGAAAGGGCGCAGAAAGCGCCAGAGAATTGGAAGGGCAGCAAGGACGCAAGGGCACGAGTTTTACTCGTGCCGTAAAGCAGCAGAAGACGCGCCGCGCTTTAGCGCCTGAGGGCTAGCTTTTACCTCAGCCGAGAAAACGAAGCTTACCAAACGAACTGCGCCAACGGAGTCAAGCACGTAAGAATTATGTTCGATAATTTTCCATTATGGCCCGATCGGGCCTCCACCGCGGCGGGCAACGTCGATGCCCTATTCATCTTCCTGCTCATCGTATCGGGATTGATGACGGCCCTCATCTTCACCGCGGTCGTCTACTTCGCCGCGCGCTATCGCCGTCGTCGCGGTGTGCTGGCCGAGCAGATCGAAGGTTCCACGCCGCTCGAATTGACCTGGTCGATCATCCCGTTCTTCGTATTCATGGCGATCTTCGCCTGGGGCGCGGTCGTCTACTTCAAGAGCCGCACTCCTCCTCGTGACTCGACCGAAGTGTACGTCGTCGCGAAACAGTGGATGTGGAAACTGGAACACGCCGAGGGCCAGCGCGAGCTCAACGAACTGCATGTCCCCGTCGGCCGGGATGTAAAGCTGATCATGACCTCCCAGGACGTCATCCACAGCTTCTTCGTCCCCGCGTTCCGCATGAAGCAGGACGTGCTGCCAGGCCGCTACACGGTCGCGTGGTTCCGCGCCACCAAGCCCGGCACCTATCATCTTTTCTGCACCCAATATTGCGGCACGCAACACTCGGGCATGATCGGCTCCATCATCGTGCAGGAACCTGCGCAATACGAAGCTTGGATGAGCGGGGGCACGACTGGCCCGCTCTCCGCCACAGGAGAAAAAATCTTCGCCGAACTCGGCTGCGTCACCTGCCATCGTACGGACCCGCAAGGCCGTGGGCCCAACTTACAGGGAGTCTTCGGCAAGCCCGTGCAGCTCGAAGACGGGCGCACCGTCATGGCGGATGAAAATTACATCCGCGAGTGCATTCTCGATCCCGGTGCCAAACGCGTCAAGGGATTCCAGCCCATCATGCCTACGTTTCAGGGATTGGTGAGTGAAGAACAAGTCAACGCGCTGGTCGCCTACGTCAAATCGTTGGCGCAGCCGGGAACCGCAGCCGCTGCACCCAAGACGACTGGAGTCGTCGTGCCGCAAGCGCTGCCGCAAGACGGGCCGGAAACAGCGCAGTCCACAGGAAGTCAGGTGCAATGAGTATGGCTACCGCAACTGCTCAACCCGTTGAGCGCGAAAATTATCTGAACAAGCATTACGGCGTCGGCTCGTGGCTCTTCACCACCGACCACAAACGTATCGCCCTGCTCTACCTGCTCTCGATCACCTTCTTCTTCTTTATTGGTGGATTCTTTGCTCTGCTTATCCGCCTCGAACTCCTCACTCCCGCCGGCGACCTCGTCCAGGCCGACACCTACAACAAACTTTTCACCATGCACGGCCAGGTGATGGTCTTCTTCTTCCTCATCCCCTCGATCCCCGCCGTGCTCGGCAACTTCCTCGTGCCCATGATGATCGGCGCCAAGGATCTCGCCTTCCCGCGCATCAACCTGCTGAGCTGGTACCTCTACATCATCGGTGGCGCCATGATGCTGCACTGCATGCTGACCGGCGGCGTCGATACCGGCTGGACCTTCTACGTACCCTTCAGCACCGCCTTTAGCAACACCAAAGTGGTCGAAGCCGGACTCGCCATCTTCGTCGCCGGATTCTCCTCCATCCTCACCGGCCTGAACTTTGTCGTTACCATTCACCGCATGCGAGCGCCCGGCATGACCTGGTCGCGCCTGCCTCTGTTCATCTGGGCACACTACGCCACCAGCATCATCCAGATTCTCGGGACGCCCGTCATCGCGATCACTCTCGTGCTGGTCGTCGCCGAACGCGCCTTACACCTCGGCATCTTCGATCCCAAACTCGGCGGCGATCCGCTCCTGTTTCAGCACCTCTTCTGGTTCTATTCCCATCCCGCCGTCTACATCATGATTCTGCCCTCGATGGGCGTCGTCACCGAAATCATCGCCTGCTTCTCGCGCAAGCGCATCTTCGGCTACAGCTTCGTCGCCTTCTCGTCGATCGCCATCGCGGTCTTCGGATTCCTGGTCTGGGCACACCACATGTTCGTCGCCGGGATTTCCGTCTACTCCGCGCTCGTATTTTCGATACTCAGCTACGCCGTGGCCGTGCCTTCGGCCGTCAAGGTCTTCAACTGGACGGCCACTCTCTACAAAGGCTCGATCCGCTACGACGCGCCCATGCTCTATGCCTTCGGATTCCTCGGCCTGTTCACCATCGGCGGACTGACCGGTCTTTTCCTCGCCTCTCTCGGCATCGACATGCACGTCCACGACACCTATTTCGTCATCGCGCACTTCCACTACATCATGGTCGGCGGCGCGCTCATGGGCTACTTGGGCGGCATGCATTTCTGGTGGCCGAAAATTTCCGGCCGCCTCTATCCCGAAAGCTGGGCCCGCCTCGCCGCCCTCATCGTCTTCATCGGTTTCAACCTGACGTTCTTCCCGCAATTCATCCTCGGCTACCTCGGCATGCCGCGACGCTATTATCAATACCCGCCGGAGTTTCAGGTGCTGAACGTGCTCTCCACCGCCGGCGCCACGGTTC
>DATDGW010000015.1:0-2398 GCA_036521895.1 Candidatus Sulfotelmatobacter sp. | reverse complement strand
GCTTTTTGCTCGCTCAATACTCCGCTGACCTTCACTAAGATGGCCCCCTCTCCACGCTAAAGACTTAGATGCAATTCGCCGCCCAGAAGGAACAGCATCAGTTTAAATCCTAAGTGACCCTTTTTCATATGGTACGTGCGTGTGAAGGGCCGTGGAACCGAGGATGCAGTAATACTAGTACTGTGGAAAAAAACAAATCTACAGGAATCGGGAGGGCGTCCTTGCGTTTTTCATAGGCGCTGGCAATCTTTCGACAAGCTTTCAACTGTTAGCCCAACTTCCGCAGTTTGAGAGATAAATACCTGTTTTTTCAACGCGGACATGCCTGAGTCTTCACTACACTTGGACCATTTCTAGCGAGCTGGGGAGGCGCAGATAGAGGTGTTGAAGCAGGATCGCCTGATGCTCGGTGGGACGACTGATGCAACGCTTCCGGATCGTCACTCCGTTTCGCGTCGGTAAGACCACGTCGACCAGGGTGATGTCCGCCAACTCCTCGAATACTTTCCGCGGGTCGCCGCCTAACCCGGCGCGTTGACAGAGTTGCGCCAGCGTCTTCCATAACACATAGGCCAGAAAGCACACGAAGACGTGGGCTTTGACTCGTTCCTGTTTCTGATGCCAGATCGGCCGCAGTTGCAGATCCGTCTTCTGGATGCGGAACGCGGCCTCGGCCTCGGTGAGCTGCATGTAAGCACGCCAGAGCTCTTCCGAACTCCAATCGGTCACATTGCTGCGCAATACATAACAGCCCTCACTGAGCCGCGCCCATTCCCGCCAGCGATCCATTTTCTTCCAGTGGCACTTCGCAAAGCCGTCTGCATCTGCATCGATCTGGACTTCAAAAGCTCCCGCCGCTCGTGAGTTCTGGCCCAGGAGTCGCCCCACGCGCTGCCCTACAGCGGCCGGCAGTTGTTTTCGCTTTCCGAAGCTGGCCGCGATTTTCTCCAACCCCTCCTCAATCCGTTTCTCGAACCGCTCATGCATGGCCTGCTCTTTCTCTTTCCTCTGCGCACTCCGGCAGAGAAGAAATAGTTCCTCACCACCAGGAGCTGGACACAAGAGCACCTCCAGGCCTTCCCGTACTTGCTTCCCATCCTTGCTTCGTAACTCCGGTTCGAAGCGTTTCAGCATGCCCTTCGGTGTCCCGACGATGTACCGCCGCTTCGCTTCCTGCAAAAACCTCAAGTTCTCTTCGCTCACCATGCCGCGATCCAGCACCCAGATGCGGTTGGCCTTACCGTACAGCCGTTCGATCCGCTGCACGATTTCTTCCAGCGTGGTCACATCGTTGCGGTTTCCGGCGAACAACTGATAGCCCAGCGGCATACCGTCGCGGCTCACCACCAGAGCGATGTTCACCTGCTTGCAGTCAGGGCGGTGATCGCGCGAATAACCCCGCTGCGCCAGTTCGTTTCGCTTGGCCTCTCCTTCGAAGTACGTGCTGGTGACGTCGTACAACAACAGGTCGTAGTCCAGATCGAACAGTTCTCCCAGCCGATTCTTCAGATGTTTTTCCAGCTCTTCCTTGTGCGGCAGCAGTTGATCCAGAGCGCGGTAGAGCCGGTCTTCATTCACCTTGCTGGCCGGCACGCCCAGCAGATCGCTTAACGCACTGGCTTCATAGAAACGCTCCGCGATATGCAGCTCGCTCGAGGGATGGCACAGCCGGGCCAAGATCAGGATCTGCGCCATCACCGGCCAGGGAATCTCTTCTCGTCCCGTAGCGAGGGTCCGTTCCAGAAAATCAATCAGTCCCACTTGCCGGCACAACTCAAGTCCGAGCCAGGGACCGCCAAAGGCCCGCTCCCGTTCTACCGCGATCCGCTGCAGATCAACTTCTACCCACTGCGGTTCGACGTCCCGGAACAATCCACGCTGAGCAACAGCTGCTGCACCTGCGGCTTGTTGCTGAATGCCCAGACGCCCGGCCGCATCCATCTCGCCGAGGTAGCCCACCACGCGCTGCCGCGGGCCCCGCGACGAGCGATAACTCTCCACCAGAGCCCAGTAGCCGTGGCGCTTGCCATCCTTCTGGCGATAGCAACGACGCAGGTACATGCGTCGATCCTACGAATCGCAGCGCCACTTTCAAGAGGGTTGGTCTTCACTACAAACGCATTCCCGCGCACCACACAACACGTACCGAGAACTCACATTGCACACAGGAATGTTAGGGAATCTCCAGGTGCGAACCGCCCCCAAAATGTGCTCAAAAAATCTTCAAATCACCTCGGACTGCGCAAGCTGGGCTAGGTGTGTTTCAGGCGCATGAACAAAGTGCCTATAATTATCAGTTGCTTGGACGCCTTCGAACGAGGAACCAGGCGAATATGCCCATCAAAAACGCTAACACACTACCCCATGAGTAAATCAGGGAAAGTGGCAGTCTCCTGAC
>DATDGW010000014.1:0-3537 GCA_036521895.1 Candidatus Sulfotelmatobacter sp. | reverse complement strand
TGGCTCGAAAAGGGCGCCAATCTCTTGCTGTTCGGGCCGCCCGGCGGCGGCAAGAGCCATCTTGCGGCAGCCATCGGGCTCGCGCTAGTCGAGAACGGATGGCGTGTGTTGTTCATGCGCACCAGCGATCTCGTCCAACGCCTGCAGATCGCGCGCCGCGAGCTCGCTCTCGAAAGTGCGCTCGCCAAGCTCGACAAGTATCATCTGCTGATCCTCGATGACATCGTCTACGTCAGCAAGGATCAAGCCGAAACCAGCGTGCTGTTCGAGCTGATCGGAAGCCGCTACGAGCGGCGCTCAATGCTGATCACCGCCAATCAGCCATTCGGCGAATGGGGCAAGGTGTTTCCAGACCAAGCCATGACGCTGGCAGCCATCGATCGCCTCGTCCATCACTCGACCATCTTCGAGATGAATGTCGAGAGCTATCGACGCCGTGCCGCACTCGACCGCAAGCGTGGTCCAGGGCGGCCACCGACGCACGCGACAATCAAGGAAAAAGGCTGATTGACGCTCAGCGACAATCAAAAAGCGGCATCGAAAAAAAACCTTGCGAAGCTTCGGATTCGAGATGATCATAACATCGCTACCGGCCGCCGCTTCAAACTCTGATTGCCGCCGCCGTTCTCATCCAGATTGTCGGTGTGCTGCAGAGACCTGCCGAAAGGAGGAAGAAATGACCTAGCGGTGGTGTCGCAAAGCTGCGTGAAAGATGAGGGCGGGCCCCTCGGGATCGGCTTTCAGGAGCAGGTCTCAAACCAGTCCGAGCTGCTGCGGTAAAGAGCCGTGGTGGTGAGCGTCGGATCAAAAGTTCGGGGCAAGACCCCGAGCAGGTGTGTGTTCGAAAGACGAGCGAAAGCAAACCCTACGATGACGCGTCGTTATGATGCCAGGTGTCGTCGAAACCAGGAGCGCGACAATCTTCTGGGACAAGTCCGCTAGGAGCCTGAAGACTGGGCGGATGGCGACCGGCGTAGAGGGGGCGTGAGTCGAACACAGGCTCTTGCGCGGAACTGCAGGAACCAGTCCTCTGATGCCAAGGGAGAAGCACAAGCGGCGAAAATCGCGAGGCGAGAGTACCGAAGCAGAGGATTGGGACGGATCGACCCGCAGTAGCGTGGAAGACCCTGTAATGGGGCTGGAGCGAAGGGGTCGGGTCAGGCTGTCGTATACATTGGAACAACTGGAAACAGGATGACGACAACGGATACGACAAACAAGCCCTTCATGATCGAGAAGTGGCGAGTGTACGAAGCATACAAAGCGGTCAAATCCAGCAAAGGTGCCGCCGGTGTGGATGGTCAAACGATCGAGCAGTTCGAAGCCGACTTGAAGGGTAACCTCTACAAGCTCTGGAACAGGATGAGCTCGGGAAGCTACTTTCCGCCACCGGTGCGCGCTGTCTCCATTCCGAAAAAGAGCGGAGGCGAAAGGATTTTGGGTGTGCCCACCGTAAGCGATCGGATCGCGCAGATGGTGGTCAAACAGCTCATTGAGCCGGACTTGGACCCCATATTCCTGCCGGACTGCTACGGCTATAGACCGGGCAAATCGGCACTAGAGGCAGTAGGAGTCACGCGCAAGCGGTGCTGGAAATATGATTGGGTTCTAGAATTCGACATCAAAGGTCTGTTCGACAACATCGACCACGAACTATTGCTTAAGGCAGTCCAGAAGCATGTGACGTGCAAATGGGCGCTGCTCTACATCGAAAGGTGGCTGACAGCTCCCATGGAGCAGAACGGGATCAGAATCGAGCGAACTCGCGGAACCCCGCAAGGGGGCGTGATCAGCCCGATTCTATCGAATCTGTTCCTGCACTACACATTCGATCTCTGGATGAACCGGACACATCCGGACCTCCCGTGGTGTCGGTATGCCGATGACGGGCTGGTGCACTGCCGGACTGAGCAAGAAGCAGAAGCCCTCAGGGCCGAGCTTCGAACGAGGCTGACGGAATGCCGCCTGGAACTGCATCCCACCAAAACAAGGATCGTGTACTGCAGAGATGGAAAGCGCAAAGGGATGTATCCGAACGTCAAATTCGACTTCCTCGGATACGAGTTCCGGCCGCGAGCGGTCTGGGGTTCGCAAAGCGGAAAACTGATTTGCGGCTTCACGCCAGCGGTCAGTCCCTCGGCGCTGAATACGATGCGGGCCACGATCAGGGACTTGGACATCCGACGCGGCACACAGGTACCGCTGGCCGACATCGCCCGGCAGATCAATCCGCTCCTCAGAGGGTGGATCGGCTACTACGGGCAGTACACGCCTTCGGCACTGTACCCCATGTTCCGGTACGTCAATCAGACGCTCCTGGCGTGGGCGATGCGGAAGTACAAGCGCTTCAAGGCTCACAAAGTCCGCGCCAGCCACTTTCTACAGCGGCTGGTTCGTGACAACGCGAGGCTCTTCGTTCACTGGCGGATCGGCATGACCGGCACGTTTGCCTGATGGGAGCGGTGTGAAGCGAGAGCCTCATGCACCGTTCTGAGAGAGGCTGGTGGTGAAATCCCGCCGGCCTACTCACCCGCGCCTCTCACCTTGATTGTCGCGCGGCAGCTGCACGCCCTGCCGGACGGCTTCCATCGCATCCGCCACTTGGGCTTCCTCGCCAATGGCTCCCGCGGCGACAACCTCGCTCTCTGTCATCGGCTGCTCAGTGCCCGTGTCATGGGTGCCGTCTGCGAGTCTACACAATCGCACCCAAGGCGATCGCCCGCTCACCGCAGCCGACGTGTCAAACCCTTCAGTGAACCATCCGCAGACCGGAGCGAGAAGCTCGCGAGCCTCATCCCGCTTCCCCTGGTCGCGCCAGAGGGTTGCAGCAAATTGGTGCTAAATCTGCGGCATCATGGCCAAGAAGGCTCAAGAAAGCGCGCGCCAGGCCGTTCGCCAGGGGCGAGGACCCGAGGCGCGTGCACGGCCGTCGCGACGTGTCATCGTGCACACTCCTCGTCGCCGCGGGGTAGCTGCGCACGCTCCCACGCGATCAGATCCGCTTCGAGCCAATAGCGCCGATCCTTCACGCGCATCGTCGGCTGTGGAAACCCGATCGTTGGATCCTTCAGCCAACGCCACAGACTCATGTCGGTGATGGAATATCTCGAGCAAACCTGCGGCCCGGTGAGGAATCGGCGGGGTGGATCATCGGCGGTGTCAGGGTTTTCTCGATCGCCGTGGCGTTGATGCGGGGACGCGGGTAGCTGATGAGCTGGCCGCGTTTCAGGTGTCACCCGACGACCCGCGACCGTAGGGGGGAGTTGATCCCGTGGGATACGCGGCATGGTCAATGTGATCCTTGTTATTCACATGACCAATGCACCCACTTTACACCTCGTTGCGCACAACAACCTGGCGGTTTTTTAGAAGATTGCGAATGTTGCTCTCATAAATTGCACTCACCGGCACCTTGAACGTCTTCGCGGCCTCTTCGATGGCAACCTTGATCATCTCATTGGTTACGACGCCCGGCACCCGTTTGCGCCCGTTGCGCTTGAGCCAGCCTTTCTGCGCGAAGGCCAGCAGCCACGCAGC
>DATDGW010000013.1:0-1630 GCA_036521895.1 Candidatus Sulfotelmatobacter sp. | reverse complement strand
GGTAAATGTCCCTCTGACATTCCCTGCTACACCGCCGTTGACGTGAGAGGGCGAACCGCCAGCCCAGCCGGTTGACGGCAATCGCGATATCGGTGAACTGTTTTAGCGGAGTCTTGGGCGCATACGGTTCCTCGCCAATCGAGTCCAGGCGGAGCCAGTGATCTCCGAACCCGGGGCCCACGCCCCATTTGCTAAGATCGGCGACGGTCCTGTCCTCAAAAGGAAGATCCATTTGCATGCTGACGCGAAGCGATAGCTTTCCTTGCCGCCACACCTCGGAGTAGGCGCGCATCGCCTGGGGCCACAGGGTCAGCTCGCGCATGCTGGTCAGGCCCAGAGAGTTCTGTTCCCGTTGTCCTCGAATGATCAACTCCACTTCTTCCTCTTGGCTCGGCGGCGGGATCAACTTGTCCAGGAGCAGCATCGCTTGCGGATAGTCCGCACCCTCGCCGGTTGGTTCTCCCGCGGAATCGGTTGGGACCCTGATCCCTTCAAAGGTTGCATGCTCGCGGGTGATCCCGGCGGCCTTGAGCGCTGCGCTATTCAGCGTCATCGCGCCTCTGCGGCCGCGGACGGCCACGATGGGCACATTCATGGAGATCTGATCGAGGTCTTGGCGGTTTGGCCGCCCGTCCGGAATCCTCCAGCCGACGGTGGTGAACACCGTCTCGCTTGGCTTGGCCTTCGCCACGGCCTGTCGAAGCCGGTTCGACATTTCCGCCAACGGGTTCCATTGCGAAGTTCGAATAAGGCAGCACTGCGGTCGTGCACCGTCGCTTGCAAGGTGAAATCGGCTAGGCCGGGATGCCGAACAGGTCGGTGATGAAGAGTGCTTGACCAAGCGCATCGTCTTTGGCCAGCCATCTCACTCTTCCTTTCCGAATCATATGGACTGTTTCGATGCCTTGCAACGTGCGCCACGCACTCTGAAACGAGCCATAGCCTTTGGCGAGCCACACCCGTTTCTTCACGATTCGGTGATCCTGCTCGATCATATTATTCAGGTACTTGCATTGGCGCAGGCAAACGCGACGCGGCAGCGCACCCTCGGCTTTCAATGCCTCGACGGCTGCCGGATAGGCGGGGTTCTTGTCAACGTTCATGACCCGTGGCATCGCATTGCCAGATGCTTCTATGGCCTTAACAAGGAAGCGCTTAGCTGCCGCCGCATCCCGTTTCGCCGTCAACAGAAACTCGATCGTCTGGCCCGTGGAGTCGACCGCACGGTACAGGTACCGGTCTTGGCCCTTGATCCTTATATAGGTCTCGTCTATCCGGTAGGACTTGTTGGTGGGCCGCAGATGTGGCCGGCACCGCTTATTGAGTTCCGGTGCATACGCTTGGACCCACCGCCAAACGCAGCTGGCATCCACCGCAAGGCCCCGCTCGGCCAGCATCTCAGCCACGTGCTCGTACGCCAGCGGATATCGCAGATACCATCGCACGGCCAAAAGAATCACCTGGCCAGAGTATTGACGTCCTTTGAAGGGATTGCCCGGCGTGATTGGCATCGATCCACAGTATCAGCCAGCGGCGCCCGAGGTTCGCAATGGAACCGCTAGGATGGCAGCAACCGCGATACTGTCCACGACGTGGTCTTGCCAGACAGCGTATTGCCGCGTGAACTGCC
>DATDGW010000012.1:0-1780 GCA_036521895.1 Candidatus Sulfotelmatobacter sp. | reverse complement strand
CCATTAACCAAGACTTCATCGATTTATTTGGCGAGCAAGGCTCGGTCTTAGTTTCGTACCTCTGACAAAGTTTTCTACTTGGGACACGCTGATGATGGGAGCGGCGACTACTAAGGGGGTAATTCAATGACTAGGTTGCTGCCGCCCATTACTTGCGTATTTATCGGGATGATTGCGACTCTCGTCTCATCTTGTGCGCGAGATTGTGTGGCTCCGGAGGCTGTCTACGCCCAGCGACCGCCTGCTGGTGTCGACTACGGATCAGGTCCCGGCTCGCCGCCATATGGGCCACCTCCCGGTTCGTACCCATACGGGCCGCCTCCCGGCGCGCCTCCATACGGGCCACCCCCCGGCTCGTACCCATATGGGCCACGTCCCGGCACGTCTTGAAGCGCCAAGGCGTGTCTTCTTTGGGTTAGCAGCGAAATCCTATTTCCGCATCACTTCCGCTTAGCTTCCCCGATGTTTCGCAGATGAATCGCTATCAACAAAAGCGCGCTGCCCTTGGCGTCATTCAGCGGTCGTCCGATGACCCACAGGTGCGGGCTAATCCACAAACAGAACCAATTCTTATCGACCACTGAGTGGTCCTCCGCGTCTTTCGAGGAAAACTTGGATTTCGAGATCATCGTGGGTGACGTATGTGGCCCTCCAAACGATCACGACGGACGCGGGTGTTAGATGAAACGTTTTGACCAATAAACGATTGACGTAGATGTGGCCAAGCTGACGATTGCTTTATGTATCGTCTTTCTCTGGACTGACGCCACGATCGCGCAGCCCAGCAGCCTTGACGATGTTTACACGACGCGCGCGGTCGTTACCGGGACAGATGAAAGAAACCGACCTCTCGGCTTTAAGCTCTGCTTTGAAGACGTTCTCGTCAAAGTATCTGGGGACGCCAGCATCCTAAGCGACCATCGGTTTGAGATTCTCGCCGCCAGCGCAGGACAATATGTTTCGACGTTTTCCTATCGTGACCGACTTGAGGGAAGACCCGTTCACGACGAACAGGGCACATATGACCGTCCCCATATTCTGACATGCCAATTCGATCCGCAGAAAATTGATAGCGTTTTGAAAACACTGGGTAGAAGGCCTTGGTCGGGGCACCGGCCGCGGCTCGTAATGGTGCTTATTGTGGATGGCCGCGCGAACAGCGGCATTCTTTCTAGCGACGGCACCTTCGATCCCAATATGCGCGAAGCGCTGGCAAATGCCGCTCAGCGTTACGGCCTAACGGTACATCTGCCGAATATAGCTACACTCCAAAGCAATCAAATTGGTATTGATACAGCTGCAGTCATATCGGGCGATCGATTGTTGAGAGTTGCGAAGTTGTCGGATAGCGAATTGCCACTTGTCGGTGACCTACGATGGAGCGATGCCTCGCTTGGATGGGTCGCGACCTAGAGCCTCCGGGCAAACGGGCGGCGCTTCCGCTGGTCCGTCAGCGGCGTCAATTATGACGAAGCGTTTCGGAACGCTGTTCGCGGCGCGGCGCGGGTGCTGTCTGGCAACGGTGGACCCTTATGAAGTTCGTCCTGGGACAACCGTACGTGCATCGCAGCACTAGCCAAATCTGATGTCCGCTTTACCCCCGAAACCGGACATCCGCCGAGGGCATTGGGATGTCCGTTAAGTGCCGTGTGTCACGAGCGTCGTGTGAGTACCTACGGCGCGCAACTATACGAGAGATGAAGGAGGGCCCTTCGGGTTCGGCAATCAGGTGCTGATCTCAAGCCACCGCAAGCTGCTGCGGACAAAAGCCGTGGTGGTG
>DATDGW010000011.1:0-6484 GCA_036521895.1 Candidatus Sulfotelmatobacter sp. | reverse complement strand
GTGGCTTCGCATTTGCCACCGATGAACCGGCGAAAGAATCGAAGGCATCCGATCGAGTGCAGGCCGCCGCGGATGTCTTGAATCAAATCCAGTCGGCGCCCGACTCGGGCATCCCCCAGGAGATTTTGAGCAAAGCGGAGTGCGTGGCGGTGGTTCCGTCGATGCTGAAGGGCGGGTTTATCGTGGGCGGGAAGTACGGCCGCGGGCTGGCGAGTTGCCGTACTCCCAAGGGCTGGAGCGCACCTGCGTTCTTCACGGTGACCGGCGGGAGCGTCGGACTTCAGATCGGCGGGCAGGCGGTCGACCTGGTGATGTTGATCATGAACAACGACGGGATGCAGCACCTGCTGTCGAGCAAGGTCGCGCTGGGAGCCGATGCGTCGGTGGCAGCGGGCCCGGTCGGACGTCACGCCGAGGGCAATACGGACTGGAAGATGCGCGCTCAGGTGCTGACCTATTCGCGCGCCCGCGGTGTGTTTGCCGGGGTGAGTCTGAACGGCGCGGTGATGAAGCAGGACAAGGACAGCACGCGCGAGTTCTACGGGCACATGGTGACCTTCAAGGCGGCGCTGACCGGCGAGGTGGATCCGCCACCGGCGGCGAATTCATTTTTGACGACGCTGGCGAAGTGGGCGCAGGAAGCGGCGAAGTAAGAGCGGCTTGCGGCGTTCGACTTCCCGATTTTGGGGCCGGCGGTATCGAAAGGCGGTTATGAGTTCTCCGACAATTGCTCCTCCATTGGCAGGATCGGTGCTCGGATCTGTAGGCAGTCATTTTGTGGTGGCAGAGTGGAAGGATGCAGGCGGGCCGCCGGGGCCGCCACGCTGGATCGCTCCCCTCCATCTTCATCGCAACGATGATGAAGCCTGGTATGTGCTCGAAGGAACTTTGTGTGTCCGGGTGGGGAAGGATGTTGTGGAGGCACACGCAGGATCTGCAGTGTTTGTGCCGCGGGGCATGGCGCACACGTATTGGAATCCGGGGCCCGGGCTGGTACGGTACCTGCTGGTGATGACGTCGAATATCTATTCGCTGATCCAGGGTATCCACGCGATGACGGAGCGCTCTCCGGCGGCGTTGCGGGCGGTGTTTGAGAAGCATGATTCGGAGCGGATTGAGGAGTAGGAGCCGTCGAGCCGGCGCTCGACCCTTCGGCCTCGCTCAGGGCACGCTTAGCCGAAGGCGGCTGTCCCCGAATCATCACTCCCCACTTTCAAGTTGTTTGACAAGCAATTTTCGCGGGTGATACGGTCACGCTTCCCCTGATGCGGCGGAAACTTGAATACGCGGCGGCCTGGCCGTTCATCAGAATCCTGGGTACTCTGCCGCGCCCGCTTTCGCGCGCCCTCGCCATCGGCCTCGCCCAGGTCGTTTATCTGCTGCACTTCCGTTTGCGCCAGGTGGGCATGCACAATCTCGCGATGGTATATCCCGAAAAGAGTGTGGCGGAACGGAAGCGTATTCTGCGCGGAGTGTTTACGTCCCTGGGCAGGCAACTCGCAGAGTTGTGCCAGTTCCCACGCTACACGCCCGAGAATATCGACGAGGTCGTGGTCTATGACGGGCTGGAGAATTACGAGCGGGCCTATGCGCGCGGCAAGGGAGTGCTGTTTCTGACGGGACACTTCGGTGGGTGGGAGCTGTCGGCCTTTGCTCATTCGCTGCACGGTCACTGGCTGCATGTGGTGATGCGGCCCATGGACAATCCTTATCTGGACCGGTTGCTGCAGCAATACCGCACGATGTACGGGAACAAGACCGTGGCCAAGGACGATTTCGTGCGCGGGTTGTTGGCGGCGATGAAGGCAGGCGAGACCGTCGGCATATTGATGGATACGAACATGACTCCGCCGCAGGGAATCTTCGTAGACTTCCTCGGCGTTCCAGCCTGTACGGCGAGTGGACTGGCGCGCATTGCTTTGAGGACGGATGCTGCGGTGGTGCCGGGGTTCACGATCTGGGACGAAGCGCTGCAGAAATATCGACTGAGCTTTGCTCCCGCCTTGGAGTTGATTCGCACAGCAGATCTCGAAGCCGACATCGTTGCCAACACGCAGATGTTCACCAAGGTGATTGAGGACTATGTGAGGAACTATCCAGATCAGTGGTTGTGGGTGCACCGGCGGTGGAAGACGCGGCCCGAGGGGCAACCGGGGCTGTACTAGGAGAGGGGCGAGGGTCCCACCCAGGACGCGAGCCATGGGGCACCCACGCTGGTACGGCGTTTACAGGGTATTTGGCGTCGGTGCTACCCGTCCGCTCGTGGACACTTCGCGGCAAAACCGGACAGAACAAACTCTCGGACACAGACTGTTTCTCCCTGAAAATAAGCGCGTTGTTGCCGTCCGCAATTGGTGACCGACGTGCGACTGTTCCGTCCATCCGTCTGAGGGACAAGTCGATGCAGACCCTACTTCAGGATTTCCGCTACAGCCTTCGCCAACTGTTCAAGAGTCCCGGATTCAGCTTGACGGCAGTACTCTCGCTGGCGCTGGGCATCGGAGCGACCACAGCGGTTTTCAGCGTGGTCTACGCCATCCTGATGAATCCCTACCCGTACGCGGCCTCGGACCGGATGATCCACATGCGGTTGCTCGACGATTCGCAGCACGAGCGAGGGTTCGGGTTGACCGGCGCGCAGTGGCAGCAGATTCGGAAGTCACCCGTGGTGGAAGATGCGTTTATGGAGGACGATTGGAGCCTCACCGTCACCGGGCGAGATCTCCCTGAAGATGTGCAAGGCGTCTACCTGAGTTCCAATGGGTTTTCTTACATGGGCGTTCCGCCTGTCCTGGGACGGGGACTGATGCCCTCGGATGCGATCGATGGTCAGGAACCGCATCCCGTCGCGGTGCTGGGCTACAAGTTCTGGCAACGTCATTTCAACGGCGACCCGGCCGTGGTGGGCCAAAACCTGCAACTGGTACGCAAGAACTACACCATCGTGGGCGTGGCCGCCCCACGCTTTACTTGGGGTGATGGCGATGTCTACCTCCCTCTGAAAGTTACGCAGGACCCTACCAAAAATTATTACGTCGGCATTCGGTTGAAAACGGGCGTTACCCACGAGGCGGCAGATGCGGCCTTGGAGCCTCTGATCGAGGAGTTCGCCAAAGAGACGCCGAGGCATTTTCCCTCAGATCATTTCCACTTCCACGTGGTCGGGCTGAATGAACAGTTTGTGCACGAACTGGGCGGGACGTTGTATCTGCTATTCAGCGCGGTGGCACTGCTGCTAGCCATCGGCTGCGGAAATGTCTCGATCCTGCTGCTGGCGCGTGGTACATCGCGTCAGCATGAGTTCGCGGTGCGTACGGCGATTGGAGCGAGCCGGGGGCGGATCATCCGGCAACTGCTGACCGAGTCGTTGTTGCTTTCGCTGACCGGCGCTGCGCTGGGCGTTTTGTTGGCGTATCGGGCGCTCTGGTTGATGGTGGAGTTGCTGCCGAAATATTCGTTCCCGCACGAGGCGTCGATCCAGATTAATTTGCCGGTGCTGGCCTTCAGTGTGGCCGTCGCGCTGCTTACCGGAATTCTGTTTGGCCTGTGGCCTGCGCTTCAGCTTTCGCGGCCCGAGGTGAGCCAGGTGATGCAGTCCAGTACGCGCAAGATTGTGGGCGTGGTGCGCGGGCGCACTACGCACGGAGTTCTGACTGCCGTGCAGGTTTCGCTGACGCTGGTGATGCTGGCGGGAGCGGGCGCGGCGATGGAGGGATTCCTTCGCCTTATCCATACACCGTTGGGTTATGACCCGCACAATGTGATGTCGGTAGGAATTCCGGTGCATGATGGCGCGTATCCGACCTGGGAGGCCCGCAAGGCATACTTCGAGCAACTGCGGAATCGGGCGGCCACAGTCCCGGGCGTGACGATGGCGGCGATCTCGAGTAACGCCACCCCTCCGTCCAACGGGTGGCAGACCGGCGTCGAGATCCTGGGCAAACCGCAGCGCGATGGGCAGAAGATTCGCGTCAACTTTGTAAGCCCCGGATATTTCCCCGTGCTGCGAATTCCGCTGGCGGCCGGGAGAATTTGGGATGAATCGGAAAACCACAATGCCGCGCACGTGGCGGTGATCAATGAGACGATGGCGCGGCTTTACTTCCCGGATGGTGATGCACTGCAGCACTCTCTGAAAGTCCCTGAGATCAAGGACGAACCGCCCTACACCACGTCCGCGGCGGGCGCCGACGGCTGGCTGCAGATTGTGGGCATCATGGCCGACAAGCGTGATGACGGGCTGAGAAACCCAATTCTGCCGGAAGCGTTCGTGCCCTACACGCTGTCGATGAGAGTGTGGACGCAGATCCTGGTGCGGTCGGAAGTGCCGCCGCTGTCGTTGCTGCATGCTGTAGGAGTGCAAGTAAACTCGGTCGATCCGGACCAGCAGGTCAACGGGAGTGTTGAAGACCTGGACCATTGGATCACGGGCCAGCGGGAATATGAGCAGGAACAATTGGTGGCGTGGCTGTTCGGCGCGTTTGCGTTGCTGGCGCTGGCTCTGGCGGCGGTGGGGCTCTACAGCGTCGTTTCCTACTCGGTTGCACAGCGGACGAACGAGTTTGGCATTCGTATGGCGCTGGGCGCACAACGGATGCACGTGTTGCGGATTGTGTTCGCATCCACGGTTGCGAGCGTGGGAAGCGGAGTCGCGCTGGGGTTGGTGCTGACGCTGGCGCTGAACAAAGTGTTGGCGCGGTGGGCGGAGGGAAGCTCTCGTGATCCCCTCGTGCTGTTGGCGGTGACAGTTCTGTTGAGCATGGTCGCGGCGATGGCATGCTCGGCGCCCGCGCGCAGGGCGGTTCAAGTGGATCCCATGACGGCGTTGCGCTACGAATAGACCCGACGACGAAAACTCGGCCGGGTGCTGGCTGAGTTGTGTTTAGTCCGCGCGAGATCCTTCGCTCCGCCTGAAGAACTTCAACGCTCAGGATGACGCCGCTGGAGAACGGGTGCTCCCTGGGTACGTTTCAAAGAATCCACCGCGCTGGTCTGCTCCGAAGTGCTCCTTCCGGTAAAATCGAATTCTTATGGATACCTTGGAACAAATCGCGCAACGTGAGCGGCAGTTTTTGCTGCAGACTTATAACCGCTATCCGGTCGTGCTCACCCGCGGCAAGGGAGTGTTTCTCTACGACCTCGAGGAGAAGCGCTACCTGGATTTTGTTTCCGGGCTGGGAGTGAATGCCCTGGGGCACGCGCATCCGAGGATTGTGAAGGCGATCCGCGAGCAGGCGGCGAAGCTGGTGCATGTGTCGAACCTCTACTACCACGAGTACCAGGGGCCGCTGGCGGAGAAGTTGTGCGGGCTATCCGGGTTGAATCGAGCGTTTTTCTCGAACTCGGGGACCGAGGCGATCGAGGGATCGATCAAACTGGCGCGGCTGGCGGGACATCGCGCGGGCGGCGAGGCCAAGTGCCGGCTGGTGGCGCTGGAAGGGTCCTATCACGGGCGCACGTTCGGCGCGCTGTCGCTGACGGGGCAGGACAAGCATCGCAAGGGATTTGAGCCGCTGCTCGAAGACGTAACCTTTGTGAAGCAGAACGACCTGGAAGGGTTGCGGGCGGCGGTGAACGACAACACGTGCGCGATTGTGCTGGAACCGATTTTTGGCGAAGGCGGAATCTACGAGTGCTCTGGGGAGTTTCTGCAAGCGTGCCGCGCGTTGGCCGATCGTCACAAGGTGGCGCTGATCTTTGACGAGATTCAATGCGGGTTGGGTCGGACGGGAACGATTTTCGCGTTTCAGAGTTTTGGCGTCACGCCAGACATTGTCGCGATCGCCAAGCCGATTGCAGCGGGGTTGCCGCTGGGAGCGTTCATCGCGAAGGAAGAGTTTGCGACGGCGATTTCACCGGGACAGCATGGGACGACGTTTGGTGGTGGTCCGCTGGCCTGCCGCATCGCTCTGGAATTCTTGGCGATTGTGGAAGACGAGAAGCTGCTTGAGAACGTCAACAAAGTTGGAGCGTACTTGCAGCAGGAGTTGCAGGGACTGGTAGAAAAGAAGGCGGCCGCGATCGGCGTGCGCGGGCGAGGATTCATCCAGGGAATTCAGTTGGAGATCCCGGCGCGTCCGCTTGTGGATGCAGCGCTGGCCGAGGGAGTGCTGTTCAACAGC
This sequence comes from Candidatus Sulfotelmatobacter sp., assembly GCA_036521895.1. Lineage (GTDB taxonomy): Bacteria > Acidobacteriota > Terriglobia > Terriglobales > Acidobacteriaceae > Sulfotelmatobacter. The sequence goes on along the minus strand of DATDGW010000011.1, from coordinate 362 downwards.
ACGCAGGATACGGTGGTGCGATTCCTGCCGCCGTTCTTGATGCAAGAAAAACACATCGACAAGGGGATCCGGGTGTTGAAGAAGTTGTTGGGGCAGAAGAGGAAAGCGGCGGCGTAGAGGCCCCGCACCTCGCGCCAAGGGCGCGCGAGAAATGGGCATCCGATTTTCTTCTGCACCAGGGGCCCTGCGGTGAATTCCTGGCTTGGTTGACGGTGGCGCAGAGGTGAGCAGCCGACAAGGCCGCGAATCCAGCGAGGTGCAAGTCCTCGTACCGCCAATTGCCTGTAGTCGGGCGGGTAGCGTATCCGATGCGTGTGAAGGTAACGACACACGTTCAGCTCGGAGGTAAAAGCCTTGGCTGC
>DATDGW010000010.1:0-1704 GCA_036521895.1 Candidatus Sulfotelmatobacter sp. | reverse complement strand
GGTGGCCCATCAGGTTGGGGCTTGAGCCGGCAGCGAAAGGCCCGACCGAGCGCTCCCTCACGGTCGCCCGCGCCCATTGCCCACTGGCTGAAGATCGCGACGCTATTGCTCACGGCCGCTTGCCTGGTGGGCCTATTCTCGACGCAACTCGACGACACGGATTTCTGGTGGCACCTGAAGACCGGGCAGTACATCTTGGAGCACCACTCGCTGCCGGTTCCCGACCCCTTCGCGGTCGCGCCCCCGGACGCGAGCGCCTCGCGCGTACGCCATTTCAACCTGACGCACGAATGGTTGAGCCAGGTGTTGATGTACGCGGTATACGCAACCGCGGGCTTCCCCGGCATCATCCTGGCCCGCGCGCTCCTTCTCGCCGCGCTGTGCGGCTTGGGAGGATTTCTTGCCGCACGCTTATCGCAGAACTTCTACGCGGGGATCGCCGCCGCGGTGGCGGCAGCCTCGGTAGTCATCGCGCATTGTCCGAAAACTGGAACTGTGTTTTCTTTCAGCCATTTCTGGAATCGCCGTACTGAGATAGTTCGGGCTTGGCAAGAATAGGAGTACGCAGGTGCTCGGTTCAATCCAAATGGTGCCCGACAAAATTGCTCGGGCCGGGCTTTTGCAGGTGCGCCGCTTCTGCACTGGCTAGTAAACCATTGCACAGCCGGCACTCGCCCAAAAAGTCGACAGCTCAGGCGGCGGCGCGGTAGTAGTAGTTCAGCATGCCGCCCAAACGCTGGCGGCGTTGGACCTCACCTGTGTTGCCGACATAGTCAGGCTCTGGGCTGATGAGCCGATTCGCCAGGCCTTGGTGATTGCGCTCGCTATGATAATGGGCGACGAAGTTTTGAATGGCTGTCCGCAACGACTCCTCCCCGAAGAAGATCATGCGATCCAGACAGGACTCCTTGATGCTGCGCACAAATCTCTCCGCGTAGGCGTTCAGATTGGGAGACCGCGGTGGTAGCTTCACCGACTCTACGCCTGCGCCGGCGATCATGCTCAAGAACTCAGCAGTGAACAGCGGGTCACGGTCGTGAATCAGGTACCGTTTTCCCGTCAGGATTCCCTCCTCCGCATCCGTGAGATTCCGGGCGATCTGGCTCATCCACAGTCCGTTGGCCACCGGTGCGATGCCCGCGATCTCCACCTTCCGCGTAGACAAGTCGATGAAGAACAGAATGATAAAACGCTCGAGTCCTCGCCGGGTCCAGACTTCCACGGTGAAGAAGTCGGTGGCCACAATCAGCTCCCAATGCCGCGTCAGAAACTCTTTCCACGTGGTCTTCCGGCTCCGCTCCGGCGCCGGCTCGATCCCGTGCCGCGCGAGAATTTCAGCGATCGTGCTGCGGGCAATTTCGTGACCCAGATTGGACAACGCCCCCTGGATGCGCCGATAGCCCCAGTCCCGGTTCTCTTCGGCCATTCGCACGACCAAGTCCTCAGTCTCCGCGGCCGTGCGAGGCCGTCCGGGCCCGCGCTTCCCACTGCCGTCGTACTTCTGGGCAATCAGCTTTCGATGCCAGGCCAGCAACGTCTCGGGAGTGACGATCGTGGCCACCTCGCTCAGAATCTTCCGTCCCAGGCCCTTGGCCTTGGCCGCCAAGCGACGGCGCTGGTTGTCGTTGAGCCGCAGTCGCCGGCCGCCGAGTTGCTCGCGAAGCACCCGGTTCTCCTCACGTAGGTAAGGTAGTCAATGACCTG
>DATDGW010000009.1:0-4059 GCA_036521895.1 Candidatus Sulfotelmatobacter sp. | reverse complement strand
GACTGGATCAAGCTGATGGCCAGCGGTGGTGTTTCGGATCCGCTGAGTGACGTGACCGCCCAGGAGCTCAGCGATGAGCAGATGGCCGAAGCTGTGGCCGTCGCACATCGTGCGCATAAGAAAGTCATGGCTCACGCGCACTCTCTGGCTGGTATCCGCGCGGCCGTCAACGCCGGTGTAGATTCCATCGAGCACGGGAGTATCCTCGATGAGGAAACGGCGGCGCTGATGGCAAAGAGGGGCATATGGCTCGTCCCGGCGTTGTATATCGGGGAACACATGCTCGCGGAGGGTGCGCAGCGAGGGTTCTCACCGTACAGCATGGAAAAGCTAAAGGCAACCATCGCACTGAAGACCGCAACTTTTCCATACGCTCTCAAATTTCACGTGCGGATCGCCTTCGGTGTAGACGACGAACCGGAAGCCAGTCCCAAGGAGTTTGCCGCGACGGTGCGGGCGGGGATGAAGCCCCTCGAGGCCATCCAGGCCGCCACAATGAACGGCGCAGAATTGCTCGGATTATCTGCCCTCGTCGGAACGCTAGAACCTGGGAAGCTGGCCGATATAGTTGCCGTCCCGGGGGATCCCTTGCATGACGTGCGAGAACTAGAACATGTAAATTTCGTCATGAAAGAGGGAGTCGTGGTTAAGAACGAGGCGACTGCCCCTCGGTAACCGCTCTCTTGCTCAGTGCTCTTCATCGTCTTTTGCAGCGGTTCTCTTGGTGTGAAATCTCCCGTGACGTCCCCGAAAAGTCCCGTTGCGGGAAGTTGGAAGCTCCATTGGCGCTTGTCGCCGATTCCGGGCGGATGACGGGCAAACCGGAGGTTATTCTGGGAAACTCCAATTCGCGCCATTACTTCCGGCTTGCTAAAAATAACCGGTCCAAATCTGTTTGGACCTTATTTCAGCGTAAGCTCCTTAATAATCAAACAGTTTGGCCGGTTATTTTCGGCTTAACTGGTCCAATCTGTGCAACGCGCCCTTAAGTCTTTCCATCTGTTTGAGTTACGGCCGCGCGGGCATCATGATTGGCCAGTTAAGCCGACCAACCGCCAACTGACCAGTTGGATCCGCTGGAAGGACTGTGTTCGAGATAGGGGCTTTGGAAGAGCAGGCGTAGCAAACGACGCGAGTTCTCGACCGTCGCTACAGTGCACTTCATCTTCGACGGCCCGGAGATGAAATTTCACATGCCCAAGCGTCAATTCGTGGGAAGAACTTCGCTCGGGCACATCGTTTCTCATTCGTGAAGATACTGTGGCCGATACACGAATCCGAACCTTGATTTAAGGTGTGGTGCTGACGAGGCCAGCCGGCCCGTCTGCTAGCTGGCCCCGAACCAGAATTATGGGTCAACGCTGTCCTCATTCCATGCGGTGTCCGACAGCGGTGGAACAGCCGCTCACCAGCAAATTGTCATTTGTGTCGAAGATTTCATTGTGAGCGTTTGCCGTCCATGTGTTGGGATCGTCCCCGATCTCAATCGTCTGTGTAAGCCTCTGCCATTCGATCCAGACGCCCGCCGGGTTGTACAAGAAAGCTTCCAAAGTCGAGCTGAAAGTGCTGCCTTGTATCTGTTGCCAGATCCCGTGGCCGGGGCCGCGCAGGGCGGGGCTGAAGCGTGCGGTGGTCTCCGTCATGGTTCCGCCACGCGCGAAGCTGAGAAGAGAACGGAACGGACTGCCCAGCGCGTTACCTGTGTTGCAGTCCCGCAGCGTCACCTCTACCCGCCACGTTCCCTCCAGTTCCCGGCCGCTTGCTGAGTGCTGCGACTGAGCCTTGGCAATGGTTCTCGGTGCTCCCACCAGGACGATTGTCAGTGCCAGCGCCACCAATACTGCCGAACCAAACCGTTGTGATGTCATACGTTCTTTCTCCTTGTATCGATGTGCACATCGGGATTCCGTATCCGGCGTGCCGAGCCCGATACTGCGGGCGCGTGGCGATGAAAGTCTTTAGAATGTCTCTGAAAGTTTTTGAAAGTTTTTGAAAAGCGCCGTGGATCCACAAGAACCGCACATCTATGCCTTCGGGGACTTCCGCTTGGACGTCTCAAAGCGACTGCTGCTTCGTGGCGGCGAACTGGTATCGCTTACGCCAAAGGTTTTTGACACGTTGGTTTACCTGATCGAACACAATGGCAAGGTCCTCAGCAAAGATGACTTGATGTCGGCGGTATGGCCGGATACGCTCGTCGAGGAGAACAACCTCGGCCAAAACATCAGCAAGCTGCGCAGCGTGTTGGGGGAGAGCCCGGGCGATCATCGCTGGATCGTCACCCTACCGGGTCGCGGCTACCGTTTCGTGGCTGACGTAAGGCTGCTGGCGTCGGGGAAGGAAAGCTCCCCCGCGGACGCCGGACTGCCAGGGCGGGTTCCTGAGCAGAATCCGAGTTTGGCCGCAACCTCATCGCTGCCCAAACAGGCTACCAGTGGCTTCAGCGCCCGTCTTGGGCGGTTTGTGCTCGCAGGACTGCTCGCCGGATTGCTGGCCGTCGGCGCCGTTTACTTCCTGCGTTCGCGGAACAGTTCCTTGGCTCATCCGACCGTGGAATCCATTGCGGTGCTGCCATTCAAGCCGCTGGTGCCGGAGAGTCGCGATGAGGTCCTGGAACTCGGAATGGCGGACACATTGATTACCAAGCTTAGCAACGGCACAAAAATCATCGTCCGCCCGATCAGCTCGGTGCGCCGCTACGGTCGGCTGGAGCAGGATCCCCTTGCCGCCGGGCGCGAGCTGGTCGTCGATGCAGTGCTCGACGGAACTATCCAACGGTGGGGAGACAGAGTCCGTGTAACGGCGCGGCTCGTCCGGGTCAGCGACAACAGAACGCTGTGGGCGGGCCAATTCGACCGCGGGTTTGGAGATATTTTCGATGTGCAAGACTCCATCTCCGAACGGGCTGCCGCGGAGTTAGTCCCGATTCTCACGGGAGAAGAGAAAGAGCTGTTGGCGAGGCGTTATACCGCCGATACGGAGGCGTATGAGCTCTATCTAAAGGGCCGCTTCTTCTGGTACAAGCGAACACCTCAAGCGACTGCCAAAGCTGCCGAATATTTCCAGCGCGCTTTGGAGCGCGACCCGAGATATGCGCTTGCCTATGCAGGGATTGCCGATTGCTACCGAACCTTGCCCATTATGAGCGATGTGCCGTCGCAGGAGTCTTTCCCAAAGGCGAAGCAGGCGGCCCTTAGGGCGCTGGAGATCGATAATAACTTAGCCGAAGCACACAGCGCCCTCGGTTATGTCGAGTACTTCTTCGACTGGGACTGGGCAGGAGCGGAAAAGGAATTCCGGCGCGCTATTGAGATCAACCCGAATTACCCACTGGCGCACTTGGGATACGCGCATCTCCTTTCCAATCTCGGGCGGGATGAAGATGCACTGGCGGAGATAGACCGGGCGATCAAACTCGACCCCCTGTCACCCCTTGTGGGTACGATCAAGGGGCAAATCCTGTTCCACGCCCGCCGCTACTCTGAAGCGATCGTGGAAGTGAACAAGGCCTTGGAAATCGAGCCTAACTTCTGGATCGGGCAGATTGTGCTCGGCAGGAGCTATGAGCGGTTAGGGCATTACGAGCAAGCTATTAAGGCCTTTCGCACGGCTGCGGAATTTTCGGGCGGGGTTACCGAGGCGACTTCCTTGGCTGGCTACACGTTTGCCGTATCCGGACAGCGGCCACAAGCAGAGCAGGCTTTACAGGCGCTACGCGCGATGTCAGAGACACGATATGTCCCCCCGTACAATTTTGCGCTGCTGTATCAGGGGCTTGGAAATTCGGACGAGGCGCTGAAGTGGCTGGGGAAGGCATACGAGCAGAGGGACGTACACATAGTTTTTCTTCCCGTGGATTCCAAATGGGATGCGCTCCGCAACAACCCGCACTTCATGGATTTGATAAAACGCCTGAATTTGCCAACCCTGAACGGTTCTTCTCATTGAGCGCAACAGAGAATCGGTTCATGCCTGGAGAGAGTGTACGCGCAGAGGTACGTGCACACGATGGACCTGGGGGTTGAACCAAATGGGACGGCTCCGACACGATCCGCGAGT
>DATDGW010000008.1:0-2756 GCA_036521895.1 Candidatus Sulfotelmatobacter sp. | reverse complement strand
TTCATCGAACCGAGTCAGACGCTGCATGTCGTCCGCATCCTGATTCATGCCATGCAGCAGGATCACGACCGGATAATGCTGTTGCGCATCGTAACCTTTTGGTAACCGCACGACGAAATCGCGGTCCACATCTTCGACCGTGACTTTTTCCTTCGTCTGTTGGGCCCAGAGGGCAGGAGTGACACACACCACCGCAAGACAGGCGGTAATCGCCAGCTTGTAAGAGTTCCCTGATTTCATCATTTCTCCAGAAGGGTGACCCGGAAGAACGCCCAGCAGCCAGCTTCCCATGGTTGGAAGCACTTACGCCGGCAGGAGTTGGCTCGCAGGGAAACTTTTCCACCCCGCCCTGCGTATCTAATTTTGGAAGCGATTTCAGCTCCGGCACACGCCAAGCGCGAAAGCAAGGAGAACTACCGTGGAAGGAATCACCGGTCTGGCCGCAGTCCTCATGATTTTCGGAATGCCCACAGCCGTACTAGGAATGTACACCTTTTATCGAGTACGCAAACTGCGCACCGAAGAGCGGATGGCCGCCCTGCACAGGGGCGTGAACGTCCCCATGGAGCATGATCTAACCGAGGCGGCCCACTCCAGACGCGCAGGAATTCTGCTCATCGCCGGCGCAGTCGGCCACATGATGACCTTCACCATCATCGCCAGAGTGGAGCCCGACGCTGTGATTGCCACCGCCTTCGGCGCCATCCCCTTCACCCTGGGCCTGGGCTACTTGCTCGACTCTACCTTGATCCGCCGCGAAGCCCCCATTTCGTAAGCGCAGCGCGAGCCGGATGCAGACCTGGAGCGGGTGCCCCACCCTTCTTTCCCTTCCGGTGCGAAACAGGGTGGGGCTTTTGATTTCATTCCCCAGTCAAAAACTTAAACTGGGCCTCGTTCAAAGGCACCACGCTAAGCCTCCCCTGCCGAACCAGCGGAGATTCCGAAAACAATTGGTTCGCTTTCGCCTCGGCGAGCGTCACCGGTTTCGGATTCGCTTTCCCCACCTTGATCTTCACCTGCGGGTTCTTCAAATCTGACGCATCCACCGACACGACCGTGGCGGCGCCCACCGCGCTCTTCTCATCGCCGGTGTGGTAAATGACGAGCCGCTCGCCTGGCTTCATCGCCCGCATATTCTTCAGCGCCACGGGATTCGACACTCCGTCCCATATAGTCGTCTTCTCCCGTTGTAAATCGGCAAACGAATAGGTAGATGGTTCCGTCTTCAGCAAGTAATCCATGTGCGTCCCCAATCGTGAGAAACTGTTTATTGCTAGAACTTGAATTTCTTCGCGAACACCAGCCCTTCCCCACAATGAAATTTTCCGATGTCCACCAGCCGCTGATCAAATCGCCGCGCCATAGCCCCTTCACCTCTTAGTTCTGAATACCACATCGCGTCGAAATAGGCGGAGCACCGCTCGTCCTGAGATTTACGGGAATTCACCGCCGAACTGAATCCGGCCTCATCGAGCGCGCCCGCGATGAATTGAATCACGGCCTTCGTAGTCGCGGAGTCCTCATCCAGGCGGCTGAGGGCATCCTGCAGAATGTTGTCGTCCCGGTGCCCCTGGCTCAACTGCAAGAGAAACTCTTCCACTTCGAGGTCCGCGCGCTGGCACGCGTTCCCGTGGCTCCCAGCCGCTTCCATCTGATCCAACAGTCCGCCGGCCTTCCGGGTCCATTCCAGTTCATCGTCTCCGGGACGACGCACGCCCGTAAAGTAATTGATCTCCGCAATCTCCATCGCCGAATAGGCGCCCGCGCAGCGAAACGTGATCCCTGTGTTGAACACACTGGTGTTCAAAGCGAGAGCCTCGTTCACGTCCACCTTCTGCCCCCCGTTGCCTGTAATCCGTGCACTCGCCATGATGTTCATGCATCCCGCATGCGCGTCCGACGCGCACTTTTCCCAGTAGGTGTAGCCCAAGGGCTCGTCGTGCAACTGATTCCGCGCCACCAATCCCGCCCAGAACTCTGCGTTGCTGCGGTTCACCTCCGGCACATACGTGAGGATCTGACGCGCGCCGATAATTTTACCCAGATCCGCCAGCGCTGTGTGCGCCCCTGACACATCCATCGCTTCTCCGTCATGATCGTGCACTCGATTAATCATGGAGAGCGCGAGGGCCCGGTAATAATGCGCGACCTGGGCGTCGGAGGCGTCGACCTTCCGCCCGTTCAGGGTGGCACTCAGTATGCGAACGTCCTGCTTGAGACTCGGGATCTCCTTCTTTCCTGGAGAAGCCTTCCATTGCACGCGCTGCACGTCTTGAACCGCGGTCGAGAAATCCACCACCGGAACCGGAGTGTCGTTGCGCAGCTGCTGCGGACTCGATCTGTTCACCCCGCGCTCCACCCCGGTGCGGCTCTTCAGCGTGGCAACCGGTTGACGTTTTGCAGATCGAGCGGACCCTAGCACCAATCCAATCACCACGATCACCGAAAAGCCCACGGGAAGCAGGCACGCCAGAACCACGGGCACCTCCACCGGCAGACGCGAAGCGGGCGCGGCATCGGGAACTGGCTGCGCGACATCCCGCGCCAGCGCTTCCTTTACTTGGCGGTGCGCAATCCGGTAGGCATCGACAGCCACGAGCAACTGCACCACCACGAGCGCCAGCCGGATGGAGATGCCCCGAAACCCCGTCGATGGGAGAACGAACCGAGCCACTTGCATCGCGACGAATAGAGTGAGCCCCTTGGTCTGCTCACCCAGGTAGAAATATCCGAAGCCTGCGGTCAGCAGATTCAGC
>DATDGW010000007.1:0-21930 GCA_036521895.1 Candidatus Sulfotelmatobacter sp. | reverse complement strand
CGGCGTCGAAGTCGAATACCGAGGCCTTCGGGAAATTCTTCCGCAGTATGCTCGACAGTGGCGTGTACCTGCCGCCCTCGCAGTATGAAGCGGCGTTCCTGGGCGCGGCGCACACGGAAGACGATGTGCAGCGCACGATTGCGGCGGCGAAGCAAGCATTTGAAGCGTTGAAGAAGTAGAGTCGAAGATTCTCCCCCAGATCGTACGAAGACGGACAAACCAGGTTCCCCACGTTCTCGATGAACAGGAAATCCAATTGATGCAGGTCCCACTCCTGCAGGGCGTTCTGCACCATCGCCGCTTCCAGATGGCATAGCGTCCCAGTCGTGATCTGTTTCACCGGCGCCTTGCTGCGTGCCAGGCGCACGGCGTCGTTCTCGGTTGCCAGGTCACCGACCAGCGCGGCGACTCGATCGCGAGGCTGCATGTTGGGTGAGCGTCTTCTCCAGAAAAGTCGCCTTCCCCGAGCCCGGACTCGAAACCAAGCTCACCACAAACACTCCCGCCGCGCGGAACTGGTTCGCGCGCACAGAGCGCGCGATCACGTCGTTCTACTTCCAGACGTTCCTGCGGACTTCGACCAGACGCGGCTCGCTCATTCCTCGACCTCCCGCGCAAATACTTCAAGTTCTTTGCCTTGACGCACGTCCATGGTCGGCGTGCCGCACTTCGGACAGTGAAACAACTGCACTGACTCGAGTTTCCACGTGTCCGGCATTGCGCGCAGAGAACAATCACCGGCATGTCCTCGACGATCAACTGCGAGCCCTGCAGCGGCGGGTCCTGGCACGCGACTTCATAGGAGAACAGGGGAGCATCCTTGACCACGCCACAAAGCGCGCCCAGCCTAAGATGCACGGCACTCACCTGGACGCCGCGAGGCTGCGATTCATCCATCGCAGCCTCCACAATGCCCATCGCAATCGACAGTTCGTGCATCGGCTCGCCGTGCGTATTCTAGACCCGATTGCTTGTGCGCGCCGTAGGTGAACGCAGTCCGCAGCTTCACTTCACCAATTGGCCGATGAAAACTCCGTAGGGCTCGAGAGTGACCACGTCCCCATTCACCGAAGACTTTCCGGTGGCCACCAGGCTCTTCGCTGACGTGAAGCCGTGCTTGCTGATCGCAAAGTTCACCTTCCGCTCCGCGCCTGACATGTTCAACGCCACCAGCACCACCTGATCCTTGTAAGCTCGCAGGTACGACAGCACGTTCTGATCGTTCTCATTGAGCGGAACATAGCTCCCGTCGAGCAGGGCCCGATTGGTTCGGCGCAGCTTGAGCACCTTCTTGTAGAACGAGAGCACCGAGTCAGGATCTTTAGCTTCGTCGGCGACGTTGTGGGTCTTAGCCGTCGGAGGAACGGGCAGCCACGGCGTAGCCGTCGAGAAGCCGGCATTGGCGCTTTCGTCCCACTGCATGGGCGTGCGCTCGCCGTCGCGTCCTTTTTCTCTAGGCCAGCCGGTGCGGCCGATCGGATCCTTCACGTCTTCCTTGCGCGTGGGCGGCGTGGTCTTCATTCCAATCTCTTCGCCGTAATACATGATCGGTGTTCCGCGCTGGGTCAGGTACAACCCAGCCATCACCTTCGCGATCTGATCGTTGTGCTGGCCGTCACCATAGCGATCATAAGAGCGGGCGATGTCGTGATTGCCGATGACGAACGTCGGCCAGCCCGAGGCGGAATCGACCGCAGCAATCTGCTTGCGGAAGGCGGCGGGCGAGAGCTCGTTGACCGTGGTGAAAAGAAAGTCCATGGGCATCTGCAGTTCGTTGTTGCCCTTGCCGTAATACAGGTTCAGTTCCGCGATGTTGGCGGTCCAGGTTTCGCCGATCAGCACAGCGTTATATTCGTCGGCCACCTTGCGCAGCTCGCGGAGGGTGTCGTGCACCTCGGGCAGCTTGGTAGTGTATGTCTTCTCCTGGTTGGGATCGCCGAAGGCGTTCCTGCCGGGCAGAACAGGGTTGTCACGCAGGTTGGGATCTTCGTACAGCGTGTCGACCGCATCGAGTCGAAAGCCCGAAACTCCGCGTTTGTACCACCAGCGCGTCACATCGAACATAGCATCCTTCACCGCCGGGTTACGCCAGTTCAGATCGGGCTGCTCAACGTAAAAATAGTGGTAGTAATACTGGTTCGTCGTCGATTCGAACTTCCAGGCAGAACCTCCGAAGGTGGACGTCCAGTTATTGGGCGACTGCCCCGGGGCCTTGCCATCGCGCCAGATATACCAGTCGCGATGTTCCGACGTGCGTGCCGCCTTCGAATCGAGGAACCATTTATGCTGGTCAGAGGTGTGGTTCACCACGAAATCGAGAATGATGTGAATGCCGCGCTTCTTGGCCTCGCTGGCCAAGGTGTCGAAGTCCTCCAGGGTTCCGTACATGGGATCGATATTCTCGTAGTCGGAAACGTCGTAACCGAAGTCCACTTGAGGCGAGGGAAAGCACGGTGTAATCCAGATCGCATCCACGCCCAAGTCCTTCAAGTAGTCCAGCTTCGACGTAATGCCCTTAAGGTCGCCAATTCCGTCGTTGTTGCTGTCGGCAAAGCTGCGGGGATAAATCTCGTAGAAGACCGCATGTTGCCACCATTGATGGCCTTCGGCATCGATGGGCTTGTTGGCATTCTGCGCGTACGCGGCGAACAGCGACATCGACAGGAACACACACGGCAAAAGCGAAGAGAGCTTGCGTCGCATAGAGCGGCTCCTTGAAGCGCGAGGTTCGAAGTATCACAGTGGATGCTGTAAAGCATCGGCCCGGTTGCCGCAGTGGCCAGTGTGACGGCGAGTTTCGATTTGCCCGAGTCTAGACCTTTCCGGTTCGCGCTGCGTCGTGGTGCGACTCATCAGGACCGTCCGAAATGAATCACTACTTTCTGCTGCGCGTACGCGTCCGCCGCTCCTTGCGGCATCTGGATCTCTAACTTCCCGAGTTTGGTGAGGAGTGCACCGTCCACGGAAGAGATCTGGCCAGGATTCCAAACACCCATCTCGTAGCGGCTTCCCGCACGGCCCGAAACTTCCAGAGTCAGCTGCGTCTTCGGAGCATTCCACGATTCGGAGAGAACACGCAGGCCGAGGCTGGCGCTGCCCAGAGCCGGGAGCTCGTTCACCAGCGCCAGTCCGTAATCGTTCTTCACGCGGATGACCAGAGTATTCGATCCATCGCTCACCGGAAACCGGGCAGATACATGCTGGTCATTGCCGTTGGGGAGCATCTTGAAAGGCAGAGGGCGGCCGTTCATCTGAACGCTGACCACTTGTGTGCGCAGGCTGAACGCGGGAGAGAATTCGATCCAGCAATCACCTGTCCCCGTGCGTCTGGCTTCGAGCGTCACGCTGTCTTCCGTCTTTCGATATTGGAAATCGACGCCGACGCCTGCAACGTGCACATTACGAATCGCAAACCTCGTCCAGTCGGCGGGCACATGCGGTGCGAGCGCGATCTCATGTTTTTCCCCATCGGTGTGCAGGCCGATCATCCCGCGCAGGATCGGACTGATCACCATGGCTGACGACCAGATCTGATGCGGCGAACTGGTGGCGAATGACTGGTAGTAGTCTCCCGACAAAACTTCGGTGAAGTGGCCGAGCGCGCCGTCGGTGCCGAGCAGCGCATTGGACCGCAGATTCGAGTACGCCGGAAACGCGCGATGGTAGCGGTATTCGCCCACCGAGGCCCATCCGGTAAACAGCGGCCAGACCGAACCATAGTGATAGCCGGAGCCGTCGTAGGCCTTGGACTTCTGCGAGATGATGCGCATTCCCCAATCGGTCTGGTGATCGTCGGCGGCGAGTCGCGTGATCGTCTGGTCGGCATGATCCGCGGAGGGAAGGCCAAACCACATGGGAACGGTCGCCAGCACAGTGGCCTCGTTCGCGAGCTGGTTGTCCTGCTTCAAGCCAAATGCATAGCTGTTCATCTCGGGCGACCAGAAAGCCTGATCGAGCGCGGGATTGCTTCGGTCGAATTCCGCCGCGAGTTGCTGGCTCACGTCGTCTTTGCCCACCAATCGCGCCAGATTGGACAGTGCCCGCAACGCCTCCACACCGAGCCCCGCCTGGTAATACTCGTTCTTCACCGGAAGCAACGGCCCGCCTTCCACCCAGCCATGGCCGACGCCCGCGTTCTGCGCGAAGCCTTGCGCATCATAGGTGGAATGCAGGAACTGGTAGGCGCGCCAGACGTTATCCCATTTGTCGCGCGCGAACGCGAGGTCTCCGCTCTGGACTGCATAATCATTCACCGCGATGATAAACAGGGGCGTCGCGTCGGCGGAAACGTAGGCGTACGGATAATCTTTGAACCATGGCACCAGGCTCGCGCTCTGCGAAATCTCGTGCGGCACCTTGCCGTCTTCGCGCTGGAACTTGCCGATGAAATCGAGCGCACTGCGGGTGGTCGAATAATCGCCTTCTGCGTTCAGGGCAAACGAAGTCCACAAAGAATCCCGGCCAAAGAACCAGGCGAAGCCGGGACGCTGGCCGGTTCCGGAGGTGCGATAGCCCGCAACCAACCCGACGCCCAAGTACGGATTGTTGACCAGACCTTGAATCGTGCTGATGCGCGCCCAATCGTAGGCCTGCTGCAAAGCGGCGTCGGGCAGTTCGAGGCTCACAGTCTTCTCGAGATAAGCGCGGTAGTAGGCTGCAGACTCGCGCATCGAATCTGCGTAGGAAGCCAGCAGGTGCTGATATGTCTTCTCCGCCTCGGCGGTGCCCGCCACGGAGGCGGCGATCACGAGCGCCTTGGTCTCTTTGCCTTTTTGTGTCACGCCCAAACGAAACGAGTTCTGGTCCGACGAAGAATAGTTCGTCTGATAAGAGAGCCGGGCGTCAGCCCCGGTGGGCGATCCAACCAGAGCGGCATACTTGCGCGCCTCTTCGCCGAACACAAAAGCACGCTGCTTCGCATCCCAGTCGATATGGGCTCCGCCCAAGGCAGCGGGCCACTCCAGTTGAAAGTCTCCGGTGAATGCGGCTTCGACTTCCAACGGTTGCTCGGTCTCGATGTCCAGCAGAATGATCGCACCCGCTTCGTTCGCCGGAACGCAGAGCGTTTCACGCACGCGAAAGGAATCACCAACGTACAGGATCGACGCTGATTCCGGACGCACCGTGAGCGTGCGCGCGAGACTCTCCGCGGGCAGGGCGCGATCGCCGACGTAAAAAGTGAGATGGAAATCGCGAAAGATTTTCAGCGGATAGACCCAGGCTTCAAACCGTCCCGCCTCGTCACCGAACAATCCCGCGCGGGTGCCAACGACCGGAAGAAATTCCCAGGTGCGGATCGTGCGGGTCAACTCCGGTCCCTGCACTGCACTCTGGGCCCATGACAAAGACACGGAAAACATAGCCACTCCCAACAGACAGGGGACGAGCACGATGCGGATGGACAAGCCAGAGCGTCGCACACACGCCAGATAAGGATTCATTGCGATCTTCTCACAGAACGGGGATTTGGGCGCCCGGCTTGCAAAGTCGCGGTTCCCTGAATATAAGGAGTAGGGGCGAATTCTAGCACGAGCCGAGTGGGCCAGGTAGCGACCTCTTGTTCCCTTCACGCCGCGTTTTTCTGAAATCTCTCAGCCGTTCGGCACTGGTGCTTTCGCTGGAAAGCGTGCTGGGCATGGCTCGTCCGCGTTGGCTGCGTGCGAGCGTGCAACAGAAAGCCACGCCCAGGAAAGAGTCCAAGGGCCAAGGCGGCGAGCTGGGCCTGAGTTTCCTTAACGTCGCGCGCGAGTCTGGGCTGAACGCGAAGACTATTTTCGGCGGCGAGCACAAGAACAAATATTTGCTCGAGACCACTGGCTGCGGCGTCGCCTTTTACGATTACGACAACGACGGATGGCTCGATATTTTTCTGGTGAACGGCACGCGGCTCGAGGGCTTTCCCGCGGGGGGCGAGCCGACTTCCCATTTGTTTCGCAATAATCGCGACGGAACTTTCACCGACGTGACCGCAAAAGCCGGCGTCGCGCATTCCGGGTGGGGTCAAGGCGTTTGCGTCGGCGACTACGACAACGACGGATGGGACGATCTGTTCGTCACCTACTTCGGCAAGAATGTTCTCTACCACAATAACGGCGACGGTACATTTACGGACGTCAGTCTGAAGGCCGGCGTGGCGGGCAACGGAAAACGCTGGAACACGGGCTGCGCGTTCGTCGATTACGATCGCGATGGCCGACTCGATCTGTTCGTGGCCAATTACATCGACATGGATTTGGCCACGGCTCCGGTGCCGGAGTCGGGTCCCTGCCTGTATAAGAGCGTGATGGTCGCGTGCGGGCCTCCGGGACTGCAAGGCGGCAAGAATATTCTGTATCACAACAACGGGGATGGAACGTTCACCGACGTTTCCGAGGCATCGGGGATCCTCAGCGCGAATGGCACCTACGGCTTGGGCGTGCTGACCGCGGATTTGGACAACGACGGCTGGCCCGATATTTATGTGGCGAACGACTCCACCGCGAGCGCGCTGTACCAGAATAAGAAGAACGGAAAGTTTCAGGACATCGCGATTGAGGCGGGATGCGCTTTAAGCCCGGACGGGAAGCCGCAAGCGGGCATGGGCATCTCGGCCGCAGATTACGACCTGGACGGCAATCTCGACCTCGTCAAGACTAACTTCGCCGGCGACACGCCCTCTCTGTACCACAATCAGGGCGGAGCCAATTTCGAAGATGCCACGTTCACCGCGGGATTGGGCGCGCACACTCAGTACCTCGGCTGGGGTTGTGGCTTCTTCGACATGGATAATGATGGCTGGGCCGACATTCTGATCTGCAACGGCCATGTCTATCCGGAAGTTGAACAACTTAAAACCGAAGCAGGGTACGCTCAGCGCAAGTTGCTCTATCAGAACTTGCACAACGGGCATTTCGCAGATGTGTCGTTCCAGGCGGGACCGGGTATCTCAGAGCCGAGTCCGTCGCGGGGCGCGGCCTTCGGCGACTTCGATAACGACGGCGACATCGACGTGGTCGTCAACGCCGTCAACGAGTATCCGCAGCTGTTGCGCTGCGATTCGAAACTCGATCATAACTGGATCAAGGTCCGCACGGTTGGAGCGAAATCGAACCGTAGCGGGATTGGAGCGCGGCTGGTGTGCGTGACGCACGCGCCCGGAGAAACGAAGCCTCATCGGCAGATCGACGAAGTGCGCAGCGGGGGCGGCTACTTCTCGCAGAATGATCTGCGGGTTCACTTCGGACTAGGGAAGGCCGAGAAGGTCGATGTGCTCGAAATCCACTGGCCGAGTGGGCAGGTCGACACGCTGAAAGACGTCAAGGTGAACCAGGTGATCTTCGTGCAGGAAGGCGAGGGAATTACTCGCACTCAGCAGTTCCCGAGAACTCCTAAGACCGGGAAGTAGGCTACGGCTTCCTGGGGTCCGCTGCGACGGCCGCGCCCGAACCTTCTTTGAGCGTGTGAATCTGATCCACCGGCAGATTCGCAAAGCGCTCGGTCAACCCGCTTGGCCATCGGATTTCCACCCACTCGATTTTCGCCGCCGATCCCAGCCCGAAGTGCACTCGCATGTCGCTGTTGGAAATGTAACTTGATCCGCTGCGGACTTCGTCGACCAGAGTGCGCGCCGCAGTCTTCACGCGAATGCGCGCGCCAATGCCGTCGCGATTCGATTTCGTTCCTACCGTATGAATCGCGACCCAGTGATTCGCATTGTGAATCTGATTCACCAGCAGGCTGGGCTCAGCGTTCATATTGCTGATCACAATTGAAATCTTGCCGTCGTTCCAAAGATCCCCGACCGCGAGGCCGCGTGAAGAGGCAGCGCTGGTGATGCCGGCTCCGGCCGAGGCCGAGATGTCGCTGAACGTTCCGTCACCGTTGTTGCGAAAAAGAATTCGCGGCTCTTTGTAACTGCTGCCCAGGTGCTGGCTGTCGACTTCGGGATACACGTGGCCGTTCACCAGAATCAGATCCGGCCAGCCGTCGTTCTCCATGTCGAAAAACATGGTCCCCCAGCCCAGATACTGCGTGTAGAGGCCGAGGCCCGCGGCGGCGGTGGCGTCGGTGAAAGTGCCGTCGCCATTATTCTTGTAGAGAGTGGAAGTGTCATCGGAAAAGTTTGTTTTGAAAATGTCAAGATGGCCGTCGCCGTTGTAGTCCGCGACCGTCGAGCCCATGCCCGCCTGCTCACGCCCATCTTCGTTGAACGCGGCACCGGACGTAACGGCAACATCTGTAAACGTGCCGTCGTGGTTGTTGCGATAAAGGATGCTGGGCGTGCTGTCGCAGGCGATAAAAATGTCGGGCCAGCCGTCTTCGTCGAAGTCGAGAGTCGAGACGCTGAAAGCGTAGTGGCCGTCGGTGCGGTCGATGTGCGCCTTCGTGGTGACGTCTTCGAAGGTGCCATCGCCGCGGTTGTGGTACAGAATATTTTTCGCCCCGGGCAGACCGCGCGGGCCGCACATCACCGGAACACCCTTCCAGATGCAAGTGAGACGATCTCCTGGCGAGGGCGCGGTGGCGAGATCGAAATCCACATAATTCGCCACGACCAGATCGAGGCGGCCGTCGCGGTCGTAGTCCACAAACGCGCAGCCCGTGCCCCACGCTTTGCCCGATCCCGCCACGCCGGCCTTCTCCGCGACTTCGGCGAAGACTCCGCTCTGATTGTGATAGAGGCGGTTCTTGCCGTAGTAGGTGATGTAGAGGTCTTCCCATCCGTCGTTGTCGTAATCGCCGACGCACACGCCCTGGCCCCATCCGATCGCGGTGAGACCGGCTTTGGCGGTCACGTCGGTGAAGGTGCCGTCGTGATTGTTGCGATAAAGACGGTTGCTGGGACCTTGTCCGGCGGGGAATCCTTCGAGCTTGGTGCCGTTCACCAGAAAGATGTCGGGCCAGCCGTCGTTGTCGTAGTCGAAGATGGCGACGCCGGTTCCGGTGGTTTCGATGATGTATTTCTTGGTGTCGAGTCCGCCAAAAACATTCTGCGCGGTGAGGCCGGCTTTCTGGGCGATGTCGGTGAACGTAACAATCGGCGGGGGCGGAGGCGCGGAGGGCTTCGCCTGCTGCGCGTGCAGCATTCCAGCAACCAGCAGCAAAGCTCCGCAAGTAAGCGAGCGAAAGAGCAGACGGCTCGAGGAAGAAAACATCTGAAATTGCATGGGCCCCAGTCGATGGTAGGGGCGGCACAGGTGGAGGGTCAAGCCTACCCCTGCCAATCGGCATAAGGGGACGGGTCCACCCCCCTCCCCTGCCACACCACCGGACGTGCGGGTCCGCATCCGGCGGTTCGGCGGATTAAGCTAGGAACGATACGACCATAGGTGGAAGCCCGAGCGTGATAAAGTAGGCGTTGGGTAGAGCGATGTGCAGAGCGCGCGAGTTCGCAGGTCGCCAGGGACCGTGGGGACTCCTAGCAGTTTGTGCCGCAAGGTCCTTAGGAATACCCCGCTTGCGAAGCTCGCGGAACCGAGTGCGTCCGCGCTTCCATTGCTTCCACACCACCGACCGCAGTCGGCGGCGTAACCACGTTTCAAGGCGTTGCAGCACCGAAGGCGTTTGACAGTCGCCAAAATAGCCGAGCCTCGGAGATAGGTTGCGAGTTTGCCCTTTCCTTTATTCCCCTTGCGGGGTACCGTTCGGGCCTTCGATCATCGTGCCCGGCTTGGCCTATCTGTTTCTCCGCCTTTCGGCATTGGAGTGCCTCAATATCCTCGCCGACTGCACGACCTACTTTGCCCTCTGCTGCTCTGTGACTGTCTCCTCTTAAAGTTGATATCAAGCACTTACAGGAGTCAGCTGGTAGCCGAGTTGTTTGGCTGTGGCCGCCAAACGTCCGATGCGGTGCTGCCGATACCGGTTTTCGTATGCGGCTGCACCTTCGTCGACGTACGGCTGGCCCCATCGCAGCAGCCGGTAAACAAGCGTAGCCAACTTCCTGGCGGTAGCGAATACGGCAATGTCTCCGCCCCGGCGTTGGGCGATTCTTCGATAGTAGGCTCCCAAGGCCGTCTGGCTGTGGCGCAGTGAGAGTGCCGCCATGCGCAAAGCAGCCGCGACGCGCGTACTTGCGCTGTTCCGCTTTTTCTTCCTTACGGGCTTGCCTCCGCTTTTGGGCACACGCGGCGCCAAGGTGACGTGGGAGACGAACTGCTTCTCCGTGGGGAAGCGGCTCAAATCGGAACCGTATTCGCTGAGCACGACTTCTACCGTTTCCACCCCGATGGCATCGATTTGCGTCATATCGACACCGCTCATCCGGTATAAGGCCTGCCGCTTTGCCTCCTGCCCGCGATACTTGATCGTCCTTGCCTTGTTGGCATTCTGCAGAGCCGGTGCCGTTGGTTCATGGAGCTCTTCTCGTTCCATCTCGCCGAGTTTTCTCAGGATTTCCTGCTCATAGGCCGCGATCCGCTCCTGCACCGCATCGTACATTTTCAGCGCTTGTTGCAAGCTGAACAGGTGATCCTCCCGCCAGTGCCCGCTCAATTGTTCGGCAATTTCCGGCTCGGTTTTGCTGCAGCGTCGGTCGCGCAGCTGCGCCAGTTTGTGTGCATCCCGTTCGCCCCCGGCGATGGCCCGCAGGATGGCCATTCCCGTCACTCCATCGATGTCGGAAACGGCTCGGTGTACGCGCACGTTCATCTGGTCCAGGCTCTTTTGCATTCTCCGCAGCCAGTCCCCACTCTCCGCCACCAGGTTCGCCTTATCCCGTACCAGCGTGCGCAGCATGCACACCGCTTCCTCCGGCCGGAACGAACCTCGCAGCAAGCCGCAACTGTGCAGCCGTTGGATCCACTCGCAATCCGTCGGGTCTGATTTTTTCTCCCGTCCCGGCACTTGCGCCAGCTGCCGTGTATCCACCCACAGCACTTGCAGACCTTGCCCTTCCAGCACCTCGTGCGGGGCAATCCAATACACTCCTGTGCTTTCCATCGCCACTGACTCGACCTGCCGTGCTTGCAGCCACTCCGCCAGGCGTAACAGTTCTGCGGTCGTTGCCCCAAAGCTGGCTACTTCCCGACCGCTTCTATCCCGGGTTGGAGCGCACACCCAGTGCCGTTCGCTCCCCAAATCAATGCCGGCAACGTTCCGTCGAATGATCGGCAAACCCGCCAACTGTCCTCGGTTGTTTCCTGCGCTTGTATTCTCATCTCTTCCCAGCATCTCGGTAACCTTCCTGAGTACGTCCGCCCAGGTTGGCCGTTTCTAATTCTGCTCTAGGGGAGAGCCACGAAAGCCTCGCCAATGTTCAATCGCCTTCCTGGAACCATGCTGACTTAGCGGCATGCGCACGAATGAAGAAAGGGGTCGTAGCTGCGCTCGCGCTCTTCGGAACGATAACGCTGTCCCCGAAGGAAGTCACAGATTATTCAATCCGGTGCCAGCCGGTGGCACAGCTGACTTCTACGACACGGTCAGGATGAATCGCTTCACCCTCTGTCACGATTCCGTGACATGCCGCAGATCTCCCGAGGTAAGTTCGACAGCCTTCGACGCGCAACCACCGGATTTACCACCCGTGAGCTTGATGGATATGGGCTTTGCGGTCATTTGCCCGCTCGCCCGCCACCGTAGGCCTCGTATCCGGTTCTTGTTCATCGGCTCGCGCCTTTGCTCCACGCTTCTTTCAGGCCCCGCCTCGCGGCGAGTGTGATTTCACCCTTGCGCTTCGCTATGACTTCACCTCCATCAGGTTGTCAAAGGGACTTTCACCCTCGAGCTGTCGAACATGCTCGGCACACAAACAAAACCGGGGACGGTTTCCCGTCCCCGGCCCTGTGACTGAGTCTACCGCTTCCGTGAACTCTACTGCACCTGATCTGCTTCCACCGCATCTCCGGCATGCACATCTTCCAACGCAAAAACGATCATTCCGGTCGCCGTGGTGTTGGTTACGCCGATGATCACGATCTCGCCCACCGCCCGCCGCGGCAAGTCGCGGACATGAATTTCGGGACCGTTCGTCCTGGTGAGCATGGTGGGATCGATGGATGGCGTCTTTTTCTGTGTGTCTTCAGCAATCGCGGCTTTGAACGACAATGAATCCACCGGGTCTTTCAGATCCGCTTCGTACGAGCGCGTCGCCCGGTAGAAGTCACCGATCTTGACGCCCTGGTTCGAGCCAAGGTTGATATATACTTTTTGCCCCGTCCCCAGCTCAGAATCGAAATCCTTTCCCATCACAATCCTTCCTGAGGTCTTGTTGCTCGACGGCAGGAAGCGATCGAAGCGGATCGGGGTGTGGAAAGTCACTTGCTGCTTTTCGGCAAACGGAATCGCCGTATCGCCGGGATTGATCCCATCGCATGAGTATTCGATCTGTCCGATCGCAGTCTTGCTGCGCGTATCCACGATCTTCACACGTCCCACTTCTTCGTAGGGCTGTCCGGTTTCTTTCAGCAGTTTCTTCTGCCCCGGGTACATTTCATACTCGTTGAGGTCTCTCAGCGCGCGGATGATCTCGTACTCCGCCCCGGCGGTGTAGCCGGTTCCGTGGAGATAGATCAGGTCGCCACGCGTGAACTTCGTCGTGGTCGGCGTTTGCAATCCACCCGCGATGAAATTAGCATCTGGCAGGATCTGTTTGCTGATGAATCCGGCGCAATACAAATCGGCGTAGGTGGGGGTCTGAACCCGCTGGGTCGGAAAGCTATTGCTGGTCGGCGATGTCCCTTGTGGATCGGCGGGAGCATCGGCAGCACCAGTTTGCGCCCAAGCCGCCGTAGCGAGCAACAACACGAACAGTCCTGTTTTCTTCATGTTACCTCCGGGGAAGGACCCTTTGGCCCCCCGCCCTAGTTAAATGCCAGAAAAGAAAGGCTTCAGCCGGAAGGTAACAAGCTGGTAAGGGTGGGTCAAGGTTACGAGGGTGTTGGGCACCCTAGGGTAGAAGATTTTCGCTAATACAATAGAATCGGTTGTTGCATATCTAATTAAGGCCCTGTAATAATGCGCCGTCATTCAGTGTGCGCCTGCAGTTGGGCACTTGAATACCGATTCTCTTGAATTTGGAACGATGAATTCCGCTCCCCCTTACGCGCCCCGTCTCTTGCCTTTGCGATTGCCACGAGTCTGCGTGGCGGTCATCGGCACCGACCCCACTGAGATGGCGGAAAAGGCCGAACTCCTGGTGCGGGATAACCCCTTTCTGGAGTTCAGGTTAGACTACCTCTCCAAGCCCGGCCTGGCGATGCCCAGAGTCAAGCGCTTCATGGAGGCTCACCCCGAGACCGTGGTCATTGCCACCTGCCGTCGGGTCGCCAGTGGGGGAAAGTTTCGCGGTTCCATCGCCTCGCAGCTGGACGTCTTGGGTAAGGCCGCGACCGCAGGCTGCCAGTTAGTCGACGTCGAGCTACAGACCGCCAGCAAGTGCAAACCCGAACATCTCCAGAAGCTTCGCACCCGCGCCGCCTTGATCTTGTCGTTCCACGACTTCCGGGCGACCAAAAAGCTGGACGAGACTCTGGAGAAGATGCTTGCCCACCCGGCGGATTTCTACAAGGTGGTCAGCACGGCAACCACGCTCGCCGACAACGTGACCATGATCAAATTTCTGGCGCGCGAGGGCGACCGCCATTCGCTGGTGGGCATGTGTATGGGCGAGCAAGGCATCATCAGCCGCGTCCTGGGCGTGCGCGCCGGCAGCGTCTTCACTTTCGCCTCCGCCACTGCCGGTGAGGAAACCGCCCCCGGGCAGGTCACAGCGCAGGAATTGCGCAACGTCTACCGCATCGACCGCGTCGACGTCGCTACCCGCGTCTATGGAGTTGTCGGCGATCCCATCGCGCACTCGTTGTCCCCCGCGATCATGAACGCGGCCTTCCGCCGCGAGAACGTGAATGCCGTCTATCTGGCCCTTCACGCCAAGACTCTGAAGGATTTGCTGAGCTGCGTCCGCGAGATTCCCATCCACGGCATCAGCGTGACCATGCCCTACAAGGAAGGCATCCTGCCGCACTTGGATAACACGGATTCCCACACCACCAAGATCGGTGCCTGCAACACGGTGGTCCGGGCGCAGGACGGCAAACTCTACGGCTTCAACACCGACGCCTCCGGGATCGTCCGGCCCCTGGAACGGCGTCTGAATACGTTGGAAGGCGCTCGCATCCTCGTAATCGGGGCCGGTGGGGCGGCTCGCGCGGCCGTCTTTGGGCTCAAGGAACGAGGTTCCGAAGTCTACATTCTGAACCGCACTGCTGCCCCCGCCAAGAAGCTGGCGCACCAGGCCCGGGCCCGGATTATTAAGCGCGCCGATCTGAAGAAAATGGCCTTCGACGTGATCATCAATGCCACTCCGATTGGGATGGGCAATACTCGCGAGACTCCGCTGCAGGAGAACGAGATCAATACCCGCTATGTCTTTGATATGATTTACGATCCCGCCGAGACCCGCTTCCTTGAGTTAGGCAAGGAGCGGGGCGCTCAGGTCATTCCCGGCATCGAAATGTTCGCCCATCAGGCCGCCCGCCAGTTCGAGATCTGGACCGGCAAACCCGCGCCCTGGGACGAGATGCTCCGCGTGGTTCTGCTTGCCCTGCAGGAACGCAGCAACCGCTCCGTGGCCGCCAAATAAGGGCTTTTCGATGCCGGTCGCCAAGATTTAGTTGCTTTTTACTAGATGCCCAAAGTAATATGCAGTTAGGGAGCGTGATTGTAAACGCTTTCGGTGTCGTAGCCCAGTGCCGCCCGTTTCCTTACTTCCAGATCGCTGTACAAGCTTTGGCGAAAAACTCGACGTGAGAGGTGGCCCGGTCCGCCTCCATCCCGGTTCGGAGAGTTCAACATGGCGTGGTACGCGTACTGTCTTACCGAGCATCAAACCCTCCCAAATGGAACCCGCACTCGCCGCCCTTTCCTGCTAGAGGGCGTTCAAGGAGTGAACGGCGCTGCGGTTCTGAGCTATCCGAGTGGCGAATTCGCTGTCATTGTCAGCGAATATGACCATTCGATAGGTGAGCTAGACCACAAATCAGCAATTGATCACGCTCGTGTAGTCAGCAACTGCTTCCGCAATTCCACGGTCCTTCCTTTCAAATTCGGCACCATTTTCGACAGCGATGACGCACTCCGCCAGGCCGTCCGGGTCAACCGGCGCGCTTTTGGCCTGAGCGTCGCCAAGCTGCGCGGAAAGTCCGAAATGCACATTAAACTGGTCGTTCGGGATGGCTCCCTTCGCGAAGCCATGATCGACATTGAACTGCCCGACACCGTCGGCGGCGACTACCTCTCGAAGCTGAAGGTGAAGGCGTCCCGCGAGCGCGAGCGCCAGACCAAGGCGCGCGCCCTCTCGGTCCAAGTCCACAAGCTGTTCAACCCGCTCGAGGAAGAAGTCAGCTGCAAGAAAGTCGCACCTGAGGGCATGCTGATCGACATCGCCCACCTGATCGACTCCAAGAGCGTGGAAAAGTACCAGAACCGCTACACCACCGCCGCCAAGCAATTGAAGAACTGCGAAGTTGCGATCAGCGGTCCATGGCCCCCGTACCACTTCCTGCCCGGCAAGCTGCGCACCGTCGCCGGCAACAGCTAGACCTAAAGAATTTCCACTTTCACGCGAGCCCATGGCTGGCCAAGCCCCGCCATGGGCTTGGTGTTTGGGGGCTTGGTAGCGGCGTGCATTGAATATGCATTCTTCTGCACTTTCGATTCTCCAGGATTTTCCAGGACGCCCTCAACTCCCCCTCTACCCTCCTATCTAAGTCCTTGTTCGTCATTCGGTTATGCCGTCGTGTGACGAAGATCACAAAGGTTTCGAGCTTTGGCGCGGCAAGTGCATCTCTCATGGACAATAAAGAGGCCGCAAACTCTAGCAACATGACCTACACACTCTTCGATTCTCCGCGTCACTACCCGAACCGTTCCGACTGGCGGAACGGAGTTTTGCATCGCCTTTCCTGACATCGCCCACCAAAATCGTAGCCTCTTGAAAACGTGGCCCCAGCGATGGGGCCCTTTTTTTGCTTTGAGATTCAACACGCCACCAAATCGGGAGAGAGCTTTCTCATTCTCCGCGCACTCAGATACACTGACCTGCGACCATGACCAAGCCCCACTTCCTCCTAAACCTCCTGGCCGTCTCGCTCTGCACCCTACCCATCGCGGCCCAAACCCAGAACAAGCAGCCCAAGAACGCCCCCGCGCCGTTCATGGCGCCGCAGCAGGCGTCCCAGGCAGAGCAGGAGAACTTCCCTCCTCAGCTGATGACCGAGCTGGCCGCGATCAAGGCCGCGGCCCTCTCCGACGACTACGCCTATCGCCAAGTCGCCCATCTGACCGAGAACATCGGCCCGCGCATTAGCGGATCTCTGCAAGCCAAGGCGGCCGTCGATTACGTCGCCGCCGAATTGCGCCAACTGGGTCTGGACGTCCACCTTGAGGAAGTCAAAGTTCCCCACTGGGTGCGCGGCGCCGAAACCGCTGAACTGACCGAATATCCGGGCCAGGTCGTCGACACAACGCAGAAGATTGTTCTCACTGCGCTCAGTGGAAGCACTTGCACGCCTACCGACGGCATCACCACCGACGTTGTTGTCGTCAACAACTTCGACGAACTCAAAGCTCTCGGCCACGACAAGGTCGGCAGCAAGATCGTCCTGTTCAACGAAATATTCGACAAGCAGAAAGCCGCGGCCGGCTTGTCGTTCCTGTCCTACGGCGAAGCAGTGCGCTACCGCGGAGCCGGTCCCAAGGCCGCAGCCGATCTGGGTGCGGTAGCTGCGTTAGTACGCTCGGTCGGCAACGCCGACTACCGCCTGCCGCACACTGGATTCAGCTTTCCTGCTGGAATTCCCGCCGGTGCTGTCACCGCCGAGGACGCCGACCTGATCGCGCACCTTTACGCCCAGGGCAAAGTCCGCATGCACCTTACCCTGACGCCGCAGAAGCTGCCCGACGCGACCAGCTATAACGTCATCGCCGACCTGAAAGGCAGCGAACATCCTGAGCAATTCGTCGTCGTCTCCGGGCACCTTGATTCCTGGGACCTGGGTACAGGCGCCATCGACGACGGAGCCGGCGTTGTCGTCGCCATGGAAGCCGCCGAGATTCTACAGAAACTGCACCTGCACCCCAAGCGTACGCTGCGTGTGATTGCCTGGATGGATGAGGAAAGCGGCGGCGCCGGCAGCCAGACGTACACCAAGGATTATTCCTCCGAATTCATTCGCACCGTGGCCGCGATTGAAAGCGATTCCGGCGCGGCGCACCCGCTTGGATTCGACGTCAAGATGACTCCGCATGCCGCCGAACTCCTGCGCCCCGTGCAGGTCGTCCTGCAGAGTTTCGGCGCAACTGCCATGCAGCCCAGCAGCTATCCCCCGGGGGCGGACATCTCCGCCATGTCCGAAGCCGGCGTGCCCGCGCTCGGCATCCTGCAGGACGGCCGCACCTACTTCAACTACCACCACACCGCGGCCGACACGCTCGACAAAATTGTGCCCAGCGAATTGCGCGAGAACGCCGCCGCCATGGCTGTCATGGGATACGCCCTAGCCAGCATGAAGGATCCACTGCCGCGATAGAGGTGCTACAAGTCATCCACGGAATGAGGCGGCCGAACGTGGAACCGGACCGCGCAGACTCTCTCGACAGCCCCCCCGACAGCCCCGGGCGCTGTTGACGCATCTTAATTTGCGCGCTTATCATCTTCGTTTGGCCTTATGGCCAGGGACGCCTCCGGGAAGGGGCGTCCTACAAGTTTGATGTGATGGTTTTTTTTTGAGCGCCCAGAGTTGAAGTGACCTATGGATAAGAAGAAGTTGGAAGCCTTCAAAAAACGTTTGGAAACACGGCAGCAGGAATTGCGCCGGACCGTGAACCGCACGCAGGCTGACGGCCGCTCCGCCGACGAAGATACCGCCCAGGACATCGCCGACCGCGCCGCCAGTTCCTACACCAAGGAATTCCTGTTCAGCCAGAGCAACAACGACCGCGCCACCCTGCAAATGGTCGACAAGGCTCTCGCCCGCATCCGCGAAGGCAGTTTCGGCGAATGCATCCACTGCGGCAAAGAGATCAACGCCAAGCGCCTGGAGGCCGTACCGTGGACGCGCCACTGCATCGAATGCCAGGAAAAGCTAGAGCAGGGCTTGCTGGAAGAGGCCCCGAGGTAGGACCGGATTTTGTGATTTTGCGAACGCCGCCGAACCCTCGGGGGCGTTTGTTTTTCGCCGAAATCGCCGCCGCCGGCATCTTCCCGATTGATACCGACGTAATCTAGGTTGGTTCCCTACGGCGGGCTACGATCAGGCGTTTTCGACGCCTAGCCTTCGAAGGGGACCGCCATGACTGGTTTCGCAGTGTCTGCCTCGCCTGAACCGCGCCATCCACTCGCATCCGTTAAAGCGATTTATTTCTTCGCGCTAGTGCTGGCCGCGGCCTCTTGCTATGCACAAGGGGGCCCCGCCAAAACCAGCAGTCCCGCCGCGGGGACGAATTCGTGCGCGACTTTTGGCGATGCCTTTGATGATGGTGCTGACATTCATGCGATGGATGCCTATCGGGCCGCTGTCGGCCATCTGGTCGAGAACGATGACTTCCCACAACTCGAGTGCATCGCAAACACAATCCGTACGAAAAAGATGAGGTTCGCGGGGGGAGGTTGGCAGTTACACGTCTTCTATAGCGGTGCATCTGGATCGCTCGGTCACGCCACGGATGAAGACTGGAAAGATCGCCAAGCGCATTTGGATCGATGGGTAGCCGAGAGACCGCAATCGATCACCGCCAACGTGGCTCTGGCTAAGTTTTATGTGAAGTACGCCTGGGCCGCCCGCGGAAACGGCATGGGCGATTCGGTCACCGACAGCGGATGGAAGCTGTTTGCTCAGCGCACAGAAAAAGCTAGAACCGTCCTCGCGCAGGCGTCCGCTCTACCGGCCAAATGTCCGGAATGGTATGTCGTGATGCAAACCGTGGCCCTGGCGCAGGGATGGGATGCGATGCAGCACGATAATCTTCTGAAACAAGCAACCGCCGTTGCGCCGGACTATTACTATTTCTACCCCATGCATGCAGAACATCTTCTCTCCAAGTGGAGCGGAGAAGACGGAGAGGCCTCCAACTTTGGCAAGACCAGCGCAGACCGCATCGGTGGCGATCGTGGTGATGTGCTTTACTTCCAGATTGCCAGCGAAATCGTCTGTCCCTGTCAGGAGAATGAGTTCCAGCGCCTGTCGTGGCCCCGTTTGCAAAGAGGCTTTGCGCTGTTGGAAAAGCAATACGGCGCATCTCTGACGAATTTGAACTGGCTTGCGCTGATGGCGACAAAGAATAACGATTCCGTCGTGGCCGATGCAGCGTTCAAGCGCATCGGCGACAACTGGGACCCGGACACGTGGAGCAACGAGGGCTTCTTTAATCAGAACAAGGCGATCGCCGCACAGTTTGCGCAGATTCAGGCTCGTTCACGCGCACTCGTCGACGAGGCTGCCGCAAACCTTCAGAAACCCGGTGGGATGCAATACCAGAAAGATGTCGAGCAATCCATTTCAAAATGGATGCGGCAGTGCATCAAAGCTGACACTGATCGAACAAAATTCGATTTCATGATTCAAGTAGCAGCCGACGGTGGTCCTCAGGACGCATGGGTGCCACACCCCACCAGCGTTGGCAACTGTCTGCTGAAGCAGCTGTACGACGCCCACGTGAAAAACGAAACTCCATTTACGGCGCCGCCGCACCCCGGCTACTGGCTGAAAATCGAATTGGATCCTGCGACTTCGGTGGCCGTCAAGTAACGCCCCACGCCGTCGATCAAGCAAGCTTCAACTGAAACGGCAGCCGCCGCAACCGTTGCCCCGACGCCGCAAAAATCGCATTCGCCACCGCCGGCGCGATCGGCGGCAACCCCGGCTCACCCATCCCGCCCGGCTCCTCACGATTGATCACTAAATACACCTCGATCGGCGGAGCCTCGCTGATCCGGATCGGATCGTACCCATCAAAGTTCGTCTGCTCAACCGCACCGTTCTTGATCGTGATCTCATTTTTCAACGCGGCACTCAGCCCATAGATGATCGCGCCCTCCGTCTGCGAGCGCACCGACTCCGGATTCACAATCTGCCCGCAATCCACCGCCGCCACGATGCGATCGATCTTGAAGTCACTTCCCTTCACCGTCACCTCCCCCACCTCGGCAAAATAACTGCCAAAGGAACAGAAGGCCGCAATCCCGCGCCCGCGGCCCTTCGGCAGCGGCGTGCCCCAACCCGCCTTCTCGGCCGCCAGTTCCAGCACTCCGCGCAGCCGCGCCGGATCGGGGTCATCCTCGCTCTTCGCCTTCCAGTTCTCGGGCTTCACTAGCAGCGACTTGCGGAACTACACCGGATCCTGCCCGGCCGCCATCGCGAGTTCATCGATGAAACTCTCCACCGCAAATCCGTTGAACGAATTCTCCACGGACCGCCACCACGCCCGCGGCACAGCACTCGCCACCGGATTGAACTCCAGCCGCACATTCGGAATCGCGTAGGGCATTTCCTTCGCGCCACCAACCTCCTGGCTCTCCGGCGCAGCCTTCGCATCCCAATACCCGCGAATCGACGTCGACGCCAGCGTATGAAACCACGCCCCCGGACGTCCATTCGCATCGACTGCGCCCTGCATCCGATGACATGTCGCAGGACGATAAAAGTCGTGCGTCATATCGTCTTCCCGCGTCCACACCAACTGCACCGGCTTGCCGAGCACCTTCGCGATCTGCGCCACCTCGGCGGGAAAATCCGCCATGTAGCGCCGCCCGAATCCCCCGCCCATCAGCGTCGTATGCACCACGACCTTGTCAGGCTTGAGCCCCAGCACCTGCGCCACCGTGCCCTGCACCCAGTCCGGCGATTGTGTCGGCGCCCACACTTCCGTCTCGCTTCCACGCACGTGCGCCGTGATGTTCATCGGCTCCATCGTCGCGTGCGCCAGCAGCGGCATTTCGTATACCGCTTCTACTCTCTTTGCTCCATTCGCCAACACCGCATCCACGTCGCCGTCATTGCGCACACGCTTGCCCGGTTTCGCCGCCGCCTCGCGCAAGGCTGTGCGCATTGCTTCGCTCGATTCCGACGCCGCCGCACCGCGGTCCCACCTGACATCGAGTGCATCGCGCCCCTTCATCGCAGCCCAAGTGGAATCAGCGACCACCACAACTCCCCCGGCGGTAAACACTCCCTTCCCCATCCCCGGAATCTCAAACACATCATGCACTCCCGCAACGGCCTTCGCCTTCGCAGCATCGAAGTGCGCCGGCTTGCCGCCAAACGTCGGACACCGCGCCACCACCGCAAACACCATCCCCGGCACGCGAACATCGATCCCAAACTGCGCGCTGCCGTTCACCTTCGAGGGCACATCGACGCGCGCCACCGGATGCCCAATCAATTCAAACTTCGATTCATTCTTGAGCCGCACCTTCTCCTGATCCGGCACTGGCAACTTGACCGCAGCTTCCACCAGTTCTCCGTACCCGGCCCTGCGCGACGATTTGGCGTGCAGAACCGTTCCCTTCTTCGCTTCGCACTCGGACGCGGGCACGTTCCACTTCGCAGCCGCCGCCGTGATCATCAACTCCCGCACGGTCGCGCCCGCACGGCGCAGAGGCGTGAAATTTTCCATCGTGCTCCCGCTGCCGCCCGTGCCCAGATGCGCATAAAGATCCGGCCGCGTCTCCGCTTGCTCCACTTTTACGGAAGCGAAATCAACCTCGGCCTCTTCCGCCAGAATCATCGCCAGCCCCGTCTTGATTCCCTGCCCCATCTCTGACTTCGCCACGATCAGAGAGATCTGTCCGTCGGGCTTCACATGCACATAGGCAACGAACGGATTCGGCGCCTTCTGCTTCGCCCCCGGATCATTCTCCTGCGCCCGTACCAGCGGCTCGGTGAGCCGCACACCGATCAGAACTCCCGCCCCGGCGACCGCTCCCGTCACCACGAACTGTCTGCGGCTGAT
>DATDGW010000006.1:0-3019 GCA_036521895.1 Candidatus Sulfotelmatobacter sp. | reverse complement strand
TAGGCCTGCAGCACAGCGACCACAATGTGCAAGCCGCTGAAGATGATCGGAATGCCGATCGGAATCATCGAAAAGAAAACCAGCGTGATCAGATCACCGGCGAAAATGTTAGCCCAGAGGCGCACCGTGAGCGACAGCAGCCGGGCGAAGTGACTGACCAGTTCGATGGGAAGCATCAGCACCGCAAAGGCGATCTTCACGACAAGCGGCATGCCTTCCATGGGCGGGCCGAAAAAGTGCAGCAGGTATTTCGGCCCCGCATGTTTGAAGCCTTGGGTGTGGTAGTACAGAAAGGCACAGATGGCGCAACCCAGCGGCACCGTGGCGATGCCCGTCGGCGATTCAAATCCCGGAATCAGCCCGATCAGATTACACACCAGGATGAAGAGGAATACGATGGTGAAAAAGGGTATGTACGGCTCACTGTGATGTCCGATAATTTCGCGGCTCTGGCCCAGCACGAAACCTTCCACGGCTTCAAAAGAGTGCTGCAAACCTCCCGGCGACTCCACCGACAGGCGGGATCGGACCAGCAGAAAGAGAATCAGCAGGAACCCCAAAACCAGCAACTCCATGGCAAAAGAATTCGAGATGGGCGTCAGCGCATGCTTGGGTTCAATGTGGAGCATCCGCAGAAAGGCCGTCACCGGGCCGCCGAACAGGCGGTTCAGGATTTCAGTAAACCAGAGTTGTTCCATAAGACAGCTTCTAGCTGCTAGCTCCTAGCCTTTCCTGGGTCGCGGACGCCTTTTCCCTAAATCCCCCGAGTCAAAGACACATACAGCTCATATACCGCTTCCCAGGCAATGGCTCCGACGGGCAGAAACAGGCCCGCAAACAATCCCCTGAGGCTCGCGGGAAAACTGGTTAATATACCATACGCGACCGCTCCCAACAACACATACCGGAAGAGGAACCGGGCGACGATTCCCTTGCCGGACTGGGACTTACCGCTATCAGTGACCCGATCTGCGAGGCCCGAGACTCCGCTTTTGAGCCAGTGGAAGTTGAGAAAAGCGATGACGCACCCGCACAGGAAGCCGAAAGCTGCGGCCCGGCCGAATCGCCACCATGCCGCGGCGGAGAGGGCGACCGCCAGAACGATCATGGAGATACGGATGCGATCCAAAGCGCCGCCATAGAAAGCCTCGCCGGGACTCTGGGACAAATCGGAGGTCGTGTGGTTGTCGTTCATCTGCGCCGGACCAGCATTGCCTGGGCTCAAGCCTTATGTGGCGCGGGCGCCCCCGCCCGAGTCTCGAAAGCGGCACGGCTTCAAAAAAGAAAGACGCGCTCGCGACACGAAGAACTCGGGCCCGCGCGGTTCTATTTCGTATCGCGCAGAACCGCGCGAATCAGTTCAGTCATGCCAGCGGCGATCCCGAACAACAGTCCGACAATGCTGATCCACGAAGTGTGCAGCCAGCGATCGAGAGCTGAGCCGGCGAGCCATCCCACTACCGTGCCCGCAGGGAGCATGAGCGCGAGCTGGCTGTAGCGCCCAACTTGCACCCATGGATTTTGCTTCTTATCGGGGCTGCGGTTGTCGGGGGCAGTGGACGGCATCGGTACGCTCAGCGCAACCGATTCTATCTTAAAGCGCCCGCATGAACCTTACGCCGCGGGCGGAGCCAGCTTGTGCACGTCGGGCGCATCCCCGCCCAGCCAGTCCGGATGCTTCGCCGTGGAGTCGAAGTGTGACGATGTCTTGAACAATTCGTACTTGCCCGCCATAGCCACTTCTTTCGTCTTCGCCAGCAGTTGCGAAATCTGCTCCCGATTCATAGGCTGAAATGTTCTTGCGGCTTCAAACGCCTGGTCCAGAATCTCCGGCCTATCAATGCCCGTGATCACGACCGATGTGGGCAGGCTCAGCGCGTAGTGCAAACATTCGATCGCCGACACCGCTTTGCTCTTCAGGATCACGCCATCGCCCATCGACTTCATGCCCAGTACACCGATTTCCTGCCTCACCAACTCGGGCAAGACCATCTGCGCGAAGCTGCGGAAGTGCGCGTCCATCACGTTCAGCGGCATCTGCACCGTATCGCAGTGGAAGCCATGCTCGGCCGCCACTTTCAGCATATACAGATGGATATGCGGATCCTTGTGCCCCGTGAATCCAAGGTAGCGAATCTTGCCCGCCTTCTGCGCCGCCAGCACCGCTTCATGAGCCCCGCCTTCGGCGAAGATGCGATCCGGATCGTCGAAGCGGATAATCTCATGGTGCTGCACCAGGTCGATATGATCGGTCTGCAGCCGTTCCAGACAAGTCTCGATCTGCCGCTCTGCGACTTCCTTGGTGCGGCCGTCGATCTTCGTCATCAGAAATACTTTTTGACGGTAGCCGTCCTTCAAAGCCTTTCCCATCCGGATTTCGCTCTGGCCCTCGTTGTAGTCCCAACTGTTATCCATGAAGGTAACGCCGCGGTCGATTCCAGCGCGCACCAGGCGAATGCTGTCCTCCTCCGTAAGGCCATGCTGCCCAAGATGAAAACCGCCCAGGCCAATCGCAGAAACTTTTTCGCCGGTGCGTCCCAGGGTGCGGTAGAGCATGTCGCCCTTTCGGTTTCCGGCCGATGTGGCGAGAGGAATCGAAGGCATGGAATCGTCCTCCTGAGGAGCGTTTGCCTTATCTTGCGCGAAGGCCGCTGGCAGAGTTCTGGCGACGCCGCAAATGGCGGCGGTCTTGAACATTACGAGATTTCCAGTTGACGTTGAAGTAGCATCAGGGTTTGAGATGTAAGGCCGTGCGTGGGCGTTGCCGCGAATCTGCTCATGGGGCAACCGCCGCCCTACGGTTGTCCCGCCCAGCCCAAAAATGGTGTTATTGGGTCAGCCGGGCGACGTTAGGATGTTGCGCGATGCCCAGTGCCCAGTTCACCATCTCGATGAAGCTGTTGGGTAGCAGGCCGATGTAGAGCGTCGCAATCCCGGTCACGGCGAGGGCGGCGCGCATGCTCAAGCTGATGGGCAGTCTCTCCTCGCTCTCCTCCACCTTCCCCATGAACATGGCATT
>DATDGW010000005.1:0-7992 GCA_036521895.1 Candidatus Sulfotelmatobacter sp. | reverse complement strand
TTGGTCAGACCTTCACGAGACCGGAATCGCGATCTGGATCTCCTGCGGGGTGAGGCGCTCGCAGGGTGTCATGATTGAGCCTCCTCTATCTTGGTGAATATGGCAATGGCCAGTTTCACGCGCTTGCGGCCCTCGCGAATGCCGGCACGCAAAAACAGCGTGCGCAGATGTGGTTTGACAGTGCGCGGGCTGATATTGAGCTGGCCCGCCAATCTCTTGGTTACTGCAGCCCTGCACCAGCAGATTCAAAACCTGCTGGTCGCGGGGTGTGACTTTGACTTGATCCAGGTCGATCACGGTAAGTTCCTCCTGCTTGGCGATCACTCGCCTTACCACGTTGCACGATCTTCGCCAATTCTGCGCATCCCTGCCGCCTCGTGCCTAAGTACTTTAGGGCAGTAGCACTTGGGGGCGGCGACCCCAGTTTTCATGTGGCTTTCAGGAAGGCCGTGGTAGGCTTACGAGTTCCAAATTGGTCCGAGCACTGAGTCACGATGAGCTTTTGCGTCTCACATTTTTGTTCGCTCCCAAGGTTTGCGGCCATTCCTAGTTGCATGCAAGTGCCGGGCTTGCACACGGGTTCGCCCCTTGGGCAATCCCATTGGGGCTTAGGGACTTTCGTTCCTTCAAAATCCACCGCATTCATCCCCGAGGTGACCCCGTGAAGACCCATCCGATCAGCCTTCCTGCGGCGGAGGAAACGCCCGCCCATATCGGTCCACTGTCGAATTTCTGGATTTTCATTTTGGTCCTTGTGTCGCTCGGAGGCTCGAGTTTTGCACAGTTCACGCTAGAAGCACAGACTCCGGGCGCGAACGCCACGCCTACGTCGGGCGCTCCGATCACGATCACGTTGCAGGATGCGCTGCAGCGGGCTCGCCTCAACGATCCCCAATACCGGTCCGCGGTCACCGACCTCGGGTTGGCCCGGGAAGATCGAGTGCAGGCTCGAGCCGGTCTGCTGCCGAACGTCAACTACAACAATTCGTTCATCTACACCCAAGGAACCGGCGAACCACCTGCGTCCAAGTTCATCGCCAACAATGGCGTGCACGAGTACATCAGCCAGGGGGACGTACATCAGGCACTCTCGCTCACCAACGTTGCGGACTATCGGCGCGCCTCGGCCGCTCTGGCACAGGCGCGGGCCAAGGCCGAAATCGCGACTCGCGGACTGGTCGTAACCGTCACCCAGGCTTATTACGGCCTGGTGGTGGCGCAGCGAAGATACGCGACTGCGCAACGGGCGGACGCAGAAGCAGCCCGCTTCCTCGACATCAGCATAAAACTGGAGGGCGGGGGCGAAGTGGCACATGCCGACGCGATCAAAGCGCGCATTCAGGCGCAGCAGCAACAGCGCGATCTGCAGGAAGCGCAATTGACCATGGAGCGCGCTCGGCTTGATCTCGCCGTGCTGTTGTTCCCGGATTTCAACCAGGATTTTGCCGTCGTCGACGATTTGCAAACACCCGAGCCGCTCCCAACCTTTGAAGAAGTCGAGGCGGCGGGAAAGAAGAACAACCCGGACCTGGGGGCGGCGCTGGCTGCATATGAGGTCGCCAATCACGAGGTTACGGCCGCCTGGGGTGGTCTTCTGCCAAATCTGAGCGTCGATTATTTTTACGGTATCGATTCCAATAGGTTCGCCATCCGGACTGACGGAATTCGAAACATCGGTTATTCCGCCGTGGCAACCTTGCAGATTCCGATCTTCAGCTGGGGGGCGGATCGAAGCAAGCTCAAGCAGGCGGAGTTGCGGCGGGATCAAGCGCACGTGGAACTGAACTACACGCAGAAACAACTGCTCAGCCATCTGCGGCAGTTTTACCTCGAAGCCAAAACCGCACGCTCTGAAATGGAAACTCTGGCAACCTCCGCGGAGCTGGCCGCGGATAGCCTGCGGCTGACCACGATGCGCTATCAGGCAGGAGAATCCACGGTGTTGGAAGTGGTCGACGCGCAGAATACATTGACCCAAGCCCGCAACGCGTACGATGATGGCCAGTCGCGTTACCGCGTCGCCGTAGCCAATCTACAAACTCTGACAGGAACCTTCTAACCGGATGAATCCCATCACGCCCGCCCGCACTCAAACTGCTGATCGGAAGCCCGTCGCCGTGTGGTGCTGTCGGCTCGCTCTGGCCGTGTCGCTGAGCGTAACCGGCTTGCTGCTGGCCAGTTGCTCAAAAAACGAAGGCAAGGAAGAACCCACGGTCAGCGTGCAAGTCGCGCCGGTCGAGAAGACGACGATCGAGCACACCATCACGACGCAGGCGATTCTGTTTCCCCGGCAGCAGGCCGCCATCGTTCCCAAGATCAGCGCTCCGGTGCAAAAGTTCCTGGTGAAGCGCGGCAGCCCGGTTCACCAGGGAGAACTGTTGGCCGTGCTTGAGAACCGCGATCTCAGCGCTGCGACCGAAGACACGGGTGGCGCCTACAAACAAGCGGAGGCCACTTACGAAACCACTACTGCGGCCAGCCTGCCGGAAGAGATCCAAAAAGCTGAAGCCGACGAGCAGCAAGCCAAACAGGTGCTCGACGCACAAGAGAAAATCTTTCAGAGCCGCCAGCAGCTCTTCGATCAGGGTGCGTTGCCGCGGAAAGAGCTCGATCAATCGCGGGTGGATATTACGCAGGCTCGCAACCAGTACGCGATCGCAAAGAAGCATGTCGACTACCTGGTCGCCAAGGGCAAGGAACAGGAACTCAAAGCTGCCGCGGGGCAACTGGAATCGGCGAAAGGCAAATATCTGGGAGCCCAGGCGCAACTCAGCTATTCGGAAATCCGCAGCCCGATCGATGGTGTCATCACAGATCGTCCGCTCTATCCTGGCGAAATGGCCGCGGCAGGCACTCCCCTGCTGACGGTGATGGATGTTTCCTCCGTCATCGCCAAGGCTCATATCCCGCAGGACGATGCTGCGGCCTTGAAGGTCGGCGACAAAGGAACGATGACCGTGCCCGGAATTGCAGAACCGATTGAAGGCAAAGTCACGGTCGTGAGTCCGGCGCTGGATCCGAACAGCACGACCGTCGAAGTCTGGCTCGAGGCCAAAAATCCCAAGCACGCCTTGAAGCCGGGGAGCAGCGTGCAACTCTCTCTGACGGCGCAGACGGTGAAGGATGCTCTCGTCGTCCCGGCAAGTTCCGTCATTACCACTCCGGAAGGAGCTACCGCGGTCATGCTGGCTGGTACCGACAGCCGCGCTCATCAGAAAACCGTGAAGCTGGGAATCCGCAACGGCGACGACGTGCAGATTCTCGACGGCGTCACCGCCGGCGACAAAGTGGTTTCCACCGGCGTCTACGGACTGCCCGACAAAACCAAAATCAAGATCGAAGCCACCGAAGCTCCCGAGGGAGCAAAAGAAGGATCGAAAGACGACGCGACGCCCGATGCCAAGCCTGATGCCAAGGCTCCCAGTGGGGGATCCGATGATAAATAACTGCTGCGGAGCATCGGCGTGAACTTCCCGAAAGCCGAACGCACCATGGACCAAAACTCGGGCCAGCACTGGATTGCCCAGCACTCCAGGCCGGTGATCTTCGTCATTCTGACGCTGGGACTGCTGGGGGCGTATCTCGCCTTCACCATCCCGGTGTCGGTATTCCCGTCGACAGACTTTCCCCGAGTGCTGATCGCGGTCGACAACGGCGTCATGCCCATCGATCAGATGACGGTCATCGTGACCCGGCCCATTGAGGAAGCCGTCAATAGCGTGCCCGGCCTGCTCTCGGTGCGCTCCATTACCAGTCGTGGATCGGCGGAGATTGATCTTTATTTTCGCTGGGACGTCGACATGTTCCAGACGCTGCAATACGTCAATGCGGCCATTTCGCGTGTGCAGCCGGAATTGCCCTCCAGCGCGAAGATTGAGGCTCACCGCCTGACGTTCGCTGCCTTTCCCATCATCGGATACAGTCTGACCTCCGACCGCATGCCGCAAACCAAGCTGTGGGAGATGGCCACGTACGAGATGAAGCCGCGCCTCAATCGTCTGGAAGGCGTCTCCACCGTCATCGTGCAGGGCGGGCAAGAGCCCGAATTTCATATCACCCCTGATCCTGCCAAGCTGCTTGCAGCAAGCGTCACCGTGTCCGACATTCTCGACACCGTGCGGCGTACCAATCTGATTGATTCTCCCGGATTGCTGGAGCGTAATCATGAGCTTTATCTTGCCTTGATCAACGGCCAGATAAAGACTCCTGAAGAAATTGCGGATGCGGTGATTAAGAGCACTCCCGCGGGAGTTCCCGTGAGGATTGGCGATGTCGCCACGGTGGCTCCTGGCGTGAAGCCTGTTTACACAGTCGTCACGGCGAACGGGAAGCCTGCGGTTCTAATTAACATCAATCGCCAGCCTGACGGGAACTCTGTACAAGTCGCGCAGGAAGTTCACGACGAAATCGAGCGCCTCCGCAAGACCCTGCCGCCCGGAGTGCAGATTGAACCCTTTTACGACCAGTCGATCATTGTGGGCGAGTCCATCAAGAGCGTGCGCGATGCCATCCTGCTGGGCTTGATTCTCGCGTCGATCATTCTGGTGGTATTCCTGCGCGACTGGGGAACCTCGCTGGTCGCAGGTCTCGTGATCCCGGTGACCGTGATGGTCACATTCATCGCGCTGAAGATGATGAGCCAGACGTTTAACTTGATGACGCTCGGTGGTCTTGCCGCGGCCGTCGGACTGGTCATCGATGACGCGATCGTCGTCGTCGAAAACATCGTCCTGCACCGCGATGCCGGGCAGGGACGTCTGGAAGCCATCCGCAGTGCCCTGAAAGAAATTACTGTCCCGCTGATCGGATCGACCATCACTCCGGTCGTCGTTTTCATTCCGCTGATCGTTATTACCGGCGTTACAGGAGTTTTCTTCCGCGCGTTGGCAGTGACGATGACCGTATCTTTGCTGACTTCGCTGGCCCTCGCGGTGACCTGGACTCCGACTCTGAGCCAATATTTCATCAAGGGAAGGCACCAGAAGGACGGCACTCAGGGCGAGGAATCAGAGACTCCCGCGTCCTCTGCGTCGGGAGCCCATGAAAGTGAAGTCTCCGCCGAAAACGGCGACGCGGTGAAGTTGCTCGCTGCAGAGGAAAAACACTTGAGCGGATTCTTCCTGCGAGTCGTGAACTTCCACGAACGCTGGTTGCGCGGCTCTCTCGAACGGCCCCGTTTGCTCGTCATCTCCAGCGCCGTACTGATCGTCGCTTCCTACGTTTGCTACAGCTTTTCCGGCTCCGACCTGTTGCCGGAGATGGACGAGGGCGGATTCACCATCGACTACATCATGCCCGCCGGCAGTTCGCTGGCGGAAACCAACCGTGTCATCAGCCACATCGAAGAAATGCTGCACGAGGTTCCTGAAGTCGAGAGCACATCGCGTCGCACCGGCCTGCAACTCGGGCTGGCGGCGGTGACAGAGGCGAACACTGGCGATATTCTGGTTAAGCTGAAAGCCAAGCGCGACCGTGACATCGAAGAAATCATGGCCGACATCCGCGCCGACATCAAGAAACAGGAGCCTGCCCTCGATGTCGATTTCATACAAGTTCTGCAGGACATGATCGGCGAC
Source organism: Candidatus Sulfotelmatobacter sp. (assembly GCA_036521895.1). Classification (GTDB taxonomy): domain Bacteria; phylum Acidobacteriota; class Terriglobia; order Terriglobales; family Acidobacteriaceae; genus Sulfotelmatobacter. The sequence continues at coordinate 2,416 of DATDGW010000005.1, read as the reverse complement.
CTTACCTCCGCGCCGCAACCGATCGAGATCAAGCTGTTCTCGCAGGATCCCAAGCAACTTGAAACCTGGGCGCCCAAGGTAGCAGAGGCCATCGGAAAGGTCGACGGCGTTGTGGACCTGTTGAACGGGATCGAAAACACCATCAGCGGGCCCGCTGTCACCTTCCAGGTTGATCCTAGCGTGGCTGCTCGAGCCGGTTTTACTGCGGAAGAAGTCGCGCTCGACGCCTCGGCAATTCTGGAGGGCGAACCGGCGCCGACGCCGGTCGTGACCAACGATCGCGCCTACACGCTGCGCGTGCGTTTCCCCGCAGCAAACCGGGCATCGCTTGAGGCCATGCGTGATACGTTACTGGTCAGCAGCACCGGACACACAGCTACGCTGGGCGCTCTATCGTCGGTAGTCGAGAATCCAGGGCAAACCGAGGTTCGCCGCGAAAACCTGCAACGCGACGTGGCCGTAACCGCTCGTCTCGAAGGCAGAAGCCTGGGCAGCGGCATGACTGATGTACAAAAAGTTGTTGCCGGCTTGCACATCCCCTCCAGCATTCGCGTGGAATACGGCGGAACCTACGCCGAACAGCAACGCTCCTTCCACGATCTGGTGATTGTGCTGATCCTGGCGGTCCTGCTGCTGTTCATCGTGCTTCTGTTTGAGTTTGGAACGTTCGCCGCGCCAGTCGCCATTCTCTCGTCTGCGTTGCTCTCGACCTCAGGCGTTTTCATTGCGCTGCTGGTTACGCGCACGACGTTCAATATCTCCTCGTTCATGGGGATGATCATGGTGATCGGCATCGTGGCCAAGAACGGCATCCTGCTGCTCGATGCCGACCAGAAAATGAGCGCCCTTGGTCTGTCGCCCGAGAGCGCAATCTTGCAGGCCGGCCGTAGGCGGTTGCGGCCCATCGTCATGACAGCCCTCGCTACCGTGGCAGGCATGCTGCCGCTAGCCTTCGCGATTGGCGCCGGATCGCAGATGCTCCAGCCTCTCGCCATTGCGGTCATCGGCGGCGTTCTCATCTCGATGGTGCTTTCGCTGATCATCACGCCCGCAGTGCACTTCTATCTCAGCGGCAAGAGTGAAGCCAGCGAGAAGGACCAGGACCGATCTCTCGCGAGCGAGTAGAGAAACGCCGAAGCGGGGTGCAAATTCTTGCAAAATAGTGCAGTTACTGGAGAGTGGTTACCGCGTACCGCACTCTCCAGCCAGGACTCATTAAGAACACTCGCAAGTCGGCCCTTCTGGCGGTAAACTATTGGTAGAGTTGAAGGGCCAGCGCCCGCAAGAGCGCCCATGGCATCGATCCCCCCAAACACATCCCCCCGCGGAGCGCCTTGCCTGCGTCCCTGTTGGCGCTGGACTTGCACTAGAATAGGCGCATTCGGCCAGATCGACTGACTGTGCTATGGGACGGCTTCCACCGGTGGACAAAGAAATCGTGTCCGAGGAAAAAAATAAACCAGTTCTCGACGAGCAGACGCTCGCCAAGCTGCTGGAAGCGGCCTATGTGCTGCAAGAGCACAACCGCCAACTGCAGGCGGCTGCGGAACGTTCCGCTCCCGCCCCCGACGTTCCAAACACTCAACAGTCCGAACCGCCGGCCCATGCCGATTACAGACTCACTCTGGCAAAGATCGTCGAGACCCAGCACCAGATTCAGGTTCGTCAACTCGAATCAGAGAGCGCGATGTCGCTGGTCGCAGAGCGCCTGGTTCAGATTGCCCGGGCCAGCGGTGCTGCGATTGGCATCCTCGACCGCAAGAAAGTTGGTTACCGGGCGGCGTCTGGCACCCTGACTCTTGCCGCTGGAACCGAAGTTCCCATGGACAGGGCACTGTGCGTCGCCTGTCTTCGGACTGGCCAGGTTTTCCGATGTGCCGACGTGAATGCCGAATCTCTTGTCGAGAGGGAAGAGTGTCGCCGTCGCGGCATCCAGTCGCTGATCGCGGTTCCGGTTTTTCACGATGGTGGAGTCGCCGGGGGGCTGGAACTCTACTACCCCACGAGGCAGGCCTTCACCGAGCAGGATGTTCATACCTGCCAGCTTATGGCGGGCTTGATTACTGAGGCCCTGGCCCGCGATGAAGAAGTCACATGGAAGAAGTCGCTCGCGACCGAGCGTGCCGTAATGCTGGAGGCATTGGAAAAGTTGAAGCCCGATCTCGCAGCCTTGATCGACAAGCCGGCAGTCAAAGATTCCAGGCCTAAAGCCAACACTCTGGCAACAGGAGCGTCGTCTTCATTCGATTGCCGTAAGTGCGGGCACACGCTGGTCGGGGAAGAGCAGTTCTGCGGAAACTGCGGAACGCCCCGCAGCAGCGACTATGAAGCGCCCAGCATGCAGAGCAAAGTGGCGACGCTATGGCACATGCAGGAAGCAATGAAAAAGACTGCGGCTGCTGATCCTGCCCAGGAT
>DATDGW010000004.1:0-9663 GCA_036521895.1 Candidatus Sulfotelmatobacter sp. | reverse complement strand
CCAGTCGTGTTGACCGCGGCCGCCGCCTCGCTCGGGATGATCCCGATTGCGTCGGAAGTCTTCTGGGGGCTGATGGCCTACGCGATCATCGGCGGTCTGTCCGTCGCGACGTTGCTGCGTCTGCTCTTCCTGCCTGCCCTTTATGTCGCGTGGTTCCGCATCAAGGAGCCCGAGCCAGGTCTCGGTGCGAGGGAGCCCGCTGCCGGCAAGTCGGAGCACAACAGCGGTGTCGCCTCGCACCGATGCCGGAGTGGCATAGTCTGGTGTTGGGATCCTGGTGGTCACCGGTGGACGCCAGCGCTCAGAAGCTGATTTCCTGGCGCTCTACGAAGCCGCGGGCCTGAAGCTTACAAACGTGATACCCACGACGAGCCCGGTCAGCATCATTGAAGGCATTCCCGCGTAACGGCTGCAATGCTGCAGACGCTGCTTGCTTGTCGGGTGCCGGTAGCGGTCGGCTCGGTTAGTGTTCCCTGAGCCAAGGATGGTGGTGTACTCTGTACGTGACTAATCCGGGGAATGTCGGTGGATACTGACTTCGCGGGGCCAACACTCGACCAGGTCGCGGCTTCTCTCTGTGCGGCAAGGCACGGGAACTGAATGCGAGCGGCGCTGCTCGAACCCCGGATTCCGATCCTTTGCCCCAAGTCGCGCGAGCGCTGCTGTCTGGCCATGGCTTTCATTTTTCGAAAGCCCAGAACCCCCTGTCAAATCACCAACTTCAACCTGTCCGGCTCCAGGGGGGCGCGCTCCAGTCCGCCTTGGACTCCGGTCGTCTTTTGGCAGATTTTGTTGCGGAAGTCGGGGACCATTTGAAGGTGGTCGCTGACGCGATCTTTTGAAATTATCGCCTTCAATGCGCTCCATCGGAAGCCTGGTTTTGACGCAGCGGCGCTAGGCGCATTGCCGGTAAGATGGCGCTGGTTCGCACCCATTCGTCATCAACATGGAAGCGACCATTAATTATGGTGGGTGTATCGGTGCCGGACGCGTCCGGCAGCATGATGGCCTTAAAACCACGCGTCGATGGATCGAATTCGATTCGTGCGTGCTCAAAGCCGATCCACGTACCAACCGCCGGGAACCAAGCTTTGAAAACGCTTTCCTTTGCGCTGAACAGGAGGATGTCCCATGGCATCTGCGGATCCGCATCTCGAATCCATGCCCGCTCGGGTTCGAGAGAAATCCGTTTGAATAAGTCGTCTGTCAGGGTCTGAATACGTTCGACGTCGATGCCGATTCCACGGATATGCGCCTGCCGGGCGGCGGTAGCGGCGCAGTACCCATCGCAATGAGTGATGCTGCCGCAAACGCTCAGTGGCCAGAGGGGCTCGCCCGCTGTGCCGCGCAGGATGGGTGCCGGCGCGATCCCCAGCTTCTGCAGAGCTTGGCGGGCGCATTCGCGACCCAGAGTAAAGTCCCGCCTGCGCTTGTCCGACACTGAACCGAGCATAGCCTCTTCCTCCGGCAGGAGCTCGGCTGCAGCGGTAGCAGGGAGTTCGGCCACGGCCGCGGTGGTGGGAACTAGCGACGCTATGGTGAAGATGTTCGGCATTCGACACTCGGATGGCAAGCCGCTTCGCGAAACTAGAGCGACAGTTGGCCAGCGCCTCTTGTGGTTGCTCGATCATTATCGCGCAGGCGTCGCCGTATTCAATTGTGGGCGGACCGCTCAATATTGCAAGGCTTTATAACTGCGTTGGACGGGCTTGTCGTGAGGCTCTTCGGTTGTAACTTCTCGTCCCAGAGAATGCGGTTCATCACGAGAATAAGTGGATAAGCTTCGGCGGCTTTGCCAGCAGCGGTTCGGGAACGACCCGAGGACCGTGAGCAAAGATGATGGAGCTCTCGGTGCCGCCGGGTTAAGCGCAGGAAGCCACAGCGGTGTCAGTGACTGATCTACAAGCGAATTCAGCGACGGGTCGGCGAAAAGACTCTAGCATCTTCGAGTGACTGAACCGCTGGCGGGCCACCCCCGCACGTGTACCATTAGTTGTTAGACACCCTGAGTTTCTAGGACCGACCGGACATTGCTATGATGAGGAGATGTGGCGGCTATCTGGGTCCTGCTCATGTCCGAGATGGGTCAGGGTGAGAGATCGGGCACCAACTTTATAATGAGTTCGGAGCCGGCAAGTTGGATGGCATAAATTGCCAGAGTGTGCCGGCCGATGAAGCACAGAGTGCTGGCTATGGCTTTTGGCGGTTGGATGCGGCTAGGGCCGCGCCGGAACAGACAAAGGCTGGTAGACAAAGCGCTAACGCCGAGGATGAAGGCAGCGAAGTTGATCTGAGGAAACGAGTATTCCCTTTGTTCCTGCCAAACGTAGACCACCGCGGCGACAAAGCAGGCCAACAGGCGGATGAGACGCGCGTTCTCCGCCGTCGCGTGTGCGGGTGATGTCGAGCTTTGGGCTGCGCTGTCCCCGGTAGCTGATCTGCCGTCGACATATATGCGTTGGTATAAGCCAAACAGGACCCATAGCCATCCCTCCGCGCCGTAATCGACAATCTTCGCCGCTATCGGCAGCACCGCGATAAGTACTGAAACGAGTAGGGCGAATGCCGCCCAGCCGTGACGTCGCGCAAGGATTTGTACATAGGGACGTGCAAAGCGGATGAGTGCGAAGCTTAAGAGGATGTTCGGTGCCACCCAAGTCCAGTTGGCGTTCGAGCTTTCGAGTAGAGTCAAGATGATACCGAGCCAGATCCAGTGGAGCGGGACGGTTCGAGTCTGGGCGTAGCCCATGAGGAAGAAGAACGTCGGAGCCGCGGGGCGTCCAAAAACGCTCCACCAGCGGTCGTCATCCATGAAGAAATGGCCGATGTGGTCAACCGCGACCAAGATGATTGCCGCGGTTTTCAGCCAGTCGGTGTTGTCAACGGCGTGAGGTGCGCTCGTCGAATGCGTAGCGTCGTCCATCTTTGCGCTCAAACGGCGTTCGTTGACGATACTTCGGGCGGCCCACGAACCGAGCCTTATTTTTTTTGCCGCGGAGCCGACCATCGTTTTGCGTCACCTGCAACCGTGAGCCTCGTAAACCGCTTCTCTTCGTCGATAGATCTCTCTCCTGGTGCCCCGGGATCTGCGCGTTGTCGTCGCAGAGCGTGGGGAGGGTCGGGGATTGAACCATTTACGGGCTGCGCGGGGCTCCCCTCGTAGGTGGCTGTGCGCATGTCCATCTCCTTGAGAACCAGGGACAGCGGCAAGAGCGTTGTGTCCCGCTCAATATCCGCGCCGCCCATCACCGTGGCACCGAAGGAGATGGCGCAGCCATCCTGGATATCGGTTCGCTTCACTTTCAGAATCATGTTCTCAACGGTATGAAACTGCAAGAAGCCGTCGATAACACAATCGTTGCCGAAGCTCACCGCATTCCAGTCGGAGCACTGCATTGGCCGGATCACGATTGTCCGGTGGCCGATCTGACATCCCATCCACCGTAGGATAGCATTCGAGAGGATAGTCCCAGCGCAAAACCCCAGAGGCCCCCTGCACCAGACGAAGAAGCAGTCCTGCGCGAAGAAATAGGCGAAGTGCCGCCAGGACCAGAAAGGCGTCGAGCCATCGGCTCCCCATTCGCTGCCAACGAGGGACTTCTTGATCGCGATGCAAAGCAGGACCAAGCTGACTTCTCCGAGCACCAAAGCAAGGACTGCGCTGGCGATCGGGTGCCCATACAATCGCAACAAACAAATGTACAATATCGTGAAGATGAGCCCCTCGGTGATGCCCAGTATGCTGACGCTGAAGACATCGTTTAGGAGGACCCGGGTCAGGAAGAGGGGAAAGTCCGGCAGTCTGTGGGTTTCATTCTCCGCCTCAAATAACGCGCTCGCAAATTTTACGGGCGGGTTTCCCGCCACCGTGATTGGCTCGCTAAGCCGCGACCGCATCTGTCGCCGGAACTGTATATCATTCCCCGGCGTAGAGACGCCCAGGAGGAAGTTGGACGGGAAATGCCCATACTCCGCCACACAGTTGTTACCGCTAAAGAAATTCCGGGGCATGTCGAGTTGGCGCAGCTTGAGGTGCTCGGCGCCATAGTCGAGCATGTTCGTGAAACATCCATTGGACCAAAATATCTGGGAGTCGGCGGTAGCAAGCTCCGGGACAAGGTTGAACAGGACGTCGCACTCCGAGGCACCTAACCGCAGGAAGCGTACGCCGGCGAGCGCCCTCAGGTACTGTCCAGTGATGGTCCAGGTCCACCGTCTCTGAACAGCGTTCATTATTTTTATTCTGTACATGAGGAGAGCGCCCCTGAGCCCGCGCGAGGGGTACAGCCCCGGCGAAGCGGCCGTGCAACGGATGAAGAGGCAGTCCAGCAAAGAGGTCACCACGAAGGTGACCCCGGTGGTGATGAATGCATAGAGGATCAGGTGCCAGACGATCTCGAACAGCGGCGCGACGCTGAAATATGCGTTGGAAAACTCCGATTCTTCAGCGAACATGAAGCTACGGGCGAACCACAAAATCGCGGCGATGGGAACCACCCTAAGCCAGAAGAATGTGACAACCTGCATAAGGACGTTGAGGGTCTCCAGTAACCAAATGGGATGCGCATACTTGCAGACTTGCGCCGTGCGCTTCAGCTCCGTGCAACGGCCGCTGAAGCGCGCCGGAGCTCCCTCCCACATCTCCTGCGAACCCACGTCACTGAGAATGGGGGTGAACGGAGTGATCCAAGTGCCGCGGCCCACCTGCACGTTGTTGGCGATGGCGGCCCGCATCCCGATCTTGCAACCACTCTCAAGGTGAATAGGGCCGACGTGCAGATACTGCCCCGACCACGTCGTCGTTTGGATGTAGGCCCCGGTCTGAATGGCGACATCGTCCTCGATGGAGATCAAGTCCAGGGGCCCGGATAGGAAAGCATCGTGCGCGCACTGAAGGTTGTCGCCCACGGTCGTGCCGAGCTGTCGCAATACGAATGCCATAAGCGGCGCGCTGCGATACATCGAAGCCAACAGGAGCAGCACTATGTTCTCCAGCCGCCCGATGCACCAGATTCGCAAATGCATTTTGCTCCACTTGGGGTACGCACCCGGGGTCACATTGTTCTTGTAAATGTCACCACCCATGAAGAACTTTATCATCATGACCCAGATAAGGCTGGCGAAGGGCATGACGAGGCCAAGCAAGTAGATGACGAAGCCGCCGATGATGAAATCCCAGAGGCTGGCCGTAGTGATGAACGTCCCGACTTCGCCGAAGCCCAAGACGCTGAGGAAGGCTACGAAGCCCGGAGAATACAAAAAAATCGCGAAGATGATCTGCAGGGTGCTGAAGTATCCGATGGGGAGCACTTCTGCCGCGGCCTCATCCCGCTCGGCGCTGTTCTCGTCGGATTTTACAGGAGCCGTAGCGGCCTTGGAGGCCTGCTGGAGCGCCCGCGGGCAGTTGGCTACCTTTCGTGCGGTGTTGCAGTCACTAAGCAGTGCCCGCACCGTAACGACCCATCCTATAGCTTGCAGTCGCTGCGCCAAGCGCGCGATGTCGATCGAATGGGCACCAGCCTCGACGAATCCATCGTCCAATCCCAATGGCGTCTCGAGCACGGCCCTGCAGATCGCCAGCACCTCCTCAGAATCAGGATCTATGCCCACATCGGCATCAGGTAGGTTGACTTCCTCTTGCCTTCCTTCGCGTGCGCTGGCCGGTGTGTCCTCAGGGGTGTCCTCAGGGGCGTCCTCAGCTTCCGGTTCGGCGTTTCTCAGCACATGAGATAGGCTTGGCAAGAGGTTCTTGTCGATCTTCCCCGAAACCGGCTTCATGACGAATTTTTCTACAAGGAAGATCCTTGTCGGGACCGACGGCGCCGGAAGTTGTTTGGCGAGAGTCCCCGTCACTCGGGCGGCCCACTCCGCCGGCGCCGGAGCGACCACCGAGATCTCTCCTTCGCAGACCGAAGGCGCAAAGACGAAGGCGACGAGCGCTTCGTTCTGGTAGTCCAGCACAGCGGCCTCGATCTCACTGAACTGGGTCTGGAGGATGTCCTCAACGGCTTGTGCCTCGACGCGGTGCCCGCGCACTTTGAGTTGTGCATCGATTCGACCGAGGAAGTGCACGCGCTGCGTTTGGATGTCGATTTTGCATTTGTCCCCGTGCGGTAGAGGCGGCCGAACTGAGGGTGCGTGATGAACTTCTGGGCGGTTTGCTCCGGCAAGTTGCGGTACCCGCGCGCAACGTGTACCCCACCGATGCAGAGCTCTCCGACCTCCCCGTGGGGCAGTGGGCGGAGTTGGTCGAGGATGACATAGGTGACGTTGGCGAACGGCGAGCCGATGGTGATGGGCTCCCCGGGCCGCAAACTCTGGCGGCTCGTGTCGGTGCTCGCCTCGGTGGGGCCGTAGGTGTTGATGATCTGCCGTCTGCCCCGGGTCCAGGGCTCCACGAGCGCGTTGGGGAAGGCTTCGCCCGCCGGCACGATGTAGCGGCATAGGGGATAGGGGAGATCCACCTCGGGGGTTGGTGTCAGGGTGGTGAGCAGTACCGGCGGACAGAAGAGTACCGTGACCTCCGCCTCGCGGAGGACCGGAATGAGGTCCGGGCCGGACCGGATCTGCTCCTTGGTTAGCATGACTACAGCACAGCCCGATACCCAGGCGCTGTACATTTCGGAGATGCTGCCGTCGTAGCCCAGCGACGAAGTAAGCGAGGTCGCATCCATGCCCGGAAGGAGGTCAAAGTAATCGGCGTAACTCAAGGCCAGGTTGGCATAACCTGCGTGCGGGCACTCCACGCCCTTGGGCATCCCAGTGGTTCCGCTCGTGTAAAAAATGGCCGCAAGGCGCTGCGTGGGGTCGTCCAGCCAGGGAGGTGGCTCTCTTCGGGGCATCCTCGCCGGCAACGTCAGGACGTCGAGCGTCGGCAGGTGGCGAAACTTGTCTTGCCCGCGTGTGAGAATGACCACCGGCTGTGCGTCGTTAAGCATGTGGGTGATCACGGCGTCGGGCAAGCTGGTGTCGAGGAACATCGCGGTACCGCCAGCTTTGAGAATACCGAGGTGAGACGCCACGATTTGCCAGTTGTCCTGGGACATAGCCACTGCCACGACCTGGTCCGGTCCAGTGAGGAAGGGAGAAAGGGCCGCGGCCACGTTTTCGGCCCGCGCGTCGAGCTCGGCGAAGGTCAGGGACTCTCCGGTGTGCGGAATCTGTAAGGCCGTGAGATCCGGAAACTTCTCGGCGGAGCGGCTAAACACCTCTGTGAGCCACTCGATTCCTTCCTGATGCGGTGCGTTTACGAGGTGGCGGTCACCGAAGACATCGGTCAAGCTGTATCGGGAGGTGTCCGCCTGCGGTACCCTCTCCGCCGCCCAAAGGTACCGTCTCCACCCGACCAGCGTTAGCACAAAGAAAACCGCGAATACGATTGTTAAAAAAATTACTGCCAAAGCGTTTCCTCGCATGCTCATACCGTCTCAAATATTGAAGTCTCAGAGACTCTTCACAGAGTTTAGACTTTCAACCGCCAATTTGTCCGCTGGCTGAGCACCGCAAAAGCAGTCTGTTTAATCGAAGTATCGTTGCAGCGCTCCAGTTCGGCGAACGTCCAAGGTAACGCAATGCGGCCCGCCTCCCATCAATTTGGAGTGCCGCAATTTCAGGGGGATTACATCAAACCGATGTTTCTCCAAGAATTTTATCAGAGTCGGCTGATTTCGATCGACCACGACCAAGCTCGGATTGATGCTGAGTGCATTCATATCGATCCAGTCACTACCAATGCATTTTGATAGATAGTCGGCATCATATCTCTCTGTATTCTCCATCGGTGGACTGTATATGACTTCCCACTGTTTCAGGATCTTCGGCAAAGTATCATCATTGACACGATTAGGATTGCAGAGGACCAACCCAGGGCGTAAGGCCACAATGGTCGAGTCAATATGGCTCCCATAATAAACATCTTTGAGGAAATGGACCCGAAATTTATCACCCAAAATTGATTGTAACCAATGCCCCCCCAATTCGTTACCCGTCGCGCTAACCAAATAGATCAAGTCCTGGCCGAAACGTAGGACGTTCGCTGCGTCAAAGGCAGGTTCATCGTTACGTGGCGTGGGCTTGCTAAGATCAACCTCAAAGAGCGAATCTAAAAGCATGGGTCTGGGCGCGCTGTACCACTTTGCGCCTGACTTCATATAGTCGATTAGCAACTTGCGATAGCTGAACGTTTCCTGAGCGCGGCTGCGAATGACATTGGGCGTTTCGATAATCTGGTTGCCGATGACCAACAAGATGTCGCGGGGACAATAATTATAGTACCCCTGAGCTTCCCAATGGATCGTGGAAAATTTCGTCTCGTGCGGCCACGTCTGTGGTCGTTTGACCGTGATGTTCAATTTTTCCAAGGTTTGAACAAATTCACTCAGATCCTCTTCCGTCTCCTCAATAACCTTTGGTGGAAAAGGACCGCGCGGTATTTCATCCAATGGACGGTCGGAAAATTCTGCCAGCTGGGTGCTTCTGTCCGGCGTAGGAAATCGCGCGTGCAAGGGATTGCCTACAATAATTTCCTCCAGCTGATCCCACTCATTGCAACTCCACACTCTCGACATATGTGCGATGCCCCTCGCGTTCTAGGTGGGAAAGACTGCCCCGTTCCTTCGGACCGCTTTTAGCTTGAGCGCTCGCTCCCTGAATCATCTAACATGGGAAGCCTTTCTTTACCATCGGCAGAGTTGCTAAAGAAGTCAGGGAATGCAATTGCTGCGCCGGACGATATTGCTGCCTCAAGGACAAAATTGCCTACTGCAAGATCAAGAACGCCAAGCCCAAAATGCGCGGCCGCGCCGAACATCACTGTTCCTCAGTGTCCGAATCTTAATCTTATAGGTTGTGCTGCAGGCAGGACAGTCTCCTAACGAGCAGCTGCACGGAGGCAATGTAAACCCAGGCTTTGGCGCTGGCGATCGAAGCCTCGAAATCTTTGGCCAGACGGCGGTTTCGATTGAGCCAAGCGAGGGTTCGTTCGACCACCCACCGCCGGGGGAGCAGTTGAAATCCGACCGCGTCAGCGGTGCGTTTGACAATCTCGATCGTCCAGTTGCCGAATTTGGCGAGAGCTTCACGCAGATTGGGGCCGTTGTAGACACTGTCTGCCAAGAGATGGCGTAACCATGGAAACAACTGGTGGATGGCCTCAATGACCAGCACGGCACCATCGCGATCTTGGATATCGGCGGGGTGCACCTCGGCACCGACCAGCAGACCGCAAGTATCGGTCACAATGTGGCGCTTACGCCCCTTGACCTTCTTGGCCGCATCGTAACCATGCGGCCCACCGCTCTCGGTGGTCTTGGCCGACTGACTGTCGATGACCCCGGCCGACGGGCCCGGTTCGCGGCCCACCGCTTCGCGCGCTTGCAGCAGCAACGCAAAATTGATTTTCTCAAACAAGCCGTCGTCTCGCCAATCGTAGAAATAACCTTGCACAGTAGTAAACGGCGGAAAGTCCTTTGGCAGCATCCGCCACTGACAGCCGGTTCGCACAATATACAAGATCGCGTCGAGCACGGCTCGCAACTCGGTCTCGCGCGGCCGGCCCAAGCGCTTTACCGCCGGCATATGCGGCTCAATCAGCGCCCATTCCGCATCCGTCAGATCGCTTGCGTAGCGCTGTCCCTCTCGCTGATACTTTCGGCGAGTGATTTC
>DATDGW010000003.1:0-7164 GCA_036521895.1 Candidatus Sulfotelmatobacter sp. | reverse complement strand
CAATCGCCCGCGCTGACCATCGCTTTACCGAATGCTTACTTTGCCCAGCTCGGGCTTCCAGCCATGGTCGTGCGGTCTTAGCTTAATCCGCCGAACCGCCGTATGCGGACCCGCATGTACGGTGGTGTGGCAGGGGAGGCGAGGCGACCCGTCCCCCTATGCCGATTGGCGCAGCACCTGCCGCGCAATTCTCATTGACATGAAGTACTTTACAATATAAAGTACATCAATGATCGCATGCGACGAGCCTTTCCTTCACCCCATCCCCAAGCCCTGGGTTCCCCGCGAGATGACCACAGCCCCGGTTCTCGATCACACTGGGCCCCGTGGATTCCTCGAGCGGCGCTACGCCCTTCTGATCAATCCCTTCTATCCGAAGGACGCCAACGCCAGCTTCGGCAAGCACGTACTCACTCCTTCGCTCGCGCTGACCAGCTTTGCCGCTACGACGCCCGCGCGCTGGCGCGTCCAATACTGGGACGAGAACCTGCTCGATGGACGGCCGCCGTTCCAGCCGCTGCCTCACGTGGTTGGCATCACGGTCCATCTCACCTTCGCCCGCCGGGCCTTCGAGCTGGCGGACTGGTATCGCGCTCGCGGCTCGAAAGTGATCTTCGGCGGACTCCACGTTCTCTCGTGTCCCGACGAGTGCGTGCCACACGCGGACGCACTCGCCCTTGGCGACGGCGTGCAACTCTGGCCGCGCATCTTGCGCGACGTCGAAGCAAACTGCCTCCAACCGCGCTACGTCGCCACCTACGAAAACGACTACTGCGACGATCCCTCGCCCCGCCGCTCGATTCTCCCGCGCCGCAGCTTTCTCACCACCACCAGCCTCATCGCTACCCGCGGATGTCACAACCGCTGCGGCTTCTGCTATCTCGCGACCGATGGTCTACGCATGCCGTACCGTATGCGGCATCCGCAGCAGGTAGTTGACGAGTTTAAAGCCGACGATCAGCCCTACGCAGTGTTCATTGATAACAATCTGGGCTCGCGCCGCGACTATCTCCACTCGCTCTGCGCCGCGCTCCGTCCCCTCAACAAGATCTGGAGCGCAGCCGTCACCATCGACGTCACCGACGATCCCCGCCTCATCCGCAACATGGCCCTGGCCGGGTGCACTGGCGTCTTCATCGGCTTCGAATCGCTCTCCGACGACAACCTCGCCGATTCACGCAAAAAGACGCCTAAGACCAGCGACTACGCGCGCCGGGTGCGCATCCTGCACGACTGCGGCATCCAGGTGAACGGATCCTTCGTCCTCGGCTTCGATCACGACCGAAAAGATGTCTTCGCCCGCACCGCCGAATGGATCGAAGAGAACCGTCTCGAGTGTTCGACCTTTCATATCCTCACGCCCTACCCGGCCACGCCGCTGTTCCGCCAGATGGAAGATCAAGGCCGCATCCTCCACCGCGACTGGACCCTCTACGACACGGGCCACGCTGTCTTTCAGCCGAGCCACATGTCGCCAGAAGAACTCGAACAGGGATACGCCTGGATCTACCAGCGTCTTTTCTCGCATTCCTCAATCTGGCGCCGTCGACCCGAAGACATGCAAGCAATTCCGCTGTACCTGGCAATGTCGTACCTCTACAAGCGCTCCAACCGCTTCTGGCACCTGCTGATCAAGCACCACCTGGTCAACCCCGTATGGAAGCCGCTGGTCGAAATGACCCGCTGGCGGCATGTCCATTACCGCCGACGCCTCGCGCGACAAGAGATGGCAGTCGGTGCGCCCGGGCAAGTCGTGTCGGCAGGAGTTTGAAGTGGTGACTCCGGTTACTTTGGCTGTGCGATGCCTCACCGCTAGCATGCAGAAAGGAGTTCATGATTTCTTCCTTCGAATGGGGTGATGCGAATGCGACACGTGCAATCTTCGCGCCAACAACGTCGACGCCGCTTTCTTCAATGCCTGATCGTCATGGCAATGGTTTGCTTCCTCCTCTCGCCCGGCACAGCGCAGACCTCGGCAGAACCCCAGTCCCAGGTCTCCCCTGAGGATTTGAAGATGTTTTCAGGAATGTTCACGCAGTTTGGTGGATTGCTGCAGAAGATGCGGACCCAGGTTGAGTCTCCCGGCCCGCGCAATCAAAGCCGCCTCTTGCCATTGCTGCCGGAGTCGACTCTTCTCTTCGTAGCGCTTCCCAACTACGGCGAAGCTTCTCACCAAGCCCTGACAGTGTTTCAACAGGAAGTCAAAGACAACGCCCAATTGCGCGCCTTGTGGCAACAGGGCGACGTGGCCACCGAAGGGCCGAAGATTGAGGAAAATCTGGAGAGGTTCTACCAACTTTCCCACTATCTCGGCGACGAAGTCGTTATTTCGGCGGCGAGCAGCGGGAAAGAGGAGCCCAAATTCCTGGCGCTTGCCGAAGTGCGCAAGCCGGGCCTAAAAGATTTTCTGCGCCAAGCGCTGAGGGACGTAGCCGGCAAATCAAAGCCGGCCGCGCGCGTCTTCGACGAAACCGAGCTCGCTGCCGCCAAGAATCTCCCGTCGGATCAGCCTGTTATCCTGGTTCGCCCCGAGCTGGTCGTTCTGGCGGCGAACGTGGACACGCTGCGCGCATTCAATGCGCGCCGGCAACGCGGCGTCAAGGATTTCGCTGCGACGGAGTTCGGCCAACGGCTAGCCCATGGGTATGACGGCGGCGCAACCATCATCGCCGGAGCGGACTTCCAGAGAATTTTAAAACTCGACTCCACCACCCTGCAGAAAGACGCCACCTTCCAGCGCACCGGCTTCTATGAAGTATCTGGTCTGGGAGCACAAGAATGTGGCGGGACAAGCCGCCAGTGAGTTGGAGTTGAGCTTCACCGCTCCACGCCGCGGCCTAGCGTCTTGGCTCGCCGCTTCCGGCCCTATGGGCAGCCTCGATTTTGTCTCGCCCACTGCCCTCATGGCGGTCGCCATGCACCTGAAGAATCCGGTGGAGATATTTGACGACGTCAGGGATCTTGCCACCACTTCCAATCCGAACGCCCTGGCGCCGGTCGCGCAGATCGAAGAAGTCATGAAACTCAGTTTGCGAGATGACCTGCTCCGTCACCTCGGGGGCGAGATCGCTCTGGAGATCGACAGTCTCATCCCACCCGAACCGGTATGGAAGATAATCCTCAAGTCCAATGATCCCGCAAAGCTCGCGGCAACGATCAGCACGATTCTGACGGCAGCGCACATGAGAGCCCAGTTTTCTGAAGAAGACGGAGTCACTTACCACACTGTCCAAATTCCTTCTCCGCGGAAGACCACTGAAATCGGCTACGCATTTGTAGACGGATATCTGATCGTTGCTTCAAGCCGCAAAACCCTCACCCAGGCGGTTCAACTGCACCGAGCGGGCGAGTCGCTGGCCAAGAACCAGAAATTTCTGGCCTCTTTGCCGCCGGGCAATTCATCGGAGCTCTCCGCGCTGTTCTACGAGGATCCGGTCAAGGTAGCAGCAATGAGCATGCGCCAGACGTCACCGGAGATGGCGGAGCTTTTCTCGCACTTGACCACGGAAACGAATCCCGTGGTGGTCTCCGCCTATGGTGAACAGACTGCGCTACGCGAAGCCAGCCGGAGCCGAGGCGTCGACGCCGGCGCGATTCTGGTAGGCGCGGCAATCGCCATTCCGAATCTGCTGCGGGCAAGAATCGCCGCGAATGAATCGAGCGCCGTCGCCTCGATACGCACGGCGAATACCGCACAGATCACCTATGCGAGTGCGTATCCGCACAGGGGATATGCGCACGATCTGGCCACGCTAGGACCCGATCCCCGTGACGTGAGCGCCGCCACGGAGGATCACGCAAGTTTCATTGATGCCAACCTGGGCGATGCCAGCTGCACCGCCGGCGCCTGGTGCACGAAGTCTGGATTCCAGTTCCGCATCACGGCGGTCTGTAAGCAGCAAAAATGTGATGAGTACGTAGTGGTTGGCACTCCAGTCAGCACCAACACAGGCTTAAGAAGTTTCTGCTCCACCTCGGATGCGGTGGTTCGATTCAAGACCGGCGGTCCTGTGTCCTCGCCTGTCAGCGCTGCGGAATGCCTCAAGTGGCTACCGCTCCAGTAGCGGATTTCGCCAAGGTTCTGGGAAGGCGCTGACCTTTTTTCCGGGCGGTCGTGAACTCTGCGACCGCTATCCCAAGTAATCTCGTCAAAAACTCAAAGAAAACGCTTGACAACTTATACTGTGTATCATACAGTGTGTGTTACATACTATATGACGAACGGTACCCAAGGTGGCCCTGAGATCCTCGAGAACCTGAAGCTGGAGTTGCGCCGCGGATGCCTGATTGTTGCAGTTCTAGCCCAGCTTCGGACCGAGCAGTACGGATACACATTGCGGAAGGCCTTGGCGGACGACGGCTTGGTGATCGATGAAGGCACGCTTTACCCCCTGCTGCGCCGTCTGGAGACACAAGGCTTACTGGTCAGCCAATGGCGCGAGGAGGACAAGCGCAACAAGCGCTTCTACCGGCTGTCCCCGGCGGGCGAACAGATTTTGAGCCAACTGCTCGAAGAGTGGCAGAACATCAACAGTTCACTGAGCAAGATTGTTGAAGAGGCACCGTTATGAGCAAAACATCGAGCTCGGACCCTATGGAACTGATCGATCGCTACCTGCAGGCTGTCGCGTTCTGGCTCCCGAAGAGCCAGCAGCAGGACATCATCGCTGAGCTGTCGGAGGATCTGCACTCGCAGATCGAAGAAAAGAAAATCGGACTCGGACGAGCTTTGAACGAAACGGAAATCGAGGTCGTCCTCAAACAACGGGGACGCCCGGTCTTGGTGGCCAATCGCTATCTGCCGCAACGGAGCCTGATCGGCCCTGTGCTCCTCCCGATCTATTGGTTTGTGATCAAAGTTGTTGCCTTGTGCTACCTGCTGCCCTGGGTTCTGGCCTGGATCGGAATGATGTCCTTCAGTTCGTCCTACCGCGCCCAGCACACAAGTGCTGGGTGGCTCGGGGCGATAGGTTCGGCGTGGAGCGCGTGGTGGTTTACCACCTTTATAGCGCTGGGCGCCGTGACCATCTTGTTCGCTGCCTTAGAGCACGTACAGGCCAAGTCTGGATTCCTTGAAAACTGGAATCCGCGTAAGCTGCCTCCGGCGCGCAACCCCAACCAGATACCCCGGGCCGGTTCTGTGATCGAGGTGGTGGTGAACCTGATGTTCGGCGTCTGGTGGATCGACGTCATGTCCTCGCCGGTCATATTGGACCGGCCTGAGATAAGAATTGTCCTGTCGCCGGTCTGGCGCTACTTCTTCTGGGGTTTCCTGCTCCTAGCCCTGATCAATGCGGTGGTGGCGGGTGTGAACCTCGCGCGTCCTTGCTGGACGGTGGTCCGGGCGTCCATTCGGCTGGCGACCAACGGCGCCGCATCGGCCCTCTTTTGTTGGATGTTGAATGCCGGGGCGCTGGCCCAGATCACTGGCGGAGGACTCTCGGCGGCGCGAGCCCTTGAGGTCACGAACGCCGTCAACGTGGGGCTGGCTAAAACACTCCCTGTGGTACTCGCGACCGGAGTGGTGATCGCGCTCCTGGACGCCCGCCGGATTTTCCGCGTGAAGAGCGCTGTTCCGGTCCAACTGAAAGGGAAAGTCTCAGCCGCGGTTGTATAGAACTTTTTCGAGAGGCATCATTATGAACAATACATCCAGCCGCAACCTCGATCTGATCGATCGGTACCTGCAGGCCGTCCGCTTCTGGCTGCCCAAAACGAATCGGCAAGAGGACTTGCTCGCTGAGTTAGGGGAAGATCTGCGTTCTCAAATCGAGGACAAGGAAACCGAACTCGGACATCCCGTAGACAGGGCCGAGATGTCCGCAATATTGAAACGCTGCGGCAGTCCGATGATGGTCGCCGGCCGGCTCGGGCCACAACGTCACCTGATTGGGCCCGCTTTGTTCCCCATCTACGAATTTGTCCTAAAGATGGTGCTGCTGTGGATTCTGGTTCCGGTATTCATCTTCATCGTCGGCCCGGTGAATCTGGCGCAGGGCGGGGGTGATTGGGGATCAGCGGTGTTGAACACCTTTGGTGACCTCTGGTCCGGGCTATTCATCGCGGCTGGCATCATCACTCTTGTTTTTGCCATCATCGAACGCACAAGCGCGCACCTCGGAGCCGAGTGCAAGTGGGACCCGCTCAAGCTGCCCCCGGTGCGGAAGGAAGAGCGCAAACCCTCTCTTCTGAAAGCGGTCTGCGAATTCGGATTCAACATCTTCGGTCTCGTCTGGTTGTTGCTTGTGCCGCACTATCCATTCCTGATCCTCGGTCCGGCGGCGGCCATCCTGAAGGCGGGGCCGCTGCTTCACACTTTCTATCTTCCGTTTGTTCTGATTAGCGTCGTGGCCCTGGTGAGGTCGGGCATCACCCTGGCGCGGCCGCAGTGGGGATGGTTTCCGCTTCTCAGCCAGGTGTTTCAGTCAGTCTTGATGCTGATCCTGCTGAATTACATGATCGAAGCCATTGGCAGAACTCCCAGCGCGTTCCTATTCGTGGTCTTACAGGATGCGGTGCTGGGGTCGCACAAATACGTCCAACTGGCCGGAATCGTGAATGTGTCCATCCTGGTGAGCGTTGTGTTTACCTGGCTGGGAGTCTGCATTGCAGCGATCATCCAGACTTGGCAGTTCATGCGGTACCTGCGCAAACGAAGTTCCGGCGTGCCGCGCGCCACGTCCATCGAAGTGCAGTAAAGCCCGGGAAATTTACCTGCCAGCGGCGTGCCCGATGACAAGAGCACGCTCACGGGAATCCTCGCCCCTTTAAGCGTGGTCGGAAACCGAAACGATCGAACAAGCCATAAGTGCTGCCCGGAGAAACCAGCCATGACCTCAGCAGCCGTGTTCGCCGCACCAAGCCAGAAGCCCGCCATCGGCCAGCCTGCAGGCGCCCCTACAACCCGTCGATCGGATACCTCCCAGCCTTCATCACGCTACTGGTGTTGGCGCATCACGCCGTCCTGGCATACCACCCCTTCGCGCCGGCCCCGGGGGCCGCCCTCAACGGCCCAGCCCGCTGGTGGCCTGCGTTTCCCGTCGTCGACAGCCAGCGCTGGACGGGCTCCGCAGTATTCGTGGGCTTCAACGACATCTTCTTTTATGGCTCTGATGTTCTTCTCTGATGTTCTTCCTCTCTGGTCTATTCGTGTGCAAGAGCCTG
>DATDGW010000002.1:0-2208 GCA_036521895.1 Candidatus Sulfotelmatobacter sp. | reverse complement strand
GCGCCGCAAAAGCCCTCGTCCCGCCTTGCCCTGTCGGGCGTACTCTTGCTGGACCAGAACTCGCTCAACCCAACTGTACCGTTGCTGCCGATTCTTGCTCTCAAACCGGATTTCCTCGCTGGCCGCGACGAAACGCCGCATTCCTTCCAAACTCAACTTCTCTGCTTGATGCACGCTGATGTTCAATCTCCAGCATGCCTACTCCTTCAGGCTCATCTTGTATTGGAATCAATTCCCCCCTTCAGGCTCATCTTGTATTGGAAGAGAGTCACTGTGTTGTTAGCAAGTGCAAATGTCCGCTTTTCTTAGCACGTGAAATGTCCGGTTTTATGTTTCATCCCGCCGCCGCAGTTGTGGGTGTTGGAAAGTGGGAATCCCGCGCAGTTTGCGGGATTTCCAAGCGAGGTGGGAAAGTCGCTTTTTGGACTTTTCCACGGAGCGGCTTTTCAACAGCCGGTTGCGCTGCGGTTGCGGCCATCGCTGTACCTTGGTGGCTATAGCGTCCCAGCCGTCGCGGGCCGTGGGTCATGCTCAGCGTGCCATCCAGGTGCTGATGCACGATGACCGTACAGCCGGCGAGCGTCCCGCGCCAACTCACCTTGTCGATCTGCAAGGCCAGGTTCTGAAAACTGACGGTGTTGTCGCGGTTGACGGTGCGCTCGAACTGCAAGGAGAAGATCAGGTCGAGATCGCGGCGTGGGCAGACGGTGAAGGCTGTGCCGCGCTGGGCGGCCGCCACCTGAAAGCGGCGGTTGAATTCCTCCACGTAGTGCTCGCGCAGAAAGCGGTTGGCGCCCTCGATCGTATGGATTCCGTGCAGCCGGAGTTCCTGCGGCAGTCGTCCCTGCCAGGTGCCGAAGCTGCGTTCCGAGCGGCCCCGCGCCTGCGGCGAGTAGGCCGGAATCATCTGCACGCCGAGATCGCGCAGCGCCCGGCCCAGTTGCGTGACCCGATGCGGGTCCACCTTGCCTCCGGCCTTGGGCGTGTGCCAAAAATGACTGCCCCGGTCCGAGTACAAGGCGCAGAACAGGCCCTTGCGCTCAATCACCTCTCGCACCGCCGCCATCACCGTTGCCGTCGATTCCTCTTCCACCAACTGCGCGTAATAAATCTCACTGGTGGCATCGTCCAGGATCACGATCAGGTCGTACCAGCGTTCATCCTGGAACCACTGATGGCGGCTGCCGTCGATGTGCAGCAGCATACCCGGCAGTGGCCGCCGTTCGCGCCGCCGGCGGTGCGCGCCTCGTTTGCGCGCCTTGGCCACCAGGCCCGCCCCTTGCAAGGCAAGCTTCACCCACGTGTAGCTCAGCTCGATCCCATGCTCGGCGCCGAGCTTCTCGTGAAAATGGCGCACGTTCAGATCGAAATACTTCTCCCGGTAAAGCCCCAGCACCTGCTCCACCTGTGCCAGGGGCACGCGCTTCTCGCTTGGACGGCCGCGCCGACGGTCGATCAACCCGTCGTAGTCATGTTCTTCATAACGTTCGCGCCAGCGCCGCATCTGCCGGTCGCTGATTCCGATGATCTCCGCCGCCTGCCACCACCTGATCTTCTTCGCCATCGCCCGCAATATCACTTCCTGTACCTTCATCGCCCGCTCCACTGCGGCCCTCGGATAGCTCTCCACGCTTGTTCGCATGAATCCATCCTCGCCGCACGCTAAGCGGACATTTCATCTGCTATCTCCACCGGACATATCATGTGCTAACGACAATCACAAGTGTCTCAATGGACCGACAGATACGATTCGTCTACGATGCAAGCATGGATGTTGAATACCGCGCCGACGCTGCAGCCTCCCTCATCGCGGCGACGATCGGTGTGCGGGCAAGATCTCGCATGCTGTACTGCCTCGTCGACGGGCGGGCACGAACAAGCACAGAGCTTTCCGTGGTGGCTGAGGTCAGTCCGTCGACAGCGAGCATACATCTCAAGCGACTTGCAAAAGCGCACTTAGTCAAACTACTCGTGCATGGGAAGTATCGTTCTTATAGCCTGGCGGGACCCGATGTCGCAAACGCACTTGAAGCTCTGAGTGTTCTTGCTGGCGCCTCCCGCTCCAAGTTTGTACCGAGCTCCTTCAGTCGACTCCGGGTAGCGCGAACTTGTTACGATCATATGGCGGGCATCGTCGCTGTATCGATTCACGATCGATTCCAATCCCTCGGATGGTTGTCCGATTCCCGCTCTTCGGAGAATGCATAC
>DATDGW010000001.1:0-21407 GCA_036521895.1 Candidatus Sulfotelmatobacter sp. | reverse complement strand
GGCCAGGGTCTCGCCTTCCAGATACTCCATAACGAGATAGGTGGTTCCGTCTTGCGAACCCACGTCGTAGAGGTGACACACGTTGGGATGACTCAGGCTGGAAATCGCACGGGCCTCACGGTCAAAGCGCTGCAGAGCGTCTGGGTTCGAAGAGAGATGCGAGGGAAGAATCTTGACGGCTACTGTGCGGTCGAGACGGGTGTCGCATGCGCGATACACTTCGCCCATGCCGCCGGCTCCGAGCGGCGATTGAATCTCGTAGGGCCCCAGCCGTGTACCCGAGGTGAGTGCCATCGTTGGGCCGCAATTATAGTGTCATCCCTCTCCGGCGACAATTTGCACTGGGGATATCGCCGTGCGGGCAGCAGACTAAGCTTTCCTCAGCGACTGGCGAACCTGCGAAGCCGGCCGGGATAAGCCGCCCCTGCCCTCTCTAATCGGTCCGCCGCATTGGCGGAGATGGGCTGCACCTTCTCCGAGCGGAAGCGCAGCAGGGCGGCAATGTTGCCCACCTTGTCGAACTCAGGGTCATCCTTCACGTAGAAAGTTTCGATATCGCGGCGAATCACCCAGGGCAGGATGGCCTCGCCCACGTCGACAACTTCCTGCGTGGCGCGCCCACAGACCGGGCAGAAGCCAACGAGATGGGCATCAATGTGTCCGCATCCCGAACACTCGACGGCATGGGCCTGCAGGTTTTCGCCGATCAGCAGCGTCTGCACTTCCCCGAGTTCCAGCGAGCGCAATACACGGCGCAGGCCGGTCACACCCCGTCCGTTGCTGCGGGCCTGCTCCAAAGCCTGGCTCACCATTTCGATTCGGCGGTCGTTTTGCCAGCGTTCGACAATTTGCTGCGTGTGGGTGCGAATCTCGTCGCGGGTCGCACGAGCCAAGTCCGCCTGGAAGCGGCCGATCAGCGCCTGGCTGACGTAGGAGTGCAATTGCGGCTCCAGCAACGAGCGCTGCGCGTCCTGGCAAGCGAGAATCCATTTTTCAAACACGCCTTTTTCCAGCAAGTCCTTCAGCGATTCAGCCACGTGCTTGAAGTGCTGGCGAACCTCGTCTTCCACGCGGCGCTGGGCGTGGCCTCCGTCATAGCCGGCATATCCATCACTGCGGCCTTTGCGGGAGAGCGGGTGGAACAGGTCTTCGCGTTCCGTCAACTCGTCCAAACGAAGATCGAAGATGCGCGCCCGGTGACGGTCGACGAGCACCACGCCCAGTAGCGGAGAGGCGCCCAGAAGATGCGCAATCGGTTTAAGATGAAAATGGCGGTCCACAAAAAGTTGCGTGCCCGGAAGACTAGCGGGCAGATCATATTCGCGCCAGAGGTTTTGAGCAGCGCAGGCGAACACGGCCTTGCCATGGGTGCCATTGCTGCGCAGTTCAGCCGAGAGCCGCTGGATGCGGTCCATATCGGCGCGGATGCCGTCTTTCCTGTCTTTACTTTCCACCGTGCGTAGAGCTTCGCGCACCAGGTCCTTGACGAGAATCGTGTCTTCTTTATGCGCCTTATTGCGCGGCGCCGATGGCTGGAAATAAAAACTGACAGCACAGGATTTTCCATCCTGAAATTCAGCTAGCTCTCGGATTTGTTCTCGAGTCATGGTCATGAGATGACCTCCCCAAATTTGGTGTGATTGGAATTAAGCGGTGCCGGTCGGACTGAACCGGCCTTGAAATTTGGCCAGTCCCGGCGCTTTGCGTAAGTGGTCGCGTGCGGCAGAGACGAAGGTCAGCACCCGGTCCGCCGGGACCCCGGTGATTGCCACAATTTCATCGACACTGAAGCCTTCGACCGCGTGCAGGATGAAGGCCTCGCGCGGGCCAGAGCCAAGATCGCGCAGAGAGGACGCGATCAGGCGCAACAGTTCGTCGGAGGCCATGATCTGCTCCGGCGTGGCCACGCGGGCATCGGCGATCACGGTTGCGCCCGTGATGGCTTCGTCGGGCTGGTGAAATTGCAGTTCTGGCTCGTCGCTGCCCTTGACGTTGCGCGGGCGCGCCGAGTCTTCCAACGGCAGGGCGTTACCGTTGCTCTCGTCGGTGCGCGAGAGTTCATCCAACGATTGCAGGGCCAGGCGGTACAGCCAGGGCTCGAGTGCCAGGCGTTCGGGCTTCTCTTGTCCGTTACCCAGGGCGGCGGCGATGGTTTCGTCGATGACTTCGTCTTTCGAAAGACTGTCGGGTGCGATCGAGTCTTGGGCCTCGCGGAAATAGATTTCGCGTTCGACAAAGCGTTCGAGGCGGGCCAGATTGACGTTCACATAAGAGCGGATGTCGTCCGAAGAGATGGTAGGCGGGAAAACGGCAGCGAGGGTCTGCTCGAACGGGACTTCGCGCACAACAGCGCCGGGGCGAACGGTATTCCCGCGCTTGCCGCGATGCCACTTGTGCGACGCCCGCAGCAGGTCCTTGTGCTTGTTGACCTGCTGCAACAGATCCTCAAACGCACTCTTCACCGCGGCCGCGGCATTCGGCGCCGCGGTCTGCACCGCCATTTGTCCCGATGGCAAGCGCAGGTTCAGCGAGACTGTGGTGCCCTCGCGGGGAGAGATCTCCTCCACTACGCCCTTCAAGTGGACAAGTTCGGGACGGAAAACCTGCAGACGTTTTTGCAGTTTTTCGATCTGGTGTTGGATGTCTTTTTCGACGGCGGGAATTTTATGAAGACGGTAACTGACGTGAACGTTCATAGCGCCTCGGCCTTGCTTACGAAGTGCGCAACCAAGTGCTTTCTGAGCCGATTGTACACCCGGAGGAAAAAAGGCAAGCGGAGAATTCAACGGCTTATTCACTAGGATGGCCTCACGCGCGATTTCGTTGCAAACAGAAACGGTTGGGTACCCGTGGGTTTTCCCATCATGGGTTTGCAACCCCCAGAACGGGCAGGATATGATCCCGGCACAATGATCCTGCCAAAACTTCCGATTCTTGCACTGCTCGCTGCCTGCGCCTGCGCGCAGGCTCCGACCTCCAAAGAAGTGGACAGCGTCTATCCCGACGCCGACGCGCTCTACCTGGACCTGCACCAGAACCCCGAACTCTCGGGGCATGAGACGCAAACGGCTGCGAAGTTGGCCGCCCGCCTGCGCGCGGCAGGATATGACGTGACCGAACATGTGGGTGGCACGGGAGTGGTCGCGATTCTCAAGAACGGACCTGGCCCCGTCATTATGCTGCGCACGGAACTGGACGCGCTTCCGGTGGAAGAGAAAACGGGCCTTCCCTACGCCAGCAAGGTACGCATGAAGGATGACGCCGGTCGCGACGTTCCCGTGATGCACGCCTGTGGCCACGATTTGCACATGGCGTCTCTTCTGGGTACCGCCGAGATCATGGCTCGCAGTAAGAACACCTGGCATGGAACGCTGATGCTGATCGGCCAACCGGCTGAGGAAACGATTGGCGGCGCGGAAGGGATGCTCCGCGACGGCTTGTTCACGCGATTCCTCAAGCCCGACGTGGCGGTGGCCTTGCATGTCGGCAACGAATTCCCCGCGGGAGTGGCAGCGATCACTCCCGGCGTCTACAACACGAATTCGGATTCGGTGCGCATCACCATCTACGGCAAGGGCGGTCACGGCTCCATGCCGCAGTCGGCGATCGACCCCATCGTAATCGCTGCCCGCACTATTCTTGCGTTACAGACGATCGTGTCACGCGAAATCAAGCCGGGGGAAATGGCAGTTGTGACGGTGGGCTACATTCAGGCGGGGACGAAGAATAACATCATCTCCGACCACGCAGAAATGGGACTGACGATACGAACTCGCAAGCAAGAGGTGCGCCAGCAGATTCTTGCCGCCATCGCTCGCATCACCAAGGCAGAGGCCGCCGCAGCCGGAGCGCCGCGAGAGCCTTCGGTGGAACGCTATGAGGGTACGGACCTGGTTTACAACAATCCCGCGTTGGCCGAGCGGCTTCGGGCTCCGCTGGAAGCTGCGCTGGGAAAAGACAAGGCAGTGACGGGTGAGCCGATCACGCCCTCAGAGGATTTTTCCTATTTTGTGGAGCAGGGAGTCCAGGCTTCTATTTCAGCCTCGGCGGAGCTGACCCGAAAAGTTGCGCAGGCCCAAGCGGCAGGCACTCAGCTCCCGTCCAATCATTCTGCGCTGTTCGCGCCCGATGTCGATCCGGCACTGCGCGCGGGAATCGCCGGCGAGGTTGCCGTGCTGCGGAATTTATTGAATACGTCGCCGGAAGAATTGCACAAATTGACCGCTACACCGCAACCGTGACCGACGTTTCTGTGCGGGTGACAGGCCGGTAGAGCGTGTCGCGCTCGATGGGTTGGCGGCCAGCGGCGCGGATCAGGCGCTCCAACTCCTCGCGGCGCATACCCTGCGGAGTGGTCGCGCCCGCGTCGTGGTAAATCTTTTCTTCGATCACTGTGCCATCCATGTCGTCGGCACCGAAGCGCAGTGAAATCTGCGCGATCTTCGCGGTCATCATCTGCCAATACGACTTGATGTGCGGGAAGTTGTCGAGCACCAGGCGGCTGACCGCGATCTGCTTGATGTCGAGCATGCCGGTCGTCTTCGGCAAATGCTGCAGCAGAGTGTTGTCGGGATGGAAAGCCAGCGGGATGAAGGTCTGGAATCCGCCGGTTTCCTCCTGCAGCGCGCGCAGCTTCATCAGATGGTCGACGCGGTCTTCGTCGTTCTCCACGTGGCCGTAGAGCATGGTCGCGTTCGACTTTAATCCGATCTGGTGAGCCAGTTTGGCGGTTTCGAGCCACTCGCCGCCGTCAATCTTGTGGTCGCAAATAATGTGGCGCACGCGGTCGGCAAAGATCTCAGCGCCGCCGCCGGGTAACGAATCCACGCCCGCAGCCTTCAGTTGCTCCAGCGTCTCGCGAATGGTAAGCTTCGCCCGCCTCGACAGGTAAGCGACCTCGACCATCGTGAAGGCCTTGAGGTGCACCTGCGGAAAGCGCTGCTTCAGTCCGGAGCAAAGGTCGAGGAAATATTGAAACGGCAGGTCGGGATGCAATCCGCCAACGATGTGGAATTCCGTGACCGCCTCGGTGTAACCAGAGGCCGCGGTCTCGAATGCTTCTTCGAGGGCCATCGTATAGGCGCCGGGCGTGTCTTTCTTTCGCCCAAAAGCGCACAGGCGGCAGGCCGCCACGCACACATTCGTCGGATTGATGTGGCGGTTGACGTTGAAGTAGGTCTTGTCGCCATGCAAGCGCTCACGGACCAAGTTCGCCATCCAGCCCACGGCCAGAATGTCGCCGGTACGGTAGAGAGCGAGCGCGTCGTCAGCATCCAGCCGAGTTCCGGCAAGAACTTTGGCATGGATCGGCTCCAGGCGCCGGTCATCGGTTTGAAAAGCGTGGGTTTGAAAAGCCTGCGTCTGGAAGACGTGGTTTGGGCTTATGGCAGACATCCTTTTCATGATATCGCAGGACGATGCCAACTGCCATTGCCACAAGAGTCTACCGATCGACGACCACCCGGCCCTGAATCTGGGCGTATTCGTCCTCCGATAACACATGCCGAGTCACCAGTTGATGGGTGTTGGCGTAGGGGCGCTCGGCAATGATCCGGTCTGCCTTTTGAGAACTGATGCCCGGCAAGGAAGTCAGGTCGTCTTTTGAGGTCTTGTTCAAATCCACCCATCTCTTGTTGCTGAGTCCTTCTTTCACGCCTTCGGCGACCGCCTTCGTATCGCGCTTGAGGTTGGAGGTGGCTTCCGCCGTTTTCTCCCGCAGTTGGTCCGGAGATTGATTCGGCGCACATGCCGCGCACGTGGCCAGGATCGAACTGAGCAGAGCAAGATGGATGAGTCGGATCGACATGCCATTCGGATGCCATCCTGGCCCCTGCGGTTGGTGGCCTCGAAGATTGTCGCCTACCATGCAGCCAGGAACTGCATCTACCTTAAGGTGAGCGCCACCACCGAAGGAGACGTTGGATGAAAAGCATTCTTATCTGCACAGCACTCATGGCGGCGCTGGCGAGCGGGGTCGCGCTGGCACAAAGCACAACTCCGGGCTCAACCGATCCGAGCGTTCCGCAAACGCAACCGGCAGCGGCACAGCCTCGGAGTCAGCAACCACAAGCCGAGCCGCCGGCGACTCAGGCGCCAAACGCCGCGCAGCCCGGCGCGAATCAGGCGCAAGCAACAAGTGGCCCGCGAATCGCCCCAGGCAGCGTCATTCCCGTGCAGTTGACGAAAACCATCGACGCCAAGAAGGCGAAGCCGGGCGATGAAGTTGTGGCCAAGGTCACGATGGACCTGAGGAGCGATGGCGGAGAGGTCGTTGTTCCCAAGGACACAAAGGTTGTCGGGCACGTAACCGAGGCGCAGGCGCGCAGCAAGGAACACAAGGAATCGCAAGTGGGAATCGCCTTTGACCATGCGATCTTGAAGAGCGGAGACATGAATCTGCCGATGTCGATCCAGGCTGTCATCGCTCCGCCCAGCAATAATGCCAACGCGGGCGGCGCTGATCCGGGTGCGCCCGCTGGCGGTGGCGCCACAGCGACGTCCCCAATGGGCGGGGGACGGATGGGCGCCGCGGACGGAGCTAGTCAGGCTCAACCCTCGAGCCCAGTTCCAAACTCCGTGCCGACAACCGGCACAGACAATCAGCAGGGCAACGCGCGCCCGCCCATCAATGGGCATACGCAGGGCGTCGTCGGGATTTCGAACCTGAAGCTCGAGGCCGCACAGAACGGCGCTCAGGGTTCGGTGCTGAGTTCAGAGAAGAACAACGTGAAGGTTGAAAGCGGCTCGATGCTGCTTCTAAAGGTTAGTCATTAGAAGTTGATTGGGTCCGGAGAGATTCCGCTCGTTTCTCCGGTTCCACCTTTCGCGACCAGCGAGTTCCGGAACTTATGCGGTCGCACCGGCGGCAGCGCCACGGGAGCGGACAGGTTCTTCCTGCTCCCCGGCGTGCATAAGCCGGTTCCAGAAAACGATCGCTGGGGCAACCGTCGCGACAACCATCGCCCAGGGCACGACCGGCGAACTCCAGAAGATGCTGCTGGTAAAGCTGAGCAGCGCCAGCCAGATCAAAGTGACAAACGTGCCGAACAGGAACGCGTCTCGCCGTGCGCCACTGCGAAACGGCAGCGAGTACGAGCAGAGAGCCTGCACCATCAGAGAGAACGGAAACGCCACTACTAGATCGATGAAGTAGTGTTCTCCGCTGCCCAGAGTGGCCATCACCGTCAGAACCACGAAGACCATGGCGATCGCGCGCACCCAGCGCGCCAGCCCGCGAGAGTTCCACCACACGAGGAGCACCCAAGCCATATGCAGCGACGGGATCGCATTGCGCGCGCCCTTGAGCGCGAGGGGTACCACGTTCATGCGCATGACGTCGGCAATAGAGGGCGGATGAAATGGAAACGCAGCCGCAAACACATGCACCGGCCCGCATGCCGGCAGCATGTTGTAGAACAGAACGCCCACCGGCCCCGTGACCAGAAATGCCAACATCACCGCAAAAGCCTTCTCCTTGTTTTGCCGCAACTGCGCGGCGTAGACCAGCCCCAAGGGCAACGGCAGCGCGATGTAGATGACAAGGCAAACGAAGCGCACCCACAGCCACGTCCAGAAAAGCTGTCCCATCAGGAAACTGAACTGCACGCGCAGGCTGCAATCGAAGGAGTACAGAAAGAGGTCAAACGTCTTCGGATGAAGCGTCTCGGTGATATCGAGCAGCGTGCTCGCCAGGTATTCCGAGCCGACAAAAAGAACGGACGGCAGAAATCCGTAGAGCAGGAGCTTGCGGTCTTCCCCTTCGGCCCAGATCGTGTGCGTGCCCAGCACCGCCAGCGCCGCCATTCCCGCGAACGAAAAGCCGGTCATGAATACCGGGTGGAACTCCATGACGCGAAAGTCGAGCACCGCCAGGAGCAGGCTGCCGGTCAAGACCCAGAGCAAATCGAACCAGGAGCGCCGGAGCATCACCAGCACAATCAGGGCGCTGGCCAGTGCGAGCGACAAGAACGCCGAGGACATCGAATCGGAATAGAAGTCTCGATTGAGCGCAAGCGCGAGGATGACCGCGAAGAGCGCTGCCGTCAGGCCGAGTTTGATCGCACCCTTGCGGTCGATGATGCCGGCCTGCGGTGAATTAGTTCTATCGCCCACGAGTAGTTGCGAGCCTGTCCAACAAATCGCTCGCACTCAAGAGTTTAGGGGGCAGCGGAGGCCGCGGCAACCCGGTTTGCCGCCGCGGTGGTTACAAGAGTAATCCTTCGCAACTGAGCGGACGACGGGATCGTGGGCAGCCAGATCGCAGTCTATGCGCCACCACTCAGCTTCTTCTTCGCCAACGGCCGCGCGTACGCGTTCGCGGGATTGTGATTATTCACTTCGACTACCTTTTGATAGGACGCCTTGGCCTGAGCTACATTTCCCAGCTTCTCATAGGCTTCGCCGAGCAACACCAGAACCATGGGGTCATGCTGGTCGGCTTTCTGCAACTCCTCGATCGCGATCTTGGGGTCGCCCGTGTAGAACGCGACATAGCCCGTGAGGTAGGGATAGAACTTCATTTGCTCGGGATTCTTGGCGTTATCGAGCGCAGTTTTAGCCGCGGCCACGTGTTGCTTTGCTTGGTCGGCGTTGTCGCGACGGGCCGCAATGCGGGCCTGCGCGCTCTCCCAGCGGAACCGCCACAGATGCTTGTCGGCCTCGGTCAGGTCCGCCTTGTGGAGGACAGTGTTGTATCCCAGCTGGTACCACTTGTAAGCATGGTCGGGGTCACCGGCATCGAGATAGATGCGCGCCAGTTCGTTGCAAATCTCGGCCGCGCCGACGGAATCACTCTTCGCCAGCCGGGCATTGAAGACCTGCGTTTCGAACTCCGCGGCCTTGAACCAGTTGCCCTCGAAAGCATAGGACACCGCCATCGCTCGCTGCGCCTGCCCGTTGGAACCAGCGGGAGCCACTGCAATCGCCTTGGCGAAATGCTCGTGGGCCTCGGTGTAGTCCCCCTTGAGATCCAGCGCAGATCCCATGGCCAGATGCGCCTCGTAAAGATCCGGAGACTTGTCGAGTGCCTGACGGTAGAGAGCCAGCGCGTCATCCAGTTTGCCGTCGCGGCTCAGCTTCTGGCCTTGTTGCACCAGGTCGGCGGGACCGCCGGGAGCGGGAGCGGGTTTGGACGCAGGCTGCTGGGCGAAAACGAATGGGGCGAATAAGCAAGCAACGCAGGCAGTGTGAACCGTGCTCCGAAGCATGAACGCCCTCCAAATTTCGGCGCTCGTGATTATGACACGGGATGCAGAGACGTGGTAAGAGCAGGCGGTCGGCCCGTTATTTCCGGAGCAGCAAATCGCCCGCGACGAACACGAAGAACAGCACCGAAATAACGCCATTCATGGTGAAGAACGCGGCATTGAGTTTCGACAGGTCGTCAGGCCGCACCAGAGAGTGTTCGTAGAGCAGGAGCAGAATCACCGCCAGAACACCAACGGCCGCGATCTTCCCCATGCCGAATACGATCAGCAGAGCGACCAGCAGTCCGACCATCACAAGGTGAAATCCGCGCGCGATCCACAGCGCAGCTGGGATGCCCACGTATCGCGGAATCGAATGCAGCCCGCTTTGGCGGTCGAACTCAAAGTCCTGGCAGGCATAGAGAACGTCGAACCCGCCCACCCAGAACGTGACCGCCGCGGTGAGCAGCAGGATGCGCGGATCGAGCGAGCCCCGCACCGCGATCCATGCCGCCGCAGGCCCAATGCCGAGCGCGAATCCGAGCACGAGATGCGACCAGCGCGTCACGCGCTTCGTGTACGAGTAGAGCAGAAGCACCGCCAGAGCCACCGGAGACAGCATCAAGGCAAGGCGATTCAACTGGCTCGCAGCGAAAATGAAGATCGCGCTGGACACTACCACGAACCTTGCCACAAACGCGGGCGAGAGATGCCCGGCAGGCAGTGCGCGTGTGCTGGTGCGCGGGTTGGCGGCATCGATGGAAGCGTCGGCCCAGCGGTTAAACGCCATCGCGGCCGAGCGCGCCGCGACCATGGCCACGATGATCCACACAAGTTGGCGCAGCGAGGGAAACCCTCCAGCCGCGAGCATGGCCCCGCAAAGCGCAAACGGGAGCGCGAAGATGGAGTGCTCCCACTTGATCATCTCTAGCGTGACCCGCAAGTTGTGCAGGACAGGCACGATGTCGATTGTAATGCAGGGCCTTGGGGGTTAGAGGTTGGGCGTCAGCTCCTAAGAACCGTTCCCGAAACCAACGGCACAAACCGGCACAATTCGCGCAACCCGATTCGGGGCTGCCCGTTTACCATCCGGAGCAACTGCAACTGCTGAGAATCCGCGGCGCCCACCGGCAGGATCATGCGTCCTCCTTCGGCCAGTTGTGAGACCAGAGCGGGCGGCACTTCGGGAGCCGCCGCCGAAACGAGGATGGCATCGAACGGCGCGGCCTCGGCAAATCCCTGACTGCCGTCGCCCGCAATCACGCTCACGTTCGTGTATCCCAGGCGGGCCAGCAAATCGCGCGCCGCGTCCGCCAGTGCGGCGTGACGCTCCACCGAGAACACTCGCACCACCACTTCGGCAAGCAACGCTGTCACATAGCCCGATCCTGTACCAACCTCGAGCACTCGATCGCTGGGCGTCAGCGCTAGCGCCTCCAGCATGAGCGCAACAATATACGGCTGCGAGATGGTCTGGCCTTCCGCGATAGGCAGCGGGTGATCCTCGTACGCCTGGTCGCGATACCGTTCGGGCGCGAACTCATGGCGCGGTACTCGCGCCATGGCGGCGAGCGTGCGCTCGTCCTTCACGCCGCGCGCGCGCAGTTGCGCCTCCACCATGTTCTGGCGTGAACTCATCAAGAAAATGTCGCTGGAGGAGTTCATTCGGAGATTCGGGAATCTGGTTCCCGCGAGAGCAATTCTATTTCTTGCGGCGCCGAATACGGACATCGAAGCTGACCACGCCGTTTTGATCACGCGTACCCACGATCGAGACATTGGGATTGACGTAGTATTCGCCCTGAATAATCTGCTGCGAACTCTGCGAGACATTGGTGCTGTAACTCAGCGTAATGTTATTGGCGAACTGCTGCTCGATGGTGACCTGCGGGCCCCGCGCCGTCGGGTTGGTTTCCGTGGTCAGACCCTGGGGATCGATTTTGATCCGGCTGACGCCGAAGAGCTTCTGCATCCGGCTGCTCACGGTCGAGTTGATGGCCTGGCTGATGATGAGATTAGTGGCCTGTTCGGTGAACCCTCCCTGGCCCGACTGCTGCTGCAACTGCTCCGACTCCTCGCTGGTACGTCCCAGAGCCAGCAACGCGATGATGTCGGACTTGGGCAGAGGCGGTTCGGAGCGATAGTTCACATTCAGGCGCTCGGGCGTGCCCGTAACCGTGATGTCGAGGTCGTAGTTGCGAACGTGCGTGGTCGCCTGCAGGTTGACCTGGGGTTCAATCGCCACTGGATTCGCAAAGGTGATGTCGCCGCGCTCCAGCCGGAACTTGATTCCATTGAAAGTTGCATCGCCCTCCAGGATGTCCGCGCGGCCGAGAACGCTCGGACGCGCCACCGACCCACGCAATCGCAAGTCCGCATCTCCGGACAGCCGGGCCACTGCGGTCTTCATCTGCAGTTCGGGCGCGGTACGCACGGCGACGTCCAGCTTCACGTTGTACAGAGGCGAATTGGCAGGCGTGATTGCCGCCGAGGTGCGACTTCGCTCCAGGTACGAGCCGAAATCAAAGCCGGGCGTCACCGCTAGCTTCGTGACCAGGATATCTCCGGAAACCGTTGACGCGGAGCGATTCCCGACCCAGTGCAGTTCCGCCGTCGCCGTCGAACTCACACCCGGCGGATAGCGCAGCCGCACCTCTTTCCCCACGGCAGTGAGATTGAAATTGAGTTGGCCGTTAAAGTTGGTCGCGTCGCCTTTCAGGTCCAGAGTGCCGCCGCCGGTGCGCGCCGTCAGTTGGTCGATACGAACGCGATCCCGCGTGAAGCTGAGCGAGCCGTTCATCTCGCTCAGGCCGCTGGGCAATCCCGCGTAGGTGGCATTTCCATCCTTGATCTGAATGCTGCCTTGCGGGAGGGGCTGGCTCAGCGTTCCCCCCAGAGTCATGTGGATCGTCGACAGTCCGGAGGCGGCGAGATCCGGCACCATGCTACCCAACACCTTGAGGTCAACTTGGCCGTCGGCGGCCAGATCGAGTTCTTTCGTGCCCGCGAATTGAATCGATCCTTGGCCACTCACGTCGGTCCCCTCCCCCACCAAGTGTGCCGCAGCGATGTGCGCAGTCATGTCCGCATAGGTGAAACTCACCGGACCCTGGTTGTGCAGCTTGGCATATTCCAGTTCAATAGCAAGATCGTTGGCCGTTCCCTTCATCGTCCACTGCCGCGGATAGCGCAGCGGCCCCTGCATGTTGATCATGCCGCTGACCGCGGAGTGGCCCGTCAGCTGCTGCCCCAAATAAGCGTGCCACAAGGCGTCGAGATCGAGATGATCCGTCTGCGCTGTAATGTTCGCGGGATAGTCTCCGTGCATCACGACACTGCCCTCGACGGAGAGGGTGCCGTGCGGAAATTCGGAGCGCGCGGTCACATGCATTTCGCCGTCTTTGGTGGTCGCATCCAGATCGAGTCCGCCGGAGAACTCGCGATCGAGCGTAAGGTCGCGCAGGTGAACCGCGGCGTTGATCACCGGATTGTCAATCGTGCCAGAGCCCTGCACCGTAAAGGCGGCGTGGCCCTCCATCGGCAACGGATCCAGATGGATCTGTCGAATGCGCGCGATGTCAAAATTCGTTCCGGTGAGGTCGAGCTGGAACGCGCGCGTCGCGGGCGTATAGGCCGCGCTGCCCGTGACCTGTGCATCCTCGTGGCTGAGACGGATATTATTGAGAGCAGTCTCGGGGCCGGCCATGCGCAGGTCGGCGTCGAACTTCTCGATCGACTCGCCGTACGCCGAGACATTCTGAGCGTGAATGTGCCCTGAGGCCTGGGGATTCGCCCGCGTCCCGGTGACCTGAACGGACACATCTGCCGTTCCGGAAACCGGATGGTCGAAGCCCGCAAGCGCTGCGGTCGAGGCAACATCCACCTTGTGCAGGTTCACATGCGCCGTGAAAGGAGTCGTGTCGGTGAACTTTCCTTTCTGCAAGTTGGCTGTGATATCGAAATCGGCGCTCGTATCTCCACGTTTGAGGGTGCCCCCGCGGAACTCCAGATCGTGCGGAGAAAACTGAATACTGGTCGCAAGAGAATCCCAGTGCACCGGTTGCTCCGGCGTGCGCGAGGTCGCGGGCATGGTGAATTCAAAGTCCTCCGCGACCAGCGTACCCGCAAGAGTCGGTGCGGAAAATGTGCCGCCGGCTACACCCTTGAAAATCGCGTTGCCATCCACGCGGAACGGCAAGTTGGTGGGACCACCCAGCACCGCCACCAGCGGCCGCCACTCATTCAGGTTAGAAGTTGAAATAGAAACGTGCAGAGTCGAGGAAGCCGCTAAGGTCCCCGATGCCTGAATGTTCGACGCCGGAGTATTCAAATTGAATTGCGCGAGTTCCAGCGACTCGCTGTCGGCGCGATACTTGCCTTGAATATGGGCCGTCACCGGCAATTCGCCTGCTGCCGGACGCGCGGGCGGGTTCACCTCCAGGGCAAATCCAACGTCAGCATCCTGGTACGATCCTTTCCAAGTCGCACCCACCGTGCCGCTAGCCACCCCCGTGGGACGGAACCGGCCTAGGGGGTGCGCGGGAACGCTCAAGGCGGATGCGACCTCCACGACCGAAACATCTCGCAGGCGAAGCCGCACGACGCCGCTTTGCACGCCCGGCAACTTTATCTTCTCCCCCTTCTTGGCCGGCGGCCGAGCTGCGGTAATCACCGCAAGGTTTTCCGAGCCCTTCTTCATCTTGCCCGTCGGCACGGGCGGGATGCCATGCAGCCAGTTATCCACTTGCGCCTCGCCCGCGAAACTTCCGCCCAATAATCTGCCCTGCAACTTCGCGAGCTTGATCTGGTCATCGGTTACGGAGTAGTCCGCAGTCGCGCTGGCTTTCTTGAGGACAATCTGATCGTCCTGCCACCCGGCGTCGCGCAACGCCATGGCGCCAGCGGTAGAGAACTCGCTCAGCGACCACTTGCCGCTGCCTTTGAATTCGGCGGTCCCTTCGCGCAGATCGGGCCGCCTTGCAATCGCGGCCGCGTCCGCGAGATCAACGTGCGCGTCGTAACTTCCGTCGAGATGGGGATTGCGGAAGTCGCGGACGCGTCCGCTCGCTTCCAGAGAAGACCGGCCAGAGTTCCATTTCAGTGATTTAACGTCTACGAAGGTCGCCCCGAGGCTGAACTCGGCCGTGGCCATCCACGCGACCGGACGGAAGTGTGCGAAGCTACTATCCACTTTGCCGACAGCGAAATGGCTCTCATAGCGCCCATGCAGGTACGAGTAAT
Source organism: Candidatus Sulfotelmatobacter sp. (assembly GCA_036521895.1). Lineage (GTDB taxonomy): Bacteria > Acidobacteriota > Terriglobia > Terriglobales > Acidobacteriaceae > Sulfotelmatobacter. The sequence continues at coordinate 6,981 of DATDGW010000001.1, read as the reverse complement.
CCATCTGCACGTTGGTGTCATGCACGGCGAAGTCCAGGGGAATTTTGCGGTCCGCCCACACCAATTCGCCGCGCCGTACCGAAAGATGATCGATCGACAGCGCAAACAGTTGCTCGATCGGAGTGTTCTCGGAAGGTTTCTGAACTCCCTTAGGGGCCGGTATGTTCGTGGTGCCGTCCGGCGCGATGGCGATGTGAATCTTCGGGTGATCCAGAGTGACCGAGTAGAAGCCGAACTCAGTGCGCAGGAACGAGATGACCTTTACTTGAGCGAGCAGGCTGTCGGCATGAACCAAGGGAGGATCGGTCGCGGCTTCCTTCCCGTGCACGGTGATGTCGCGCACTTCGACCTGCAGGTGAAACGGGACAACGTGGAAGCTGCCAATCTGGGCGCGGCCGCCGGTAATCCGCTCGACCTCGGCGACCATCCGGCTGCGAACATAGGCCTGAAAGGAATCCGTGGTGGTGTACCAGAGGGCCCCCAAAATGGCGACGATGCTTACACCGGTGGCGATCAGCAGATATTTCCACCGGCGGCGCGGCCTCGGCGGGGGCTCGGTCACCGCGACTGCACTCCGTCTGCAGCGGTCCCGGACGATCCGGGAACGCTCACTTTGCTCTCCGACCGCAGAGACTGCAGCCAGGAAACCATCAGTTGGCTGACCTTCTCCTCGGTGAGCAACTCGCGGATCTTGGCGGCCACATCGGCGGGCGGAACATCCCCGGCGCCAGGTTGCTTCAACTGGGGAACGAATTTCTCGCGGTAATACGCTTCGATGCTCTTGGAATCTATCTGCACCGCGGGACGCAGGCGGGCATCCACCAGGCGCATGAGATCGATCTGCTGCTGCACGTGCGCAATCAAATCCTTTTCGGGCAGTCCGAACCGGGCCAGCACTGACTGCCAGCCCTCGTCCGTCGCCGCTTCCGGATACGCCTTGCGCGCCTCGGTAACGCGAGCCCTCGCCTCATCTTCGGATGCGTGCTGGAAATAGGCCGACTTCATCTGCTCCCCAAGAAGTTCCTGATCGATCAAGCGATCGAGGACGGCTCGGCGGTCCTCGTCGGTAAACTGGCTGATGGTTCGGCCGTTGAGCAGGCCCTCGTAACACAGGGCTTCGTCCCAGTCGCTTTGCAGAATAATGTGCCCATTGACGGTGGCAACGATGCGGTCGATCACCTGTCCGGCGTGGGCCGAAGGCAGGAAGAGCGCGCTCATCACCAAGGTGAGCGCGACCGCTGCGATCATATTCTTTGCACGAACTCTATCCATCAGAAGGGCTGGCCTATGCTGAAAAATACGTTGAAGTGACGCAGGCGCGGGGTTTCGAAAGTTACCGGGTTTCCCTGCGTATCAAAAGCGAGCGCCTGAAAATAGTGGGTCGGATTTAGATTGTACCCGAAGTCAAAACGCAATGGTCCGATGGGGGTCTTGTACCGCAATCCCATCCCGACCGCCTGTGAGGTGTAATCATAGCCGGAGTTATTGAATTGGGTATAACACTGGGGGTTCGTTGTACCTCCGGCCAGCAAACACTGGGCCGGATTCGGCTGGTGCCAGCGCATCAGTCCCTTCAGCATGTCGTGTCCGGCCGTGAACACGTTCCCCATATCGTTAAAGATGGCAAAGCCAAATCCCTCCCCAAAGTAGGGCAGAGTCACCGGAGGGAGGCGGAGTTCGAGGTTATTAACGAACAGCGCCGTACCGCCGACGGGGAAACCTGACGAGGGGTCGCGAGGTCCTGCCTGATTTAACCCGAATCCGCGATGGGAGTTGCCACCACCCGCAAAAAATTGCTCGGGCAGAGGGATGGTGGTGATGTCGTTACAGGTCGGCTCCCCAGCAGCATTCAGGGGACAAGATCCCGGAGGCAGAACCCTGGTTCCGTTGAGTGGCTGCTCCAGGCCGATCGTCGTCGAACGTGCAAATACCCACTGACGTCCGGCCTTCCCTTTTCCGCCAAAAGCGTAATACGTGGAATTCTGCGCCAGCGCGCGGCCAAAATCGGCTTCTGAGCCGAAGTACTTGGAGGACGCAAAACCATCGAGCGTGAAATAGCTTCCCTTGGTGCTTTCCAGTGGATTGTCCCGTTTGTCGCGGATGTAGGTGAAACCGGGACCGCCCACTCGGGCGGGGAGAGAGAGGACTGTGATTTCGCCGGGGGAAAAGCCTTCTGCGAAATGGTAGGCCTTCACCAGGCGGAAATCCATGCGATAGGTAATCGAACTCGGCCCGGGGCGGGTGCCGGGCTCGCGACCGGTGTTTCCGATTTGCTGCCGCAGGTCGATCTTTCCCTCCAGGCGCTCGGAGGTGAACGTGGCCACATCGAGACTGTTGTCGTAAAAAACGGTATAGATAAGTTTGAACTTGTCATTGTCGAACAGCTTGGGGATGCTGTAGCTGATCAACCCGCGCTGTTGCAGGCGGCCCACGTGGGACTGGAAGGTCACTGTCTGGTTGCGGCCGCCAAAGTTGAGCCGCGTCACGTCAAACTCAACTCGGGGACTCACTCCCGTAGTCCCTTGCGGTGCAGTCGTCCCAGCCGGCTGCCCGGTCTGGAATTCCAATCCAACGCCGTAGGTGAAGGTGTACCGCTTCGCCTCCTTGACCTGGACTAGAACATTTTTCTCCGGATCGGTTCCCTCCGGGTTCTGCACCGCCGTGTCCACCTGGCTGAAGATGCCGAGATCGTAGAGCCGGGTCTGGGTGGTGAGAAGATCCTGCTGGCTGAGCGGGTCTCCGTCATGCACCTGCAATTCTCGCTGCAGGACGTAGTCCCGCGTGTGTTCGGTTCCCGCCACCATCACACGATTCACCGTGAAGCGCTCCCCTTCCTGGATGGTATAAGTGACATCTTCGCGATTGGGCTGGGCGGCTGAAGGCTTGGTGGTGATATCGAGTGTGGCGTTGGGAAATCCGTGATCGAAGTAGTAACTGAGAATTCTCTCGCGATCATTCGCCAGATCCTGCTCGGAGTACGGCTGCCCCGGTTGCGTCGAGAGTTCGGGAAGCGCGCTGACGGCGACTTTCTGCGTACCCAGCACGTGCAACTCGCCTACGATGGTCCGCACTCCTTCATCGATGTGAATGTGCACCGCAAGCCGGTTCTCCCCGTGATAGTTGTCGTCCACCTTGGTCTGGATCTGAACCTGGCGGAAACCGCTGGACCGGTAGAGCCCTTCCAGGGTCGCGACGTCACTGTTGAGCAGGGCTTCGCTATAACGGCCGTGGCTGAGCAGGCGGCTGGTAGGCTGAATCTGCAGATACGACCGCAGTTTCGCGGTGTCCAGAAACTCCTTGTTGCCGGTGATCTCCACCAGAATCAGTTTGTGGAGGGGTCCGGGATCGATTTGATAAATCACCCGTAGAGTCTTGGCGTCAGTTTCTTTTTGGATGTCGACCTTCGCGTCAAAGCGCCCTTTGGTTTGCAGGTAGTCGAGCAGGTTCCGCCTGCCCTCGTTCAGCAGATCGTCATCCACGGCATTCTCTTCATAGACCGGGATCTCTTTTTTCAAGACACCGCGGCTGATTTTGTAGCCGCGAGCGGCGATCACCACCGCCGGGCCGGGATCGATCTGAAAGGTGAAATCCACGGAGTTGCTCTCCGGGTGGTAAGACTGGCCGGCTATGGAAACCTGCGCCAGCGCACGATTCTGCTTCTGAAATTTCTTGCGCAGCCGTTGCAGAGAACCGCTCACCCGGGCCACAGTCACCTTGTCTCCGCGATCCATGTGCGCGATTCGCTGCACTTGGTACGAAGACAGGCCCGATGAACCGGTGACTTTCACTTCCCCGACGTGCGCCTGCTCTCCGCGCGTGACGTGGAACAGAATGTCGACCTGCTGCGTCGCGACGTTCGAGGTGCTCTCGGCGGTCACGCGCGCCCGGTAGTAGCCGCCTTCCTGCATGAGTTGCCGTACGTTTTCCAGAGCGCGGTCGAGTTTCTCCCGCGTGTAAAGCTCTCCTAATTGAAACTTCGACGCGTTGACAATCTGGTTCGTGGTGGGGCGCGTCAGAGCCCCGTCCACATCCACAGCACCCAAAAAATAATTCGCAGAGGTAGTGAACGCCAGCCTGACGCCCTGGCCGGAAGACGTAACTTCCGCCTGGATGTCGGCAAAGCGACCGGTGGCATAGAGCGCGCGAATGCTGTCGCGGACGCGGATGCGGTCCAGCGGCTCGCCGGCTTTCTGCGCAAGCAACTGCAGGATGTGCTGGAGATCGCTTTCCCCGACGCCGGGAATCTCTATCGATTGCACGACCTTCCCTTCATACCCAGCCATCACAGCAGTAGACGGTAGTTGGGGTTCTTGCGCACCCGGGGGACCGGGATTCGGCTCGGAGGGATTTGCCTGAGGCGGATTCCCCGGATTTTGCCCCGATGCTGCAGCGCTCGTCTGCGCGGCAGCCGGCAGCGTCAACACCACAGACCACAGCAAGATCATCGCGGTCACAACTGTCGCGTACCGTTTCAGCAAACAGTGTCCTTGGGCCCGGGCGCTATTGACTTCGATGGGATGCGCCCGGCAGTTGTTGCACGAATTATTCCGGCTCACGCTCGAAGTCGAGTCCGGCCCTGGCGATCCTCCACCGGCGAGCCCGACACTTATAATAAAGGTTTTGCAGCTTGAAACTGGTGACCTCTTTGGCACAGGAAACGGAACCGAACGGACGAGGCGGAGATGCAGAGCCGCACTCCGCCGTGAAAGAACGATACTCACGGCAAATCTTGTTCCGCGGCATCGGCGCGGAAGGCCAGCGCGAACTGGCGACCTCGCGCGTCGCAATCGTCGGATGCGGCGCCACCGGTTCCGCCCTGGCCGGGCTGCTGGCCCGCGCGGGCGTGGGCACGCTCCGCATCATCGACCGTGACTACGTCGAGCCCAGCAACTTACAGCGCCAGTCATTGTTCGATGAGAAGGACGCGGCAGAATCTATCCCGAAAGCGATCGCAGCCGCTCGCAAGATTGCCGCGTTCAATTCCCAAGTCGTAGTTGAACCAAAGGTCGAGGATTTGGTTCCGGCAAACATTGAAGCTTTGATTGAAGGAATCTCGCTGATCCTCGACGGGACCGACAACTTCGAAACTCGCTACCTGATCAACGATTACGCCGTCGACCGTTCGCTTCCGTGGATCTATTCCGCCGCCGTTGGAAGCTACGCCGTGACCCTGAACGTCGTGCCCCCGCAGACCGCTTGTCTGGCTTGCATTTTTCCCGACTCGCCGCGAGGCATGGTCGAAACCTGCGAGACCTCCGGCATTCTCAATTCCGCGGTCAACTTGGTGGCGTCGATCGCGGCCACCGAGGCGCTCAAATTTCTGGTCGGTGGCGCGGGCGCTTCGCAACTCCGGCGAACGCTGCTTTCGTTCGACGTCTGGAGCAACGAGCACGCGGAAATCTCCGCCACCAAACCTCGCCGCGGCTGCCGCGCTTGCGGGGAGCGGAACTTCGTCCATCTCGCGGGCGAAGGTCGACCGCATATCACGTTGTGCGGCAGGAATTCCGTGCAAATCCATGAGCGCCAATGCCCTATTGACTTCGTCGAACTGGGCCGCCGCCTCCAACCCCACGGCACAGTTCGACACAATGCCTTCGTTCTGAAGTTCTGGCGTGACTCCTACGAAATGACGCTGTTCCCCGACGGCCGCGCCATCATCAAGGGCACCACCGACACAGCGGTCGCGCGAAGTTTGTATGCGAGATATGTAGGAAGCTAAACCTGAGGGTTCTCGCTCAAGATTCTGTAATCCAATCTGGTTAAGGCTTTGCGCAGGGGAAGCGCAAATCGCGGTAGCCGACCTCTGGCTGCTGTGACGTAATGTCGCCCGCCGCCCGGCTGATCGTCGCTTGGTTGATCCTCGCTGCGTTGATGTTCGCCGTCATGGTTCTGACTGGTTGTCAACGCTCTTCCCAGAGCGCGCTCGATCGCCTTCACCCCTGCAAGATTGATGAAGGGCCCACCGAGGCTTTCTGCGGCACCTATAACGTTTTCGAGAACAGGTCGACGAAAGCAGGCCGGCAAATTGCACTCAAGATCGTAGTCGCGCCGGCGCTGAAGCGTGATCCTCAGCCGGATCCCTTGCTCATTCTCGAAGGCGGGCCCGGCGCGGGGCGGCTACGCTCACGAACTGCCTTCTGCCCATGTTCCACCGCTTCCACATGGACCAGGACATTGTCCTGATCGACCAGCGCGGCACGGGAGATTCCAACCCGTTGAACTGCCAACCAGAAGATCGCGAAGAGAATCACTTGGCGTGTGCGCAACCCGGGCAGCGCTGTATCTCAAGGCCTGCTTGAAGGAAAGGCCGTTCTTCCCATAGAAACGGGGATCTTCGTGCAACAAAGATGCAATCGCGAAAGTTCCAAACATATTGTCGGAAGCAGCGCGGGCCATCCCGGACCCGAAGCGCCTGCCGTAAGGCGGAACCGCCCTGGCCGTATTCTGAGGGGCGGTTGATCGCCTGGCCGTAGGCTGCGCCCAGCAGTGCAGCGCCGATGGTCGATACCGACACGCTGTTGTTCGCCGCCAGTCTGAATTTTTCCCAACTGTTGAGTGCTCCCCTGTCAGTCGCGAGGTCGGGAAACACGACTGATTTCCGCGAGGGCAACCGGACGAAGTCGGCTCCGCCTTTCAGCGGATTGCTCCCCCGTGATGGGGTTTGTGCTTGTGGAGCAGATTGTGCTGTGGCGGAAGGTGCAGCGGGTAGCGGGCCGGATGAGCTTGTTTGTACGACGCTGACGGCGCAGATCAAACAGCAGGCGGTCGTTAGGAACAGGTGTCGTTTCGCGGCGGCGCACCTTCCGCCGATCACGCACGTTTTAAGGGTCATCCATTAGAGCTTCCAGTCCGGCAATGATGATTTTCTGAACTGAGATCTATTTCTTCAATTCGACGCTGCTGGATGGGACGAGTGGTTTTCAGCGCAATCGGTAATGTGGTTCTCGATCGACAGGCATGCTATGGCAGCGGCCCGCCGCC